>NZ_CP048286.1:3032500-3250000 GCF_010365285.1 Paenibacillus rhizovicinus
GGGCGTTGTGGCAGAACGTTAAATTCCGATGGAGTAATCTTGTAAGTCCTCCTATCGGAAACATCAACAGCCAATTTGGATTAACAACGTACCTGCCATAGTGTAGGAGGATTAACTTGAACAAGATATTCGTTTTATGCCTTTTTCTAGCAACTCTAGTAACCGCTTGTACCACTACTACTTCCGACGAATCAAAACCTAAATCCGGTTCACAGGAGAAGACGTTGAAGGAAAAACAGTGGATCAACTTGTGGAGGAAGGATATTCACTCGTTTCTTTATCGCATAAAAAAATCAAAAATTTATTACAATTGAAAGTTGGCCAGAAAGTCTCATACGAGGTAAATGGTGCGACGTTTCTCAGTAATCCGGGTCAAGGGGAGGCAAAAGAAATCGTTCCAATAGAGACGAAAAGATAGAATACTGCTACTTCCCAATTGCCTTTGGAAAGCAGCCTTCCATTTACAACTGAAAAAGCCGACCCTTCCCGGAGTCGGCTTCTGTTCCTTAATACGATTAAATAACCTCGCGCTCGTCATTGCCCGGCAATTCCGGGAAGGCCGCATGCGGCTCCGATTGGTACCAGAACACCGTCGACGCGATGTCGCTCTGCTGCGGCAGGTAACGGCCGCCGGAACGCCAGCCGAGATCCTGGATCGTCACGCGCAGCCCGGATTCGAAGCGAATCGGATCCTGCACGTGCCAGCGGTACATGCCGAAACGCGTCTGACTGCGATACAGCCCGTCCGGCTTGATGACCTGATGCATGCCGAGGAACGGCGTGGAATACGTGCCGTATTCGCCCTTCGGATGCTCCCAGTTCCAGGCGCCGCCGAAGTAATCCTCGGTGCCCGTGCCGCAGATCGTCGGGAATTCCTTGTCGTCGTCCATGAAGAACTTGATCTCGCCTTCGCCCCACCAGCCGGTATTGTTGACCTGCCAAGCAAGGTAGCAGCCGACGTAGTGGCCTTTGCCTTGAATGCCGTCGATGAGCGTGTGCACGTCTTTGTACGGCACCGGATTGCTTCTGCGCCATTGCGCGTGGAAATACGCCATGTCGGACGGAATTTCCGTCAGCGCGTAGTCCAGCTGGTAGTACAGCACCGCCGTCTCCGTGCCCGTGTTCTCCATCGTGAAACGCGCCGATTTGCGGAACGGCATCTGCCAGTAGCAATTCATGCCGCCGGCCGGATTGACGGCCACCGGGAAGGAGTTGACGTTGACGCGCTCCTGCCAGCCATTGCAGAAGAAGTCGCCGATCGGCGCTTCGACGGACGGCGTTTCCTCGCCATCCCAGTAAATGCGCAGAATCATCGTCCGCCAAATGTTCGGCGCCGTCGTCATCCAAATATGCTGAATGGCGCCCGGGCCCGCGATTTCGCCCATCGTGAACGTTTTGCCTGCCTCGATATATACAGAAGGCGATACCTTCCAGCCCAAGCCCAGATCGCGCGCGCAGTTAGCGCCCGTTCCTTCTGTCGCCATGCCGCCCTTGCCCGCCTCGCCCGTAAAATTCTCCGCGCTGATCGAACGGCTCTTCGCATCCGACAGCCTCGCCAAATTGCCCATGTTCATATCTAAACCATTGAAACCAAACATCGTTCCCTCTCCTTTGACAGCAAATGAAATCGCTTTAATGGTTGAACATGGCAACAATGCTATCCTGACGGGGACGGCCTGTCAACGACTTTTTTCGCGCCAAAATGGGAAAAGCGGCAATCGCCGGGTTAATGTCACCGCGGCTCCTTCCTTCATAAACTATGGAAAAAGGAGTGTGAACAGCTTCATGCGCGTAACCATTACGTTGGCTTGCACAGAATGCGGCGACCGCAACTACATGACGACGAAGAACAAGAAGAATAATCCGGCTCGTCTAGAACTCAAGAAATATTGTCCCTCCCATAAGAAGGTAACGCTTCACAGAGAAACCAGATCTTAACGTTCGCGGTATAGCCGAGCAGCCATCGTCCGTCCGAAAAGGCCGCGGGAGGCGCAATGCGTCGTATAGGCAAATCGCATCTCCCTCTGCCCGGTTCACCCTAGCTCTCCCGCCGGCTTCCCGAACACGATCGAAGGAACAAAAAAAAACGCCCTCCCCGCCAATCACGAGGAGAACGTCTTCAGCAGCCGGTAGAGCGTGTCCACGGACTGCATGGCGTATTCGGTTTGCACCGGCTCGCCGTCTTGCACGAGTACCAGCGCCGGTACGCTGGCGATTCGCCAACCGTCCCGAAGCGAAGGGGCGAAGTTGATGTTGATCTTGGCAATCGTCAGCGAAACGCCTGCGGCTTCGACGATTTCCAGCATGCGCAGCGCGACTTTGCAGGTGCCGCATAGCGGCGTGTAGAAGAACACGGCCTCGCGCGGCGTTTTGTCCCGGGCCAGCCATTCCCGCTCCGTTTGTTCCATTAAAGGCACGACGACCGCCGCCTTTCCGCAATGAGATAGGATTAATCGCAAGGCAAGTTGGGCAGCGCGCCAACCAGAAGCTGCTGCTGCGAGAGTGCGATCCTGACTGACGCCCCGCCAATAAGCGCCTCAGTTTCGGCTGAATTCCGCAACCGCCTTGATGTTGTCCCATTCCACTGTAATCGTATAAGACCCGGCAGGCAAGTCCGCGAACGTCACCGAATCGCTGTAGATTTCACCGGGATGCAGATCGATGTAGTCTTTGACAGGCACGGATCCGGCCTTGTAGGTCTCGTGGTCTCTCTCCAGCGTATACCTGGCTCCGCCGACAACCGTGATGGTCTCCTTGCTCCGATTGACGAACACGTACGTCACTTTCGTGTCCTGCCCTTTGGCATCGTCAACCTTGACCGATCCCTGCAATCCCGCTGCCGCATCGGACTCGGAGCATCCGCTGACGACGAGCAGCACGCTAAACGCCAACACCAGCATCGTCGTTAATATTCTCATCCTATACACGCACCTCGCGTAGATTCATCTTCCCTGCCTACGACGACTCGCGGCGTGTTTAAGTTGCGGACTGAAACGAAACCTCGAAATATACCAATTTCATGCTCAAGCTCGCAGTTCAAGCTCTATGCTTGGCGTCACAGCATAACGGCCCGGCTGATCCAACGGTTGAACCTCAAATCCAGCAATGCGGATATTGAGCTGCTGATTACCCGAACCGGATGAACTATCCTGTGGAGCCGAGCCCGATGGAGCCGAGCCGCCGCCGTGCCTTACGCGGATTTCAAAGTCCCGGACAGCCGCCAGCTTCTCGATCTCCAAGACGACCGCATTCGCCTGAAAATCAGCCTTCACGACGACAATGCCATCTACGCCGATCGCCTGCTTGGCCTCGAAATCGATGTACAAGTCCCCGTATCGCTTCTTCAACCGTGCCGCCGTAACGAGCGCGCTGCCCGTTCCCCAATGGAACCCGCTTTGATGCGATCGCGCGTCCGTTCCCCCGTGGCCGTAATTTTCGGCGGATGCGCCATGCACTTCGAATTGGACGGAGGTGCCGCGGTAATTGTTCGGACATACCTGCTCGTTCTCGTCGATCGCCATGAGCGCGAAAGACGCTCTCGCAGCAGCTACCGCACGTTTCAGCATGTCGAATCGGCCCGTAAGGTCATGGTAATTCGCGAGCGTTTCCGCGAATTGGGCTTGTCTGGCGTCGTTCCACTCGGCATCCGTATTCATGACGCCGAAGCCGCCGAACGTGTAGAAGCTCATGAAAGGAGCATCCCACGCCTGCTGGTACAAGGATAATAAATGAACGCAAAATAGGCCGGATTGCTTGTACGCCTGCGTGCCCGTCAGCAAATACGCGACGCGGAACGCTTCCGCGCACCATTGAATGGCCAGCGTGTTTTGCCCGTACATGCAGGTAAACGGATCGTAATACGTCAAAGGCTTGCTCGAACACGAGTAATACAGCTCGAAATCGTCGAACTTCTGCTCCGGGAGCACGCTGCGCATCAAATACTCCGCGCCGAGTATAACAGCTTGCATAGCTGTGCTTTTCTCCTCTTCCGACAAGGCATCCGCCAACAGTTCTTCTCCCAAGAACCAAACTGCCAGCGCCCCCGAGGCGGAATCGTTCAAACGCGCATCCGGCGTCAAATCCGCCTTCCGAACCCAACAAGGGAACCCGCCCGACGCATCCTGATGCGCATACATGAACCGCCGCAGAGATTCCAGGAATCTTTCGGCTTCAACTGCAACTTCAGCTCCGTCGATTCCCCCTCCGTATTCCGAGGCGTATTTGCGAAGCCAGAGCGCAGACCAAGCGCAATCGGGCAGGCTGTACAGTTCCTTCCCGCCGCCATGCTCGCTGGATGCCGCCCATTCGCCGGTTCGCGGTGCGTAGATCGTGGGGAAAATGCCGTTCTGCTGCGGAGCCGCGGTCAAACATCGCGCTATTTCATCCGCCTTGGCGATCCACTCCGGCCGGTTCATCATCGTACCGAAATCCGCAAGCTCCATCGCCGTCCGCATGTTGTTGAACCATGCATGGAACCAAAGGTCGTCCGGGTACTCCCGGCCGCTCATGACGCCGTCCTTCCTGCGGAAGGTCGTCAGCGTAATCCCGCCCGACCGCGCGTCAGGCCCTTGTCTCCACAAATATTGCAATGCCATGCCGTTGCCGTACTCCGCATATTGCGTGAACGGAACCGTCTGCGGGAGCAGCCGGGTTTCATAGCCGGCAGCCTGCTCGTTCCACAGCAGCGAAGCGACGGCATCGAGAATGTCGGTATCCGTACAGCCTCGAAACGTCATCAGGTAGAACGACAATGCAATCCCGTCATCCTCCACGCGGAATGCCGCGCCGTCCGGTTCGTAATAGGTATGCTCCGTCGGCACGATCGATTGAATGCCGTATTCGAGCCGCGGAGGGGCCTCCTGCTCCGAACCGGCATCCCCGCCGAAGCGCAAATCCAGGTAGCGGTGCCATTGCGGGCAATCGCGGATTTCCTTTAAATCCGGAACAACGGCGGCGCCGTAATCCCCTGCCGTCACGATCACTGCGGGGGATCGGAACGTATGCTGGCCGGAGACGTGACGGGGTTTGGTTTTCAGATTCGGAATCCAGTGAAACCGCTGCTTCGCTTCATCCCATAATTCAGCGGCGCCATGCATGAAATCCAACGTCAGCGAGAACTTATCGAGCTCGCTGGTCTGCCGGGGAAGAAAGCGAAGGCTGATCTTCCGCACGTTCATTCCGGCACGGATACCCGATTGACCGGTTCCTTCGAACGCCGCAGCGTGCCGAGTCGAGACGAGTAGCAGCGAGCCAAAATCATTTTCTACAGCAAACGCAACTTCCCCGCCGTTCGAAATATCGATACGGTCCGAGCCTGCTTCCAAGACATGCTTGTCGCCAATCCGGAACGATCCAGCGCGAGCGGTCAGAATCCCGTCGGCGTCAAATACAAGGCTGTTTCGGTTGTTGCCCTTCATCCAAATCCACCCTCTCCCATGTATCCAAGACCCTACTTCCGCCCGTAATCCGCCTTGATTTCGCCCCACTGCTTCGTCTGCCACTTCAGCACCTTGTTGCTGTACGTGTTCGTTTGAAGCCAGCGGACCGCGCGGTCGACCATGTCCCAGATTTCAACGGTCGACGCGTCGCGCGGCAGCGTGGTGGAGACGTTCTTCTGCTTCACCCATTTGAGCGCGTTCATGGAATCGCTGTACACCGTCTTGCTGCTGCCCTGCTGCTTCAGCAGCGCGAGCGCGTGGACGATGGCGAGAAACTCGCCGAGGTTGTTCGTTCCCTTCTTCACGGGCCCGACCGCGAAAATCACTTCGCCGGTCTGCGTATCCACGCCCTTATATTCCACCGGACCCGGATTGCCGCTCGTGCCGACGTCTACGGAAATGCTGTCATAGTCGATTTCGCCCGGCTCTGCTTCTGCAGCGGAAGGCTTCCTGCGGAACTGGCCGCTCCCGCTCTTCGCGGCGCCGGAACCCCCGGCGGCCTTAGCGCCCCCGCCTTGTCCCCAAAACTTCTTCCAGCCGCCCCGGTAGGCTTCGTCCGCCTCGGCCCGGCTTTCGTACGATTTGAATTTGGCATCGTCAAACTTATTGATCTGTTCCTGGCATTCGCCCCAGCTCGCATACACGCCCGGCTGGCGTCCGACCCAGACGACGTAAAATTTCTGTTTGGCCATTCCCGCACCTTCTTCTATTCATCATTCTTGTCCGCTCCGCCGCGAAGGACGGGCTTTACCGTTTCGACGGACGAACCGCAAAACCCTCCATGCCCGCCAAAATTCATGGCCTCGCCCGCAAGCAGGATCAATGGCTGAAGAAGACGATCTGGATGAAGAACAGCACCGCGAACACGTAGAAAACGGGATGCACGTCCCTGCCCTTGCCCCGGGCCAGCTTCAGAAGCGGATACGCGATGAAGCCGATGCCGATCCCCGTCGCGATGCTGTACGTAAGCGGCATCAGCACGACGATCAGAAACGCGGGAAAAGCTTCCTCCAGCTCGCTCCATTCGATCCGCCGCAGCACGTCGAGCATCAGGAAGCCGACGATGATCAGCGAAGGCGCCGTGATCGCGGGCATGCCCGCCAGCATCGCAATGACGGGCGAGAAGAACAGCGTGAGCGCCAGCAGCACGCAGACGACGACCGCCGTCAGCCCCGTCCGGCCGCCGATGGCGACGCCTGCGCTGGATTCGATGTAAGCCGACGTCGGGCTCGTGCCGAGCAGCGCGCCGACGGAAGTGCCTGCCGCATCCGCCAGCAGCGCCCCCTGGGAACGCGGGAATTTGCCGTCCTTCAGCAGCTTCGCCTGTTCCGCGACGCCGAGCATCGTGCCCGTCGTATCGAACAGCGTGATCAGCAGGAACGTGAAGATGACGGCGTACAGCCCTTTCTCGAACACGCCCCCGATATCCAGCCGGAACGCGGTCGCGTCCAAGCCGCTCGGCATGGCGACCAGATTCGAAGGTAAATCCATCTGATCCATCAGCAGGGCGATGACCGCCGTGATGAGCATGCCGACGAACAGGAATCCCCGTACCCGGTATGCCATGAGGACGAGCGAGATGACGAGGCCGACGATCGTCAGCGCCGTCATCGGTTCCGTCAGATCGCCGAGGGTCAGCAGCGTGGAGGGAGATGCGACGATGACGCCCGCGTTTTGCAGGCCGATGAACGTGATGAAGAGCCCGATGCCCGCCGTGATGGCGTGCTTCAGGCTTGTCGGTATGGCGTCCAGCAGCATGTAGCGGAACGATGTCAGCGACAGCAATATGAAAATCAATCCCGCGACGAAGACGGCGCCGAGCGCGATCTGCCACGTCACGCCATCGTCCGGAGAGACGACGGTGAAGGCGAAATACGCGTTCAGCCCCATGCCCGGGGCGAGCACGATCGGATAGTTCGCGAACAGGCCCATGATGAGCGTGGCGACGATGCTGGCCAGCACGGTCGCGATGAAGACGCCGTGGAAATCCATGCCTGTCTTGCTCAGGATGCCGGGGTTGACGATCACGATGTAGACCATCGTCAGAAACGTCGTGATGCCGGCCATGATCTCCGTCCCGGCGGAGGTGCCTCTTTCTTGCAGCTTGAATAGCTTGTCCATGCGCTACATCCTCCCGCGCGGCAAAGGCTTCCTGCCTTTGCCGGTAATACCTCCATTTTCCCCTACTGGAGGGAAACATAGTCTTGCGGCGGCGCCGCGGGGCCCATCAGCTGCAAATTAAGGCTGCGTTCGGCTCCGAAGGCCGCAAGAACTGGTATAATAGATGGCGACGTTTATACGTTCATACCTACCGACTACGGGATTGGGAGTCGACGAAGCATGGATACGGATTTGATGATGGACGATACGGCATGGCGCAAGCTTCTTGAAGGCGTCGCCGCTTATTTCGATGAACTGACGATCATTCGCGGTTTTCAATATCATAAGCAAGGACGCGTGGAGACGCTCGGCCTGCGGGACGACGGCGTCTATTTGGATGCGCGCGTGAAGGATAACCGGGTATACGAGGTTGCCGTGGATCTAGGCGATCTAAGCAAAAGCACATGCGCGTGCCCGCTCGACCGGGGCTGCCTGCATATGGTCGCTGCGCTGCTGCGGTACGCAGAACTGTGCGGCCGGCCGATTCAGGCGCTCGTCAATGCGCGCGCGGCGGCCAGGAACGCGGCCAAGGCGGACGCGGCGGAAGCCGGAACTGGCGATGGCAGACTGGCAGGCAAAGGTGCGGGCAAGGCAGTTGCCGGGGACGGAACGGAGACGGGGACGGGTAAATCAGGTGCTGGTAAAGAAGGTGCTGGTAAAGAAGGTGCGGAGAATTCGCCGCTTCGCGCGGGAACGCCGTCGGCCCGCTTAGTCCGGCCAACGTTGACCGAACAGGAGCTGACCGAGCTCCCCGTGGCGCTGTGGCATGATCGTTTCCGCCAGCGCAGGGGACCGCTGCAGGCAAACATCCGGACCGCGCAGGAGGCAAGCGACCTATTGGCCGATCTGCATGCGATGCGGCCCGACCTGCCCTATGCGCTGGAGCAGCTGTTCAATCTCCATGCGGCGTTGTTCGTGCTGGAGCAAATCGTGAAGCCGGCTCAGGCGAATTGGCGCCAGTCCGGGCTCTTCATGGGCTACCATACGCAGCTGGCGCTGGACGGGCTGCTCGCGCAGACGCGCCGGATGCTGGAAGAGCGGCTGGCGCTTTCGTCCGAGACGTCCGCTTACTGGGAACGCCTGCTGGAGACGGCGGCTTTCTTGCGGGAACAGATGCTGACGGAGGACAAGACGCTGAACTGCTTCGCATCGCTGTATCAATCCTTTTGGCTGCACTGGCTGTCTCCCGCTTCGGCCGGCAGCAAGCACCTGTACGAGGAAGAGCTGCAGCATTTGCGGGAAGCACAGCAGGTTCTCGGCAACGCGTTGTCGCCGCTGCCTTGGACGCTCGCGCAATGTCTGCTCTGGCTCTATCTGGAACGCGACGAGGAGGCCCTCCGGCTGCTGGCCGAGCGCGGCGGCAAGCTGCTGCTGAAGCCCGAGCATCTCATGCCGCTGCTGGACGTCATGAGCCGGGCCGGGCAATGGGAGCGGCTGCGCGACTGGCTGGTCGAGACCGGCGCTCTGCTGACCGGGTTTCGCGGCGAGGATTTGGCGCCGTACGGCGAGTATTGGTCGATCGTCGCCGAACAATTGCCTGAGGCCAAACCCGCCATGTGGAATACGCTGGCGTCGATGCTGCCTTTCTCTCGCGTAATTTATGAGGAAGCGCTCGTGGCGCACGGCAAATGGGAACGGTGGATCGATTATCAAATGAGCAGCGGTCAGGAGCCGCTCTCGTTCCGGGTCGCGGTGTTGAAGCCGATCGAGAAGGATGCGCCGGAGCTGCTGCTTCCCTTCTACCATCAGGCCGTGGAGCGGTACGTGCTGCAGAAGAACCGCGACGGCTACAAAGCGGCGGCGAAGCTGCTGAAACGGTTGTCCAAGCTGTACGTGCGATTGAAGCGCGAGGAGCGCTGGGAGCAGTTCATCTCGGCGTTCGCCAGCCGGAACAGCCGGCTTCGCGCCCTGCAGGAAGAATTGCGGAAAGGAGGGCTGCTGTCATGAGCGCAGAAACGATATCCATTACTGTCCGTTTATCGGAGCATGGCGACGCGCTGATCTATGGCTCCCTGGAATCTGCCGGCTTGGCGAGCGGCATGTTCGTGAAGCAGCGTCTATTCGCTTGGCATGAGCCGTCCTTCTACGGGACGGACCTGCAAATCGAGAAGCTGCAGGACGAGATCGAGCTCGTCGTGCTGCCCGCGGAGATGGTCATTCCGTTCTTCGCGGATCGCAAGCTGCTGATGACGCATTTCATCTGGCAATTCGAAGGCGATGCCTCGCGGCTCGTCTCGCTTGCTCCGGCGCTGGAAGCTTGCATCGCGGAACAGAAATACATGCCGAGCTTCGCCGCGTTCCGAGCCGGCAAGCTGCGCTGGACTTGGGACGCGGAAGCGCTCGACGTGCGGGCGCGGAAGGCTTTGCGGGCGCTGCGCGGCAGCGGCGCGGCCGGTGCTGCCGGAGGCGGGACCGAGGCGGACGCATGGAGCCGCCAGTCCGGCGGCGGAAGCGCCCGCGGCAAGCTTGGCGGCCGAGGGCTGCTTGCGGCCGAGGCGGAGCGTGCGCTTGATGCGAGGCGCGCAGCCGATACGGCGCGCGCTGCCGATGCAGAGCGCGCCTCGGCAGTCGTCGTCGATGACGAAGACGATGATTGGTACGACTGGGACGGCGGCGATACCGCGGAGGAAGCGGACATCTCCGCCGGCTTCTTCGAAGGCGTCCAAGCGGCGTTCTCCGCGGCCGTGTTCCAGCGCTATTACAGCTCGGAAGAAACCGCCGGCGATCTGCGGCGCGACTTCCCGATGCTCTTCGCCCGCGACCGCGCCGCCGCGGCCGCGGGCATGGACGAGCGCGCCTGGCTCGTCGCCGCCGGCTGGAAGGCCGACACCCTGCCGTTCCGGCCGCTCCTGCAGCTGTCGGAGCCGGAAGACGCCGATGCCGGCTGGCGTCTGGCGCTGATGCTGCAGGACAAGCTCGAACCGGCGAAGCTCGTGCCGGTTCGGCTGGCCATGGACGGCGAAGCCTTCGGGACATGGCCCTCCGGCTGGACGCCGCATGTGCGCGAGCGCTCCGCGTCCTGGCTCGCGCACTTGCAGGCAAGCCTGCCGGAGGAGCGACTGGCCGGCAGCCGCACGGACCTGCTGAACGGCCCGCTGACCGACGGGGCCGCGTGGCAGTTCCTGACCGCGGACAGCCAGCGCCTGCTGTCCGCGGGCTGGCAGGTCCTCCTGCCCGGCTGGTGGGAAGAGGCCAGCCGGAAGAAACCGCGCCTGCGCGCGAAGGTCCGCCCCGGCGAAGGAGCGCCTGCGGGCGAAGGCGCCGGCGGCGGCCAGAAGTCCTTCTTCGGCCTCGACTCGCTCATCGACTTCGATTGGCGCGTCTCGATCGGCGATGCCGAGCTGAGCGAGGACGAGTTCAAGGAACTCGTCGCCCGCGGCGAACGGCTCGTCCAGTTCCGCGGCCAATGGGTGCCGCTCGATCCCGCCCTGCTGGCGCAAATCCGCAAGGCGATGGCGGGCGTCGACCCGCGGAAGGGGCTCTCCTTCCAGGATGTGCTTCAGCTGCATTTGAAGAGCGCCGCCGCGGCCGCTTTTCGCGATGCGGCAATCCGCGCCAAGGAAGACGGCGCTTCCGCGGAGGCGGAAGAAGAAGACGAGGACGGCATTCCCGTCGAAGTCGAGCTGAACGCGCATCTGGCGAAGCTGATGGACCAGCTGACCGGGCAATCCGAATGGCCGGCGATCGACGTGCCGGCCTCGCTGCACGCGGAACTGCGCAGCTACCAGCAGGACGGGTTCGCGTGGCTGGCCTTCCTTCGGCGCTTCGGCCTTGGCGCCTGTCTTGCAGACGACATGGGCCTCGGCAAGACGATCCAATTCATCACGTATTTGCTGCATGTCTCCGAAGCCGCCGCCGCAAGCGGCGAGCGCCGGCCTTCGCTGCTCGTCTGTCCGACCTCCGTGCTGGGCAATTGGCAGAAGGAGGTGCGCCGCTTCGCGCCGTCGCTGCGCATCCTGCTTCACTACGGCAGCAAACGGCTGACAGGCGATGCCTTCTTCGAAGAAGCCGGCGAAGCCGATCTTGTCTTGACCTCCTACGCCACGGCGACGCTGGATCAGGAGAACCTGAGCCGCTATACGTGGTCGACGATCTGCCTCGACGAAGCGCAAAATATTAAGAACGCCGGCACGAAGCAGTCCGCCGCCGTCAAGAGCTTCCCGGCCCGGCACCGCATCGCATTGACCGGCACGCCGATCGAGAACCGGCTGTCGGAGCTGTGGTCGATTTACGATTTTACGAATCCCGGGTATCTCGGCAGCGCCCGCGCCTTCGGCGAACAATTCGCCCAAGCGATCGAACGGGAACGCGACGAGAAACGCACGCAGGAGCTGCAGCGGCTCGTGAAGCCGTTCATGCTCCGCCGCAAGAAGAAGGATCCTGCCATCATGCTGGACCTGCCGGAGAAGAACGAGATGAAGACGTACATCCACCTCACCGCCGAACAGAGCGCGCTGTACGAACAGACCGTCGGCGAGCTGATGCAGCAGGTGAAGAAGCTGGAAGGCATTCAGCGCAAAGGCGCCATTCTGTCCGCGTTGACGCAGCTGAAGCAGCTGTGCGATCATCCCGTGCTGCTGACCAAGGAAGCGGTGCCCCTGCCGGAGGACAAAGACGAAGCCGCGGCCGAAATCGCCGCGCTCATCAGCCGTTCCGCCAAGCTCGAGCGGCTGCTCGACCTGGTGCAGGAGCTGCGGGAGGAAGGCGAGCGGTGCTTGATTTTCACGCAGTACATCGGCATGGGGCAAATGCTGCAGCGCGTGCTGTCGCAGGAAATCGGGGAGCCCGTGCTCTATCTGCACGGCGGCACGTCCAAGACGGCGCGCGACCGGATGATCGACGAATTCCAGTCGCGCAGCCTGCCGGAAGCGCAGCAGCCGAACATCTTCATCCTGTCGATCAAAGCCGGCGGCGTCGGCTTGAACCTGACCGCGGCCAACCATGTCTTCCACTTCGACCGGTGGTGGAATCCCGCCGTCGAGAACCAGGCGACGGACCGCGCCTACCGGATGGGTCAGACGCGCGACGTGCAGGTGCACAAGTTCATCTCGCTCGGCACGTTGGAAGAACGCATCGACGAGATGCTCGAGAGCAAGCAGCAGTTGAGCGACGACGTCATCACCAGCTCGGAAGGCTGGATCACGGAGCTGTCGACGGACGCGCTGCGCGATCTGTTCACGCTGCGCCGCGAGTGGTCGGACTGACGCGCGGTTCAGCGAAACCGCGGATAGGCGAGTTCTTTTTCAGCAAACTTAGAGGTACTAGGGAGTGATGCCGCATATGGAATCGAAATCGACAAAAGGAGCGCCCAACAGCACTAACAACAGCTATGAAATTATCGAGCGTTCCCCGACGGTGTCCGAACACCAAGCACTATGGGATTCCGTAAGCTGGGGGAACCTCGACACCGGAATGAGCGAGCAGTCGATCGCGAATTCCATCTACGCCGTCGTGGTCGAGATCGAAGGACAAGCCGTCGGTATGGGGCGAATCGTCGGTGACGGCGCCATGTACTTCTATCTCCAGGATGTCGCGGTTCACCCGGATCATCAGGGGCATGGATTGGGCAAAAGGATCGTGGAACGGCTGCTCGCCTACATCCGGCAGCATAAACACGAGAAAGGCATTGCGTTCGTGGGCCTATTCGCTTCGCAGGGCAAAGAACCTTTCTATGAACAGTTCGGATTCAAGGATCACTCTCCGGGCATGACGGGTATGTTCACGGTCTTTGAGCCGACTGCCCCTCAAGAATAAGAAGAAAAGGCGCTCGGTCATTGACCGGCGCCTTTTCTATTTGACTTTTAACTGCTTGGGGATCGCAAATCGCTCCACCTACGACGCTTGTACTTGGATATGCCGTTTGAGTCGATTATGCTAACGATGCTAACGCTAACGAATCGAGGTAACGCCATTCGCTCCTATTGTCTGCTTGTTGCATCGTAACGAATCACAGCATCGTTATTCGACCTATAAACCTTACATGACGGCCGAAAGTACCTTAATAAGGCGTCTCGAATTCGTTAGACTGTTTCGGGCGTGATTTTCGTCCGTTTAAGGTGCATACGGTTCGTTAGCGCGTTGCCCTGTCGTCGGCCAGCAATTTGTGCCGCGCTCACTAGCTCGCCGTCCCGCGATCTCCGGCGCATCGCCCCCGTACCGCTTACGCATACAGTCCCTCGTTCATTCGCACGCAGCCCCGCGTTTCATCCACACTTCGTTCCTCCGTTCATCAGCACGCCGTCCCGCGACTCGCCAGCAACCAGCACCTCGCAGACCGCTTATGTGCGCCCATCCGCCTCATGACTTCATCTTCCGCTGGAACCCCGCCAGGTCCGTATCCCCCGAAATGAACAGTCGTTTCAATAAATACGGATTTTGCTCGCTCGTGGTGTAGCCGTCGTCGAAGGTGAAGCCGTACGCGAAGCCGCTTTGCTTGGCGATTCGCATCGTTTCCTCGCTTCGCAGCCCGTAGGGATAGGCGATGGCGGTCACGCTCGTTCCGAGATTCTTCTCGATCGCGGTTTTGGAGCCTGCAATCTCATCCCGCTGTACTTTCGGCGTATGAAGCGGCAAATACGGGTGCGTGCGCGTATGCGCCATGATGTCCCAGCCTGCCGCATGCAATTCCTTGACCTGCCCCCATGTCAGGTAGGCTTCGCCGCCAACCCAATTGGTGACTAGAAATTCCGTCGCTTGGAAGCCGTATTGCTTCAGGATCGGCTGCGCCGCCGTATAGTTGTTCTTGTAGCCGTCATCGAACGTGATGAGCACTTCTTTGCCCGTCGAAGCTTCCTGGCCCGTCAGAATCGCGCCGAATTCCTCCATGCCGATGCTGCGATAGCCCTCGTCGTGCAGCCACGCCATCTGCTGCCGGAACGCATCCGGCGAGACGATATATTCGTTTCCTGCTCCGTTATCCGCAATGGAATGATAGCATAGCACCGGTATCCGCGCCGCAGCCGCGTCCGATGAAGCGAAAGCGACCGTCGTCCGCTTGAATTGCAGCAGCTGGTCGGCCGTAATGACGAACGATGCGGCCATAAAAAGCAGCGCAGCGGCCAGCACCAGCATCTTTCGTTTCCTCATTGCCTCTCCCCCGCTGTCTTCACAAACTGTCTTCACAACTTGTCTTGGAAGAAACCTGCGGATCCGCAAAAAATGGCGCCGTCCGTTTCTTCGTTGGTAGTCTAATCATACGATAGGTGCGCGAAGAGGGGCTACTGTTACTTTTTCCATGCCGGCGCGTCTGCTGCTTTGCTGCGATAACGCCCTGCTGTTCCCCGGCCGCGGCCGAACGTGTATAATGATGAAGCTTCACCCGGCATGACTAACTTACAACTAGAGGAAACCGCATATGAGAATGAAAGATTGGGATCGAAATTTAAAAATCCGCCTTGGCGGAGAAAGCGCGTTTAACGTTATTTTCTGGACATTCTTCCCCTTCCTGTCCATCTATTTCACGAAATCGTTTGGTAAAGGCTGGACGGGCATGCTGCTCGTGCTGTCGCAGCTCATTTCGGTGCTGGCAAACTTGGTCGGCGGCTATTGCGCGGATCGTTTCGGCCGCAAGCGGATGATGGTATTCGCCGCAAGCGGGCAAGCTTTCGGCTACGCGCTGTTCGCCTTCGCGGCATCGCCTTGGGTGGACATGCCGGTAACCGGCTTCGTCGGCTTTAGTCTGGCAAGCATGTTCGGCTCGCTCTATTGGCCGGCCAGCCAGGCAATGGTCGCGGACGTCGTGGACGAGAAGCATCAATCCAGCGTCTTCGCGATCTTCTACACCGCCGCCAATATCGCCGTCGTCGTCGGACCGCTGATCGGCTCGCTGCTGTATTCGGATAATCCGTACGCGGTGCTTGCCGCCGCGGCAGTCATCTGCGCGCTGATCGCGCTCGTCATGAGCCGTCTGCTCGGCGAGACGCTGCCGGCCAGCGTCTCGGACCGGCACCGGACCAAGGCCGGCACGCCTTGGTATGGCGCCATTGCCGCCCAGCTGCGGGATTACCGGGTCATCGCGACGGACCGCGTATTTCTGCTCTTCGTTATCGCGGGCGTGCTGCTGGCCCAGACGTTCATGCAGCTCGACCTGTTGTTTCCGGTCTTCCTTAAGGAGACGGTCGGGCAGTCGACGCTCTTCGCTTTCCACGACTGGGATTTAACCGTGACGGGCCAGCAGCTGTTCGGCCTGATCGTCTCGGAGAACGGCCTGTTCGTCGCCGTCTTCACCGTGATCATCACCAAATGGATGACGATGTACCGCGATCGCTACGTGTTCATGGGCGGCGCGATCTTCTACGCCGCAGGCATGATCATGTTCAGCAGCATGTCGACGTTCTGGGGCTTCACGGCGGCAATCGCCGTCTTCACGCTCGCGGAGCTCATGTCCGCCGGGCCGCAGCAGGCGTTCGTCGCGCGGCTCGCGCCGGAAGAGATGCGCGGGCAGTATTTTGCGGCGGCAAGCCTTCGCTTCACGCTGGGACGCACCATCGCGCCGTTATCCATTCCGCTCACCGGCTGGATCGGCTTCAAATGGACTTTCGTGCTGCTCGCCTTGCTCGCCGTGATCTCGGCCGGCATCTATAACGTCATGTTTAACCAGCTGGAGAAGAACCAGCCGTCGCCGTCCTTGGCGCCGAGATAAGCTTAGAAGCTTATAAGTTATATGGATGCTTCAAGCACAGGGGCAGTTCGGAACGCTTTCGCGATCCGGGCTGCCTTTTTTCTGTGCTGCTGCGCCGGCACGAAAAGTAATGAAAACGTAACGTCATGCAGGAAATTTTAGTTCGAAAATCCCGTTGTCTTTTTTACCATTCTTGCTATTATATGAACAGATTCTTCCACATCCGTGTTCAACTCCGCCCGGAAAACGAATACATCATCAGACAAGCGCAAATCAGCATGGATATCACGGCAATTATGCAAGAGCTGAGAATGGGAGCTGATTCGGAATGAGGATGGGATCGAATCGTAGAAGATGGAAGGCTTTCGCTTTAACCGCAATCTCCATGGTCGTGTTTGCCTCCGGCCTGCCGGACTCGCGCACGTTCGCGCTCTCCGGTGTTGTCGATATCCCCGGCATCGATATTACCGGCCCCGTCACGCCTATCAAAACGATTCCGGACGTAGTAACGCCGATCGTGCAGACGCATCCGCTCCGTTGGAAGCTTATTCTGGGGAATTACGTCGGCACCCCGGCCATCGCCAAAGACGGAACGATCTACGCGGCGGTCCACAACGGTACTTCCACTAGCAGCGACACGGATTATATTGCGGCGGTCACTCCTTACGGCACGCTGAAATGGAGCTGGAAGGCGCCGCAGAGTAACGATCCCGGGCCTCTCTCCGGAATTACGCCCGCTATCGGCCCGGATGGAACGATCTATGTAAGAACCAAGCATCAGTTGTACGCCATCGACGCGAACGGGCGAACGAAATGGTCGTTCCAAGAGGACCTCCCTTCGGCAACGGCTTTCGGAGCGGACGGCACGGTCTACGTAGGGAACAACTCAAGCATTATCTATGCATTGTCTCCCGGCGGCGGCCAGGTGAAATGGAAGTATGTCGGAAACAGCCTCTATTCGGTGGTCGCGGGAACGAACGGCGACTTATACGGCATGGAACTCCATGCAGCAGGCGGCGGCAGAAGCGTGCTCGCGCTCAGCTCCTCCGGCACCAAGAAGTGGTCCTACTCCCTTGGGACGAATGATCTCGGAAGCCTCCGCCTGGCTCCCGACGGTTCGGTTCTGGCCTTCACGTATAACAAGCTCTTCTCTATCAAGCCGAGCGGCGCATTGAAGTGGGAATTCAACGCGGCGGCGCCCTATGACAACTTCGCCCAAAGCACGGACGGCGGCATGTATTTGAAGGGCTGGGTTTCGGAAACGGCTCCTCATTCCCGCGTGTTCGCGGTATCGGCGGACGGCAAGAAGAAGTGGGAGTGGTCGGTCGACGCTTCCGACCCTGTCGTATACGGATCTGCGTCCACCGACTTGAATCTGAAGCTGGGCAGCGGCGCGGACGGCTCGTTGTATGCGACCGAGTACAATTATCTGTATGCCGTATCGTCTGCGGGCAAGAAGCTATGGAAATACAAGGAGCCCGAGAAGCGGAGCCTCGAAACGCCAGTCGCGAGTCCCGACGGCACGGTCATCGTCGTCGGCGGCTCGGATTTTGGCGCGGCCGTCCAGAACAGCGCGCTGCTTGCAATCGGCACCGTTCCGGCTGAAGGCGTTATGCTGCAGCAACCCAGCCTCTCGCTGGAAACCGGCAAATCCGCCGCGCTCAAGGCGACGGTAACTCCGGCTGCAGCCGTCGAGAAATCCGTTCGCTGGCAGTCGAGCAACCCCGCCGTGGCCGAGGTGAATGCCGGCGGGCAAGTGACCGGACGCTCTCCGGGCACCGCAGTCATAACGGTGACAACCGTGGAAGGCGAGTACACTGCCTCCTGCACCGTGACAATTACGGCAGGCTCGACGACTCCGGGTACGACGACTCCGGGCACGACAGCTCCGGGCACGACGACTCCGGGTACGACGACTCCGGGTACGACGACTCCTGCTACGCCTTTCACCGATATCGCGGGAAACTGGGCGAGCGCCGACATTGCCAAAGCCTACGAGAGCGGCATCACGAAGGGCTACACCGACGGCACATTCAAGCCGAATGCCAGCATTACGCGTTCGGAATTCACCGTGATGCTGATGAAAGGCTTGAAGGTGAGCGGCGATAACACGCCGCTTACCTTTAAGGATGCAGGCAAGATCGAGGCATGGGCCGCCCCTTCCGTTGCCGCAGCCGTCAAGCTCGGGATCATCAGCGGTTATAGCGACGGCACATTCAAGCCGCAGGCCAACATTACGCACGCGGAGATGATCGCCATGGTCGTCAAAGCTTCCGGCCTGCCGACGACTGCCGACGCGGCAACCAGCTACGCCGACGATGCGCTGGTACCCGCCTGGGCGCGCGAGGCAATCGCCGTGGCCGGCAAGTATTCGCTGCTCGGCGGCCTGCAGGACAATCGGTTCCAGCCGAGCGCCAAAGCTACCCGCGCGGAGGCCGCTGCCGCTATCGTACGGATGCTGGCCATTCCTTAACGGCGCCGCGCCGCTTAACATACCAAAAAAACCGCAATCATCGTCGATTGCGGTTTTTCGGCATGCGCTTATTGCTGATCGTAATACGACTCCGCCCGCTCCGACTCCGTATACACGGAGATAAGCACGATGGCGTCCTCTTCGCCGATGTTGCGCACGAGATGCGGCGTGCAGGCGTTCCAGCTGAAGGAATCGCCTTCGCCAAACTCGGCTGCGTCTTCCCCCTGCTCGGCGTAGATACGGCCCTTGATGACCATATGTACCTCTTCGCCTTCATGCGCATGCGGCTCATCGCCCGTGGATGCGCCTGGCGGCAGTTCGACCAGCATCATCCGCATGTTCTTCGCGGCGCTCAGATGCTCGACCTTCAGCCGTTCCGGACCGCTCGTCGTAACTTTCCGGTCCGTTTTGCGCACGATTTGCATCCGTTCTTCCTTGCGCAGCAGCAGATAGGCGAGCGGGACCTTGAGCGCGTTCGCGATATTTTCCAATGTGGCGATGGACGGGGACGTCTTATTCGTTTCGACCTGGCTCATGAAGCCTTGGGACAGGCCGGTATCTTCGCAAATTTGCGCGATCGTGATGTCCTTGCGCTTCCGAATCGCCCGAATGGTGGAGCCGATATCCATATAGGGTTCACCCCTCTAAAAATATTTGCAATACAAAACATAAATTCATATTAACAATTATCCTGTTGACGCGCCAGTCATCTCTAAGTTAAATTAGTAATACAAAATTTAATTCTCTATAACTTATATATTTCATTCTTGCCAGAGGAGGCACATCTCATGACAGCAGCTTTTCAATACGACATCCATTTGCCCGCGCAGCTTGAAGGCGGCAAACGCTATCCGGTCATTTTCACCCTTCACGGCAAAGGATCGAACGAGCGCAATATGTTCGGCTTGGTTTCGCCGTTAGCCGAGCAATTCATCATTATCGGCATTCGCGGCAACCGGATTCTGGGCAACGGATATCAATATTACGACCTGAAGAGTCTCGGCAATCCCATTCGGGAGCAATTCGACCAGTCGATGCAGGAGCTGACGGATTTTATCGCCTATGCCACGTCAAAATATCCGATCGACGCGCAGCGGCGCTACCTGCTCGGCTTCAGTCAGGGCGCGATTCTGTCCATGTCGCTCGCGCTGACGATGGGCGATCAATTGAAAGGCATCGTGGCCTTGAACGGCTACGTGCCGGCATTCGTGAAAACCGAGTATTCGCTTCGCAGCGTGGAGCAAACGTCGATGTTTATCTCCCATGGCGATTTCGATTCCGTATTCCCGGTGAGCATCGTACACGAGAATGCGGCTTATTTTCAACCGCTTGCTTCGAAGTTGACGTTCAAGACCTATCCAACCGATCACGGCGTATCGCCGGAGAATCAGCAGGATTATACGCAATGGCTGCTGCAGGACGCCGGACTAACGGATACTAACGATAACCAAGGAGGGATCCAACGATGATGCCAGCTTATTTCTTCGCGCACGGCGCCCCGTCGCTCGTATTGGAACAGCATGCGTATACCGACTTTATCAAGCAGTTCGCAGGCAGCACCCGCAAGCCCAAAGCGATCGTCCTCTTCTCCGCGCACTGGGAGCAGACGACGCAAACGATCAGCAAAGTGGAGACGTACGATACGATTTACGACTTCTCGGGCTTCCAGGATGAGCTCTACAGCATAACTTATCCGGCACATGGAAACCCTAATCTTAGTGAATATATTGGCGCCTTGTTTGCGAAGCATGGCATACCGAGCCAATTCGACGACAACCGCGGGCTGGATCACGGCGCTTGGGCGGTGCTCAAGCTGCTCTATCCCGATGCCGGGGAGATCCCCGTCGTCGCCCTATCCGTTAACCGTCACTTGACCAACGAGCAGCAGTATGCGATCGGCAGTGCGCTGGCCGAATTGCGGGAGCAGGACGTGCTTATTATTGGCAGCGGCGGCACCGTGCATAATTTGCGGCGGTTGAACTGGGGATCGGACGGCGTGGATCCATGGGCCGGCGAATTCGACAACTGGCTGCAAAGCAAGATCGAAGCGTGGGACACGGATGCGCTGTTCGACTACCGCAGCCAGGCTCCGTTCGCGCAAGAGGCCGTGCCGACGAACGAGCATTTCATCCCCCTCCTTATCGCCATGGGAGCCGGCAGCAAGAATCGGACAGCGAAGCTGCTGCACCGCAGCTATCAGTTCGGCAACCTCAGCCTAAGCTGCTGGCAGTTCGATTAAGGCGCACAGTCAGCTCAGAAAAGAAAACCGGGAAGCCGGGCGCACTGATTAAGATGCGCCTTTGGCTTTCCGGTTTTTTGGCTTTTTGGCCAATCCACTCCGCGTTATCCGCTAACGTCCCCCATTCGCTCACATGTGCTTTGTACGAGTTTTCGTACAAAACGCCGGCCTCAGTCGGCCTCGCTCGCTGCTTTGTACGAGTTTCGTACAAAACGCCGGCCTCGGGCTGCTTCGCAAGCTGCTTTGTACGATTCGAAGCCTTGAAGGATTATGATGCCAAGATGGCTGAAATTAAGGAAAGCCTGCGAGACAAAGCAGCTGGCAAAACAGCAGCAATCATGCTCATTTCGGACAAATCTTTTTCCCTCATGCAGGATCATACGTACAGCGGCAATGTCGTGTACGGAACGCTTGGCTTCCAAGCACCGGCGATGGCGGCCGGCAGCGATTGGAAGGACTTCTCCTTGGAAGTGCTCCCCGAGCTGAACGCCACATGTGTTCAGCGTTGACCGCGACTACTGGATTAACACGGGTCTGATGGCCAACGAGAAAGTAGCCGAGGACGTGCAGAAGCTCGTTTCTCAATAAATTCCCGCATGAATAAGCAGCATCGGAACAACTGAACATTGGAAAAGGCCGGCAAGCAGCACCTTGTACCGCAAGGTGGCTTACCGGCCTTTTTGTTGCTCATTCCCGCTCGCGCGCCGCCTTCTCCGTTTGAATTTCATGCTCCTCCACGTAGTTCCGGTACGGCTTGCCCGCGTAATAATCCATGATGTCCCGAGTAATTTCCGGATAAAGCTGCACCTGATCCAATTCGGCAATCGGCACCCATCGAACGTCGATCTGGTTCAAATCGGGGCGATCCGGCAGCCTCGGCTCCGACGATCCCTTCAAGCTGCAGGCAAACGTAATGCCGACGGAATGCGTGTCGCCATACCGATTATCGTTCTTCGCCGGCTGGTATTCGTAGACGAACGCTACGGGCCCGACCTCGATATCCACGCAGGCTTCCTCCATCGCTTCCCGAATGGCCGCCTCCGCCAGCGTTTCGCCCGGTTCGACGCCGCCCGCAGGCAAGTTGTAATGGACCCCTTCATCCTCGTCGTTCCTGAATGCGACCAATAAAATATTACCGTCCTTAATAATTAATGCGCATGCTCGCAGCCGAAATGGCGGTCGTGTCATGCAGTCCCTCCTCCCGTTGGATGATTGAACTCGCAAATTTCGCTGACATCGGAACGCGTAATACTCATGAATGTCACTGACGCATAGACTAATATCCTAATTTTACCTTATTTAACCAAAAGGATCATCATCTTTCAAGATTAATGGCCACGACAAAAACAGCCCGCCGCCAACTCTCGTTGGCGGCGGGCTGCAAGATACAGTCTGTATGCTGACAAGCTGCAGACTGCATAGCAAACAACTGCGTATCACTTTAATTCGTTAGCTCCTGACCCAGGCCGCAATGGCCTTCACATCGGCAGGCGTCGTCCGGCAGCAGCCGCCGATCAAGCGGGCTCCCGCTTCATGCCATTGTTTGGCGCTGCAGCCGTAGCTGTCAACGGATCCCGCTGACGTCCAAGTCTTATCCGCCGGATCGTAGGTCTCCCCTGAATTCGGATACGCGATTACCGGCTTTGCCGTGTGACGTCCGATCTCGCCGACAAGCGCGTTGATGTATTGCGGCGGCGTACAATTGACGCCGACCGCCGCCACCTGTTCGTGCGCATCCAGCCACTGCGCGCATTCGGCGATCGTCTCTCCGCTGCTGATATGCTGCGCGTCCTTGGCGCTGAAGCTAATCCAGGCATAGACGCCGGGAAACTCCGCCTCCAGCAGCCCGATGATCGCTTTCGCTTCACGCAGGCACGGGATAGTCTCGCAAGCCAGCACGTCGGCGCCCGCTTCAATTAAAGCGCGCATGCGCTCCCGATGAAAATCAGCCAGTTCCTCTTCCGTCAAGGCGTAATCTCCCCTGTACTCCGAACCGTCTGCTAAGAATGCGCCATACGGCCCTACGGAAGCGGCAACGATCGGCTTCAGCCGGCCTGGGCGGTTGCCCGGCTCAGCCCAAAATGCATCCCGTGCCTCGACGGCAATGCGCACCGAACGCCGAATCAGCGCAACCGCCTCGGCCTCGTTAAGACCGCGCCCGCGGAAGCCTTCCACGGTCGCCTGATAGCTCGCCGTGATCGCCGCATCGGCTCCGGCCGCGAAGTAATCGGTATGAACCCTCCCGATCAGCTCGGGGTTATCCATCAGCACTTTGGCCGACCACAGGCTGTCGTTCAAATCGCAGCCGTGACGTTCCAGCTCCGTCGCCATCGCGCCGTCGAGAATGAGAACGGGGTACTGCTGCAGGATCAATGCAATTGGATTCATCTGCCCGCCATCCTCCTTTTTACAAGCCCGCCGGCTCCTCTTACACCGTGTGGAAAGGCTCGGTCACGACCTCCGAGGCCGTGACCTTCGTATCCGTGTCCGCGAGACAGATCGTCAGATACGCGGCTACGCCCCGCTTCATGATCTGCTCGATGTGATGCCCCGCATCGATAAGCGCCAGACCTGCGGCTTTCGCATCCTGCGCGGTGTGGTAATCGATATCGCCCGTAATAAGCACATCGGCTCCTGCCCGCAATGCGTCCTGGACGAACTTGCCGCCCGAACCGCCAAGCACCGCCGCCCTGCGCACCGTCCGGCTCAATTCGCCGACGACGCGAACGGCATCCAGACCGAATACGTCCTTCACATGCGACGCCAGCTCGCCCAGTGCCAGCGCCTCCGGCAATTGTCCGACTCGGCCGATGCCGTACCGTTTCGCCTCATGCTCGATCGGGTAGACGTCGTAAGCGACCTCCTCATAAGGATGCGCCGCAATGACCGCGTGCACCGCCTGCCGCACAAGGCTTTCGGGCACCACCGTCTCGATGCGAACCTCCGCGACGCGCTCCAGCACGCCGGCTTCGCCGATGAACGGCCGCGCGCTGTCCGACGGCATGAAAGTCGCCTCGCCAGCCGTATTAAACGAACAATTGCTGTAATCTCCGATATGTCCGACGCCCGCTGCGAACAGCGCGTCCAGCACCTGCCGATGATGCGTCTGCGGCACGAACACCGCAAGCTTCTTCAGTTTCTCCGCGTGCACGAACCGCAAAACATCCAGCTCGCGCAGGCCGAGCGCCTCGGCCAGCAAATCATTCACGCCGCCTTCGGCAGCATCCAGGTTCGTATGCGCGATATAGACGGCGATGTCATGCTTGATCAGCTTCGCATACAACCGTCCTGCAGGCTGGTCAGTCTGTAGATCCTCCAGCGGACGGAAGATGATCGCATGGTGCGCAATGATCAATTCAACCTGCTCCCGGATCGCTTCCTCGACGACTTCTTCCGTAACGTCAAGCGCGACAAGCACCTTGCGTACTTCGCTTCGCAAGGTGCCAAGCTGGAGACCGATCCGGTCGTTCGGCAGCGCCAGCCGTTTAGGCGCCCACTGCTCGAATCGTTCTATGATGGTTTGTCCTGTTGCGTACATGGTTCCGCGCACCTCTCTTGCCTGCCCCTATTGTTTGATCGCTTTGCTCAGGAACTGCTTCGTTCGTTCCGCTCTCGGATTCGTAAACATCTGTTCCGCCGTTCCTTCTTCCACGATCGCGCCATCCTCCATGAACACGATGCGATCCGCCACCTCGCGGGCGAAATTCAGCTCATGCGTCACGATCAGCATCGTATTGCCCTCGCTCGCAACCTGCTTGATAACGGCGAGCACCTCGTCGACCAGCTCGGGATCAAGCGAGGACGTCGGCTCGTCGAACAGCAGCACCTCCGGATTCAGCGCAAGCGCGCGCGCAATGCCGACCCGCTGCTGCTGGCCGCCCGACAGCTGGGACGGATAATGGTTCATCCGCTCCTTCAGCCCGACCTTTTCCAGCAACGCGGCGCTTAGCTCTCTAGCCTTCGCCGACGTCATCTTCTTGACCGTCGTCAAGCCGATCATGACATTTTGCAGCACGCGTAAGTTCTTGAACAGATGGTATTGCTGAAACACCATGGCCGTCGACGTACGAAGCGCAAGGATATCTTCTTTCGTCGCGGATGCGGCTTCGACGCGCCGCCCGTTGATCGTAATGACGCCGCTTGAAGGCCGCTCGAGAAAATTGACGCTGCGCAGCAGGGTCGATTTGCCGGAGCCGCTGGGCCCGAGAATCGCGACGACCTCGCCTTTGCCGACGGTCAAGTCGATGCCTTTCAACACATGATGTTCGCCGAAGTATTTGTGAATCTGCTGGAGTTGGATCATGAGATGGCACTTCTTTCGTATTTTCTAATCCGTTTCTCGACGATGGCGAGCACGCGTTCAATGATGATGCATACCGGCCAATAAATGAGCGACACCGCAATGAACACCTCGAAGTACGCGAGCGAGCGCGCGCCGATGATTTTGGCTTCGCCCATAATATCGATGACCCCAACAATGAAGACGAGCGACGTATCCTTGACGGTGCTGATGAACGTGTTCCCCAGATTCGGCAGCGCCACGGTCAGCGCCTGCGGCAAAATAATCTTCAGCATTGTCTGCTTCCGGCTCATGCCTATCGACTCCGCCGCCTCGAACTGGCCGCGATCTACCGATTCGATCGCCGATCGGATTGTTTCGGACAAGTACGCGCCCAAATTTAACGAGAACGACAGCAGCACGGAAATTTCCGGCGAGATGAGGTTGACGTCGAAACCTTTCATCCAGCCGTGCTGCGTCTGGAGGTAATAGATGAATTTAGGGATCCCGTAGAACACCAGATAAATCTGGACGAGCAGCGGCGTGCCTCTGACGAACGAGACGTATACCGCGGAAATCTGTCTGAGTACGGGGACTTTATACAAGCGAATGAGCGCCGTCGCCAGGCCAATCACCATGCCAAGCGCCATTGTCGCCACGGCAATCCAGATCGTAACCGGCAAATATTTTAAAATATGCGGCAATGATTTTAACAAATAGTCGACATCGAGCAGTTTGTCCATGTGTGTGTACCTTCTTCTGCGTTATTGAGGGATATACTCGCCCTCAGTCCATTTTTGCGACAGCTTAGCCAGCGTGCCGTCGTCCTTCAGCCCCTTCAGGATCGGATCGATCAGCGCCTTCAGATCCTCGCCCTGCTTGTCCTTGTTGAACACAATGCCGATATTGTCGGCTTGGATCGGATCGCCGACGATGTCCAGATCGAAGTTCTGCTTCTTGATCGTTGCCTTCATCATAACCGGATCGTTAACGTACGCGTCGATGCGTCCGTTCTGCACTTGCTGGAGCACATCGGCCGGACTTGTGCTGTCGGTATATTTCAAATTGATTTTCTTGTCGTGCGACTTGTTGTACTCTTCCAGAATCTGCGTGTAGGAATCTCCGGCAACGGCGCCGACATTCTTGCCTTCGAGATCCTTCAGCGTCTGGATGTCGGTTCTGCCCTTCTTCACGATAATGACCGTCTGCGCCGCAAAATAAGACTCGTCGGAGAACAGGTACTTCTCTTCGCGCTCCGCGCTTCTTGCCACTTCATCGGCGATCAGCTGTATTTTATTGGATTCCAGCGCCAGGAATATGCTATCCCATGTCGTAGGCGTAAATTCGATTTTGTAGCCGTCCAGCTTCTTGTCGACTTCCTTGAGCACTTCCACGTCGTAGCCGGTCAGTTCGTTCTTGTCATCCACGAAAGCGAATGGCGGATAGTCGTTCTGCGTGCCGACATAGATCGTTTTCTCTTTGGCGGAGCCGGCGTTGCCCGCGGAGCTGGCGTCATTAGCCGCATTGCTGCCCGAGTCGTTGCTGGAGCTGGACCCGCAGCCGCTCAATACCCCTGCCGCCAATGCCATCGTAATGCCGAATGCTGCAATTGCTTTTGATTTTCTCATGATCGATCTCCCCCTGTTGTCTACCGTTAAATTCCAACAAATTTAGTCGGATTAATTATTAGTCAAACTAATTATAGCTGCAATCTCGAATATTACAAGAGAATTTTGAGTGAATGTTCGGAAAATCAAAGAGCGGCAGCCTCAGAATGTGAACATCTTCCGGCCAGCCGCTCTTTTTTTCGTTTATGTCGATAATGATGCGTCTTCGGACTTGCGCTTGAGCGAGAGCCGCTGCTCGCAGTAGTCGGTTAGCGAGGCCAATGGATTACCGATGGCAATCCCCGCCGTTAGACTCGCTTGCCGGGCAGCCGGAACCATGGATCACTGCGCGGCTGCGACGTTGGCGCCCGGACGATTCTGGACGACCTGCTGCAAGCCTGCGTACACTTCGTCGAGATACGTTTCCTTGCGTCCTTGCATGATCAGCTCGAACGTACCGGGCAAGAGATACGATTCGACTCGCGGCGTCTTCCCTTCGGTGGCGAGGAAGCGGCCCAGCTGCCTCATCGTGCCTTCAACCGTTGCCGGATTCGTGAATACGAGGACGGTCGGCTGACTGCTTGCGGCAATCTCGCGGAACAACGGATCGTCGATCTTGATGACCGGAACCGGAAAACGATGCGCGTCTTCATCTATAATGGCGGTGAAAAACGTACAGGTCACCAGCATGGCGTCGACATGGCATTTCGCGATCCAGTCAAGCGTCTCGAGCACTTTCGCTTCAGCCGTCTCGGCCGTGAAGCCGGCATCGTTCTTGATCCGATCCAGCCCGGGATCCACGAAATGAATCCATTCGACGTCATAGGCGCCGAGCGCCCCGTCGATCGGTTCGATATTGGAATAATGCGCGTGAAAACAGCCGATTCGCTTCACGTTGAACTCCCCTTTCATGCGGCATATCGATGTTTCTGCAGCAGCGGCGAACTCTGGCTATTGCATGAATCATAACCGGGATCAAGCCGATTGTATAACGAATCTTTCCCGTGGCATCATCGATTTATCGATTATTCGAGGGGAACGGTGGATATTTGCCGGACTGCATGGGGAGGAAAAGCAATGAAGACCGCCGGGAATCGGCAGCCTTCATTAATAAGTTGAAATGATGATGCCCGTGAAGGTGCGCGAGCAGCGTTCCGCAGTATGCGAGGGCGCCGCCGTGCCGTTATCGCTGCGGCGTAAATGCAGCCGATTCCAGCGCTGCGGAATACGGACCTGCTTGGCCGGAGAGATTATGCGCTTTGACCCGATACCAGGTCGTTACCGTATGTGCACGGGTCGCGTCCGTCCAGGGCATGTCGTGATCGGCCGGACGTTTGTCCGCCAGCACATGCCACGGCCCTTCCGGGGACACGGTCGACTTCTCTACCGTATAGAATGCCGCGCCGACCACGCCTCGGATCGCAATGGCTCCGTTATGCTCGGCAATGACCGGCGCTTCGGGCACCGAGTGCTCCGTAACCGCCTTGCCGCTCATGGCAAAGGCATGCGCGCGCAACTGCGCGAACCGGACGGCAGCGTCCTCATTAACTCCGTTCCCCGGATAATGTACCGAGAATCCGTCGAAATGCTGCACATAGCCGCATGTATCATGATGCGGGAACAACGACCAGAAGAGCGTGCCCGATACCGCAGCATGCTCTTCGGCCGCCGTCAAGAACGCTGCCAGGTCGCACTGCGGCCAGCCGAATTCGCCTGCCATGTATACCTTGCCCGCTGCCGCGACCGCTTCCGCGTCCTTGATCAGCTCTGCCGCGTTAGCAGGATAATAATGCACATCGAGAATGTCGAGGCTGTCGATTGCCAGCTTGTCCCGGTCCAGTTGAAACTGCTTGCCGTGCGCGACCAAATGATTGCCGTCCAGCGATTTGATATAATCGGCGATGTCGGCCACCCAAGCCGCAGGGGCATCGTTAAGCTCATTGCCAAGCTCCCAGGCCATAATCGCCGGATCATCCTTGTAGGCGATCCCGGTAAAGCTGTTAACGCGATTAACGATCATCGCGATGTAGGCCTTATAATCCGCAATGACATCAGAATTCGTATAAAATGCATCCCGGTCATCCAGTCCGCGCCATTTCGTAAACGTTTCCCGTCCGCCGTGGTAATAGCTCCAGTTGCAGACGAACGGCACGACGAGCCGCAGCCCGCGCAGCCCCGCTTCCGTGATCGCAAAATCCACCTTGCGGAACGCTTCTTCATTATATTCGCCAAGCTCCGGCATAATCGCTTTGCTGCAGCCTTGCGATGCGGCAAGGGTGTGGGCGCGAACGACGGTCGCCCCCATCTCGAGCGCGGTATCGAGCGCATTCGCGACCCGAAACTCGGTCGGCCAATCGACGCCTCCTACGTTCTCGTCAAGCCCAAGCCAATAGATATTCGGGCCTGCGAAACGAAACGTCTTGCCCTCGAGCTGCAGGCCGCTGCCGGATCTTGTTACGAAAGTTTGCTTGTCCATCCCTGTTACCTGCCTCCCTGTTCGTCATGGGAAAATCCGTTCCGGAATCGATCCGCCGAAAATGCGTAAGCCCATGTGTATATCAAGACAATATAGTTGTCATGTGTACGATTACCATTGAAGTGTATCACTAAATTTAACTATTTTCAACACAATTAAAATAGAGTAATTTTATTAAATTTAGTTGATCGAAGTGAGCTAAAAGCATGCGCTACATGCCCGGATTTCGCTGCTTTTTCCGCAGTGTGCTGCACGGGGTACACTACATGCCCGGATTCCCATCGCGCATTCACCCCACATCAAAAAAAAAGCCTCCAGGCGAAGCGACACGCTTCACCGGAGACTTTTCCCAACCAGCCTATCTACGTTTTCCACGCCGAAAACCGGCTGTTGCCTGCCTGTCCATACAGTCTATGCACGGCAGCCGGCCTCAATTACCTTTGCCTTACGCAAACCTGCGCCGCCACCGGCCGGCACTTCGCGCCAGCTCAGCGACTACGCTTGACGGGCTTGCGTGGAATTCCGCTGCACGAGCGTCGTCGAGATCATGACGAGCTCGGGTAGTTTCCCGGGCTCCGCGATCCGTTCCAGGATCAGCTGCGCCGCTTTGACCCCGATCTCCTCCATCGGAACGTTGACCGTGGTCAGCTGAGGCTCCTTCAGTTCCGCCAGCGACAAATTGTCGAAGCTGACGACCGATACGTCCCGCGGACACTCCAGCCCCCATCCCGCAAAATGGGCCAGCGAATCGATCGCGATCAGATCGTTCGCGCAGAACATGGCCGTAACCGGCTGATCCCCCGTCAGTCTGCGCTGCAGTTCTTCCGGGAAACTCGGCTTCGTATACATGCCCGTGCCGCTAACCCCCATCCCTTCCACCACAACGAGGCTTGCGGCGTTGGCAGCGTCCCCGCGCTTGGCATTGAACGCCTGCACGGCATCGCCGAAACCGCGAAAACGTTCCGCGAAGCTCCACGTCGTATCCGCGTCGCCGACGAACGCCAGCCTCCGATGTCCCTCGGCAAGCAGCAAATTCGCCGCCTGATAGGCACCTTGATAATTGTTGGCAAGCACCATATCGATGTCCGGGTCCTGCGCGCTCGGGTCGACCAGCACGAAGGGAAGCTTCTTCTTCTTCAACTGATCGGTGTACACGTCCGGAAGCTGGCCCAGCACGATGGCCCCTTCCACTTTGTTCTCGGTAATGCTCGACGGCATCCCTTCGTTGATGCGCACCGCGACGTCGAGTCCCGAGAGCAGCAAGCTGTAGCTTTGGCTCTCGAGTTCTTTATCGATGCCCTTAATGATTTTGCCCCAGTATTCCGGGTCGTCAAGATATGCCCTAGGCATAAGCAGGGCCAGGTTGCCGGATCCGGTCGGAGTGCCGGACTTCTTCGCGGATTTAATCCGGTAGCCGACCTCTTCGGCCGTCTTCCAAATGACTTCTCTCGTCACTTCGTTGACCGCAGGGTCGTTGGACAAGGCCTTGGAAACCAGAGCCTTCGATACATTTAATTTATCTGCGATACTTTGAAGCGTGACCTTCTGAATGACGCCCACCCCTTAGCCGATTCGTTATAACCTAAGCATACTGGTTATTTCAACTTTTTTCAACTTCATTCAGCATGAAAAAAGCGAGGCGCCCGGACTCTCCCGCAACGCCCCGCTCCATCCAACCGGATTAGCTGCCGAATCGCTCCAGCAACCTGTAAACCAATACCGCCGCTTGGGCCCTAGTTGCTTGGCCGGCCGGCTTGAACGTACCGTCCGGCATGCCGTTCATCAGACCGGCTCCCTGCACGGCTTGCACCGCTTCCGCCGCATAGCCGCCAATCGCGTCCCCGTCGGAGAATGCTGCCGCATTCGCGGCCGAAACGCTTGGCAGCTGCTGCTTGACCGCCCGGTAAATCATAACCGCCATGTCCTGGCGGGAAATCGGATCGTTAATGCCGAAGGTGCCGTCCGTCTTGCCCTGCACGATGCCGAGCTTCTGCGCGGCAGCCACGGCAGACGCATACCAAGCGCCCGCCTTTACGTCCTTAAAGCTGCTTGCGCTTCCCTCGTTCGTCCAATCAAGCGCCGCAGCCAGCATCGTAATAAACTCCGCTCGCGTCACGGCTTGACCCGGCTTGAATTGACTGCCGCCTGCGCCTTGAAGAATGCCTTTTGCCGCGAGCGATTCAATGCCCGGAACAGCCCAGGTTAATGGAGCGATATCGCTAAAGGACACCTTCACGTAAGCCGCGGCATATTTGCTGAAGTGCTTCGCACTGAATTCCACTTTCCCAGCAGCCGGATCGTACTTGCCGTTCTTCACCGACTGAAGGTTGTTCTGATCATCGATATAGTAAACGACGACGTGATTCGGATCCTCGCCAGGCTTAAGCACATACGGCAGCGATACCCGCACTTCATTGCCCTGGAACCGATCGACGAGGATACCGTCCAGCCGCAAACTGAAATCGTAGACCGCGCTGCCGCCCAGCCGCGCTCGAACTTCGGCAGGAAGCGTCGACGGATCGACGTTCGCCACCGTTAATTGCATTTTCGAAGCTGCTGCGCCTGCGCTGTTCTTCAATGCGCCGCGATGAATGGAAACGGCTGCGAATCCCGTGTCCACCGTAATCCATTCCGCCTCCGGATTCGCCTCGAACTGCTGCAGAGGCAGGTCCACCTGCACTGCCTTTGCGCCTTCGGCGCCCGTCAGATGAATCGCCAGCGTCCGGCCCGACAGCTGTCCCAGCGCCTGCCGGATATCTTCCTCCCGCAGCGACGCAGCTGCATCGCCTTGCGCGTTCTTCGTCGGTTGAATCGTAATGATGCCATTATGGACATCCGCCTGCGGCGCAGATGGCACGCTTGGCGTTGTCGGTGTTGTCGGACCCGTCGGACCTGTTGGACCTGTTGGATCCGTCGGATCTGTTGGATCTGTCGGGAGATCCCCCGTACGAATCAACGCCAGATCGTCCACTCCGATCCAGTTGCCGCCGACCGCGTCCTTGGAGTGGAACGACACCGTCATGGAGCCGCCGCGCACTTCCAGCTGCGACAGCTTGATATTCGCCCACTGGCCTTCGCCGGCCGGAATGGCAACGGCATGTTTATCCGCGCCGACTGCAGCGGTCATCTCCGCCGCTTCCTGACCGCCTTTGGATTTCGTCCAGGCGCTGAGCTCGTACACGCCGTCAGGCAGATTCGTCACGACGGTCGAGGAGGTCACTTCGTATGGCGAGCCATTCCAATGCACCAGCTTGTAGCTGCCGTCATGGGCTTCGCCTTCCAGCTTGACGGTGCCATCCGTCACGTCGTTGCCGTTCGCCTCCCGATGCGTCCAGCCCACCGGCAGCAGCGGCCACGCCGCTGCATCGACGACATCCTCCAAGCCGGCATTGCTCATATAATTGATATCGCCGGTTTTGACGAGCTCTACATCGTCCACGCCGATCCAGTGGTCGCCCACGTCCTTGGAATGGAAGCCGATCGTAAGCCCTCCGCCTCGCACCTCGATATCTTGGATTTTAATATACGCCCACGCGCTCTCCCCCGCCGGGATCGCCGTACGCAGCGGCTCTTGATTGCCGACGGTCGCGAACATTTCCGCCGTCTGCTGGCCGCCCTTGGATTTGGTCCATGCGCGCAGCTCGTAGATGCCGTCCGGCAAATCGTCGATTCGCTGCGAAGAAGTCACCTCGTAAGGCGCGTTATTCCAATGCACCAGCTTGTACGCTCCGGTACGGGCGCCGCCCTCGAGCTTTACGATACCGTCCGTCACATCGTTGCCGTCCGCATCCTTATTCATCCAATGCGCCGGCAATATCGGCCACGCGGAAGCGTCCACCGCTTCTTCGAAGCCAGGATCGAGCAAATAATTCGTCTGCTGCGGCTGCCCGCCTCCGTCCGTATTCGGATTATTCGGCACATTCACCTGAACCGTATACGTATCGGAGCTCATGACCGTCCCGTCGTACAGTTGCGCGGAAGCCTTAATATCCACGGTGCCGTTCGGGAGCTTGGAAGTCGAATACGTCCATGTTCCATCGGCTTGCACGGGCGCGTAGAAAACTTGCTTGCCCGCTTCCAGCGTTACGTATGGCGTACCTGTTGCCGTACCGCTGATCGCGTAAGGCAGCGACGCAACCGATGTCTGCGACTTATCGATGGCAATCGCCGAATCGGTCAACCGATCTACGAAACTCGCGCCGTTAATATCGTCGAAATACAACGTGCCGGAAGTCGACAACGAACTATCGCCGCCGCCCATGTAGAGCGAGAACGCCGTAATGTTCTGTTTCGGATCCGGTCTTGCCGTCGTATCGCCGCTGTACCAGCTCGGATAGCGGAACGAATCGAACGGCACGTACATGAGACGCGGGTCGGTTCCTCGAATAACCGTCTTCGTCTCCCAGAACTTCCCGCTCGCATCGGTGAATTGAATGGCCAGCTCGTTGTTCGAGCCGTCCGGCTGCAGCCAGAAGCTGAAGCCGTCGTAGCCTTTCAAATTCAGAAAATCCGGATTGAAGCTGCCGCCCGCATAGCCGGGACCGCCGAAGTTGTAATCCACCCGCAGACCGTAGCTGCCTTCCGACTTGTGCGTCTTGTCGAGCGACAGATCGAAGGAACCGCCGCCCGTATTGCGGGAGAACGCTTTGTTCAGCAGCGCGTTATAGCCGCCGTAGCCTTCGAAGCTATCCAGCTTCGTCGCGTTCGTCAGCTTGACGTCGTCAAGATACACCGCTCCGCTGGCTGCCGAAGCGTTATCGCCGCCGCCAACGTAAATCCCGAAGCTGCTCACGCTGCTTAAGTCGATGGCTTCCGCAGCCCCTGCCGCATCCTGATTCCATTGCGGCTGGACGAAGTCGGCCAGCTTCAGCTCCACCGTTCCGCCCGCAGTTCCAGTCATCGGAGTCGTCGATTCCCAGACGCGGCCGTCGCCGGTTTGCAGCTGGAAGGTCAGCTTGTTGCCGGAGCCGTCCGGCTTGATCCAGGCATGAAGCGCATCGAAGGCCGACAGGTTCACGCCTCCCAGCTCTTGCGTCAACCCTGCGTAATACGCGCTGCCGAGGCTGTAATTGACGCGCACGCCGTAGCTGCCGCGATTCTTGTTCGCCGTATCCAGCGCAATCGAGATATCGTCGCCGTTGACGTTGCGTTCGTATCTCGCCTGCACGTTCGCGTCGCTGCCGTAGTCGTATTCCCCGTCCTCGAACACGTTCGCCGGCGGTTTATCCGTGAGCGGAATCAGATTGACCCCGTAGCCGATTTCCACGCGGCCGATCGCCGGGGCCGCTCCGGCCGCCGTCGCCGGATAGACGAACTTCAGGTACTTCGTCGCGGCAGGAAGCGCAAAATCGGTATAAATCACTTTGCTCCAGCCGCTGCCCGCCGGCGTCTTCGCGACATCCGGGTTCGCCTGAACGTAATTGTCGCCGTCGGCCGAGGCGTATACCTTCAGCTCGTCCGTCACATTGGAATAGGAGGTAATCCGATAAGAGCCGATGTCGCCGTCCGTCTTATAGGTGATGGCTCCTGCGTCGCCATTGGTTCTGCCAAGCGCCGGCGCATTGTCCGTATATGGCTGCGCCGCTTGCAGACTCAGGTTCTCCGACTTGCCTGCATCCTTGCCCGAGAAGCTGTCGTCCAAAATAAACCCGTTCCGCGTAAGCGCGGGCACCGCCGCATAGCCCGTTCCGTCGTACGCGTAGGTCAGCTGAATGCGGTCGATTTGCACCGAATTGCTGCCGTCGATAACAAATTTCACATAACGCGTGCCGGGAGGCAGATCGCTTGCCGTCGTCACGCCTCCATCCTGCGCCGCAGGATGAATTTCCGTATAATTGCCATTCGTCGCGGAAGCGAACCATTTCACGGTGCCGCTGCCGGCAGAGGTAACGCTGACACTGTTGAGAGGCACTGGCGACGCATAGGTCAAATACCCGGGATTCGCCGTTGCCACATACGCCTTGAAGCCGACGCCGTCCTCGCCGCCTCCTCCCGTCAGCACGTTGGAGGATTGGTCGTACGCATATACATTGCGCTGTTCCTTGTCATTCGCGAGCAAGCTCATCTCGTCGGTAATAACATGAGCGGCCGAGGCGACATGGACCACGTTCGACCATTCGGAGGCGCCGGACTCGTTGACGCCGCGAACCCGGTAGTCGTAAGCCGTGCCGGTAAGCGCCGTCTCGTCGTGGAACGCCGGCGTTCCCGCGCGGCCGCCGTCGGAGAAGCCGTTCGCCACGGTCTCCCATTCCGTCCCGCCCTCAGGCAAACGCTGCACTTCGTACCCGGAAGCGCCGACGCTGCCTTTCCATTTGATATCCGCGACGGAATCGATGCCAAGCAGCACCGGAGCGTTGGCCGGAGCCGGAATCGGCGGCACGGCCGTTGTTTTGGCGACATCGCCCGCATTCATATAGTGCGCGTATTTATAAACGGTACGAATGATGTCCGATTCCCCATAGTAATCGCCCGAAGCGAAGCCCGGCCAATGATAGGAAGCCCAGTTGCCCGGATTCTCGTCATGCCAGAAGAAACCGCCGTCGTCCTTATGCGGACGAAGCGACCAAATCATAATGCCGTCCGTGCCGTTCTTCAGTGCCGCGTCGTACAGCGCGTCCACCGGCGCGCCGGACGTATAGAGTCCGAATTCGCCAAGAATGTAAGGCTTCTTCCCTGCGGCCGCCGCGCTGTCTTCGTTAATGCGGTCAATGAAGTTGCCCGTATAGAAGTGGTCGCCGACGATATCCACATTCGGATCGGAGAGCGAATCATTGTTGACGGCGAAACGGCCGTCCAGCAGCAGCTGGCTCGGATTCTCGTCGTTCCTTACGTAATCGGCGATTTCCGTCGTCCAGGCTTGCGGAAACTTGTCCTGGTTGTAGCCGCCGAGCTCGTTGCCGGTCTCCCAGGCGAGGATTGCTTTATCGTCTTTATATTTCACGCCGGTAATCGTATTCACGCGGTTCATCATGTAGTGGATAACTTGCTTGAAGTCCGAGATGACTTCCGGATCGGTATAGAAGCCCCATGCATCCGGATCGCTTGCCGCATCGCCGCTGATCGTGCCCGGATGACGGAACGCGTAGTAGCTTTCAATGCCGCCCTCCCATTGCCATTGATCGACGAACGGAATAATAAGCCGAACGCCGATTTGGTTGGCCAGCGCGAGCAGATGGTCGAGCCGCTTGAAACCGTCCTCATTAAACTGCATGACGCCGCTGTCATTCGGACCGAGAATGAGCGCATAGGAGGCATTGGCCCCGTCGTAGCGTTTCACCGGCGGTACGTACGTCCGCGTCACGTTGCCGCCGATGGCGGCAATCGTTCGGAGCGCATCCTCCTGCGAGAAGTCCGAATCGCGCATGCCGCCCGGGTAGTTGAGGGAAGCGAAGCGGAACGGCTGGTCGCCGTCCATCAATTGATCGCCGGACGCCGTAATGAAATTCGAGAAGACGGACGCTGCCGGCGCTTCGTCGGCATAGGCAACGGCGGCGCCGCTCCCGATCGGCGAGAGCAATCCTCCGAGCACCGCGGCTGCCGACAGCAGCGAAATCGAACGCTTGAACGTGAATTTTCTAAGACGCGTCAATTCATACACCCTTTCATCGTGAAGTCATGCCGATGCCGGGCGGCCTGGCCAGCCGGTTATCCGGCAGTTCGAAATGCTTGCGTAACTGCTTGCTTATTTGCTTGCTTATTTGCTTGCTCGTTTGCATGCTTATTTGCTCGACCGCCCGCCATCAGCCCTTCACGGAGCCGATCAGCGCGCCTTTCACGAAATGCTTTTGCAAGAACGGGTAGACGATCAGAATCGGCAGGCTGGACACGATAATGGACGCCATCTTCAGCGTGAATTCGTTAATCTCGCCTTGATAACTGATGTCGATACCGGCCTGCTGCACCGCTGCCGACGTATTGCTGATGAGATCCTTGAGCACCATTTGCAGCTGCCACATTTCCTTGCTCGACATGTAGATCACCGAGGAGAAGAAGTCATTCCAGAACCAAACGGCGATGAAGAGCGAGACGGTCGCCAGCACCGCCTTCGACAAAGGCAGCACGATGCGGAAGAACACCGTCAAATCGTTCGCGCCGTCGATCTTCGCCGCTTCCTCCAGTTCTTCCGGAAGCCCCTTGAAGAAGCTCTGCATGACGAAAATATTCCAGGCCCCGACCGCGCCCGGCAAAATCAGCGCCCAGTACGAGTCGATCAGATGCAGCTGCTTGATCAGCAGATAGTTCGGGATCAACCCGCCGCTGAACAGCATCGTGAACAGAATGAGGAAGGAAAACACCCGCTGTCCCCGCAGCCGTTTCTTCGAAATGGCATAAGCGGTCGTAGCCGTGAAGAACGTGCCGATCAGCGTCGCGGCGACCGTCGAGATGATCGTCACCTTGAAGCCGCTCAGAATCGAAACATTTTGAAAGACCGCCTTGTAGGAATCCACGGAGAAGCCCACGGGAACGAGGAACAGCCCGCCCTTGGCGATCAAGGAAGAATCGCTGACCGAAGCCATGACCATATACCAGAACGGATAGATCATCACCGCGATCAGGATGATGAAGAAACCATAATTCAGAACGGTGAACAGCTTCTCGCCTCTCGTCATGCCAACCATAGCTTCCTCCTACCAGAGACCGTCCTGGCCTGCTTTTTTCACGATTTTGTTGACGCTTACGATCAGCACCATGGCTACGACCGACTTGAACAGACCGGCTGCCGTCGCATAGCTGTAATTGGCGTCCTGAATGCCGACCCGGTACACGTAAGTATCGATAATATCCGAAACATCGTAGACGAGCGGACTGTAGAGCAAATAAATTTGTTGAAAGCCCGCTTCGAGAATGTTCGCGAGGCTGAGAATCAGCAGGATGATAATGACCGGCCGGATAGCCGGCAGCGTGACATGCCACATCTGTCTTGCCTTGTTCGCCCCGTCCATTCTTGCGGACTCGTATAATTCAGGGCTGACGCCGGAGATGGCGGCCAGGTAAATGATCGTCCCCCAGCCGACTTCCTTATAGGAATCGCTGATCACGAGGATCGACCGGAAGTAACGGGTATCGCCCAGAAAATCGATCGGCTTGCCGCCGAACATTTCAATAATGGCGTTCACCATGCCGTCCACGGGATTGAGGAACGAGATCAGAATGCCGGAGAAAATAACCCATGAGATAAAATGAGGCAAATAAATGATCGATTGCGTCACCCGTTTGAAGGCGACATGCCGAAGCTCGTTCAGCAGCAGCGACAGGATAACCGGAATGGTGAAGGCGCACAGCAGTTTGTACACGCTGATCAAGATCGTATTGCGCAAGATTTCGATAAAATCGGGCGAATGGAACAGCCGTGAGAATTGGGCGAAACCGACCCACTCCTGGTCGTTCATGCCTTGGAAGATGTTAAAGTCCTGAAACGCGATAATGATGCCGTACATCGGTACATATCGGAACAGGAGGATGAGCAGCATGCCGGGCAGCAGCAGCAGGTACAAGTATTTGTCTCTGATGACGTCTTTCATGAAGGTTCCCTTGGCTGCTTTCTCTTGACCGGACAAGCCGATATTCGGCTTCGAGGCTTCGATTGTCATTCGCTCCTTTCGCGGGCTTGGAACAAGAACAGGCCGCTGACCGCGGCCCGCTCGCTCTTCAATCCAATCAGCCGATTATTTATAAGGCGTGATGTTCGCTTCGTACCACTCGCTGAACTGGTCGTACTCGGATGACTGCGTACTGTATAATTGCTTCGCTTCTTCATCGATCTGCTTGCCGCCCAGCTTCTCGTATTGCTTGACGAAATCGTCGAACGCGCTCGCCGGCTTCTTGCCGGTAATGATGGACCAGAACAGCTCGTCGCGGACTTTCTTGATATCCGCGGAGTATTTATCCCATTGCGGACGCTCCAGCGATTTGAAGACGACGATCTTATCGCGCATCGGCTGCGACGTTTGGATCCGCTTCTCGAACAGCGCCGTTACTTCCGGCGTATTCTTGATGTTCGCGGCATCCTTGCGCTGGAGGTACCAGCCGAAGTTGCCGAGGCCCAGCTTGTTGCCTTCATCCGGCGTAATGGTCGGCGTGAACTCGCCGTTCTCCATCTTGTATTGCTCGCCTTCTTTACCGAACGTAATATCCTTGAACACATCCGGCGTCGCCATCGTATTCAGCACTTGCACCGCGTCGTCCGCATTGGTCGTATCCGTTACGACCAGGTAGCACCAGCCGATGCCCGGATCCGGCATATCGGAGGAGAACCCTTCGGGTCCTTGGATCGGATCGATCGCTTCATAGACGCCGGACGGATTCAGCTTCTTGAAGGAGATCGCCGCCCCGTTGCCCGGGTTGAAATAATCGACGAAACGATAGAAGGAGCCGACTTTACCGGTGGAATAGATTTCATTCACCTTCTGGTCGTCGCTGTTCGCGGCCGTGGACATCCGCGGATCGATGACGCCTTCCTTGTACAGCGTTTGCAGCAGCTCCAGCACGTTCTTCACTTGCGGCATCAATGCGCCGAATTGAATGCTGCCGTCATCCTGCTTGATGAAGTTCTCTACGTCGATGCCGTACGCGTAGAAGAACGGCGCAAGACTGCGGTAGTAGTTATCGCCCGAGAGGCCGTACGTATCCTTCTTGCCGTTGCCGTCCGGATCGTCGTTCGTGAACGCGCGAAGCATCGCCACGTATTCGTCCAGCGTCTTCGGCTCCTTCAGGCCCAGCTTGTCGAGCCAGTCTTTACGGACGATCGTCGTCATGAAGCTGGCTTCAGGCACATCCCCCGGCACGCGGAAGATCTTGCCGCTCTTGTCCCAGTGGTAGAACATCGTATCCTTCGTGTAGTAGTCCAAAATCTCTTTGCCGTACTTCTGCAGCGAAGGCGTCAAGTCTTGCACGATGCCCGCTTTCACCCATTTCGTATATTCCTTCGTATCCCCTGTCCACAAAATGTTCGGACGCGTATCCTTCGCGCTCATGAGCAGGTTGATCTTCGTATTCAGCTCCGACCAATCCGGCAGGAAGACCGGCTGTATGTCGACCGAACGGCCGATCGTCTTCGTCAGATCTTCCTCCAGCGTATGCTCCGCCCAGGAATCCGGCGTTTTCGGTCCTGCCATAAGTGCCATGCTCATCTTGATCGGCGCTGCCTCTTTCGTATCTGTCGCTGCCGCATCGTTCCCCGCATTCGCCGCTGCCTTGTTCCCGGAATCGGCATCGCCGGCCTTATTCGCATCCGCCGCGTTCCCTGCGTCGTTGTTTCCCCCGTTGCTCGAGCATGCCGCGAGCAGCATCATCGTCGCGAGCGAAGAAACGAGCAGCGCTTTCCTCTTCTTCTTCATTCCTAATCCCCCCAAGCGCAATTGTTAGGCAATCGCTTTCAACAAAATTGAACGCGCTTACACTTTCGAGATGAGTATACATCAGAGGGGAATATTCTGTAAATAAATATTTTGAAACATAATTTTATTAATATAATTAAGTTGAATTAAATTGATGGAAAAGCCATGGTTTCAGCCGGAATTTAGGGGATTCCGAGGGGGATGACAGCAAATTCGAGTTTAAAAGAGAGGTTGCGCTCAGTCCGGTCAGACTCACGTCATAAAAGTTGAATTATTTTAAATTCAATTCAGCTATAAGAGGGCCTGCGGCCGGTATGGAACTGCGCTCGCTGTTGTACCTCGGATTTCTTTGATTGACTAAGACATTTAGCGGTTGAAATCCGGTTACAAAGGCGACCACTTTGTTGCTTCGTCTCCATACCGGCCTCCGGCCTTCTTTAGCTTTCATTAAGAGCATTAAGGGCATTAAGAATAGGAAATACGAACAGTAGTTGCACTGGACTGATATGCTCCCCAGACAAATTAGAAGAACTCGAAATCTTCAGGATAAAGCAGCTCCAGGAACCAGTCCCATGCTTCATAGCGAGTGAGGCTTACAAATACACTTCTTTCGGCTTTAAGAAGCTCTTGGATGACAATAACATGATCCAAAGCATGTTCCGTGTACTGCGGCCTACATCCACTTAACAACCATGAACGATTACAAGCAAAACTAAACGGCCTCAGTCCGATAGAGTACAGGAGCAAGGCCGCTTAATTGAATTTATATATTTGTACTGTCTACTTGACTGGTACAGTTCAAAATTAAAACAAGATAATAATTATGATTGAAACATTAATATATACCCAGGTCGCACATTCAATAGAATTTTAGGATTTCTTTTGTCTTCTTCTAATTTAGATCGAATTTTTTGGATATATACATAGACATTTTGTTCAGTGTAGTTTTTCTGAAAAGAGGTAGCTTTATTAATATAATCTAAAATATCCTCAACATATAAAACCGTATTGAGGTTGTTTGAAAAAAAGCTTAAAATTAGAAATTCTAATTGTGTGAGAAAAATTTTTGAATCTAAATTATCTAAGCAACGAGCAAACGGATCTAAGTACAGATTTTTACCGATTTTTATTCTCTCCAAAGCATTTGCACCTCAATTTGAATTAGCGTATACATTTCTTTTATACCTTGACTTTCATCCCAACCTCAACACCTACTTCACCTAGAAGATCTCGGTTATTGCAGGTTACCACAAAGAATCTTCAAACCACATATCCCCAACATTCACTCAACCTACCATTGAAGTAAGATTAATTATAACTTATAATATACAAATTGTGTAATTTTTTTGTAAGAAAATTGCAATTTTAGTTATTACTTTAAACTGTCTCTTTAGATAGAATCCTCCTTGGATATATTAAAATACCAAGGAGAGTGAAATGTTATGAAAGCTAAATTGAAGAGCAAGTTTATTATCCTCTCGACTATCGCAACAATATCTTTTGGGGCTTCTGTAATACCGGTCAGTGCCGCGGATGTACCTGGCAATACCGCACCTAGTGTATCTTACGGATCAACCACTTATGGTAGCTACATTCCTATCCCTCTCGTACTCACAGAAAATAGCTGGAACACTCTTGGTTACGACATGCGTTATGACTCTTGGGATAAAGATACATTCAATGCACTCAACGCTGCCGCCAATGTCTCATTGACTACAACATCTTCCTCAACCTATCAAATTAGTGGAAGTCTAGAGTATGGCTTCTCTCTAATTGCGAAGGGTACTATTAGTGGAAACTGGGGTGAAACTTGGGGGAAAACTTCAACAGTAACTTACAATGCCGAGGCAGGATGGACCTATGAGTTATGGAGTGCGAACCAGATTAAGAGACTTTACTGGACTTACCCTAAGAGTAGCGGTGGATATCTGAACTCTAAAAGCGAAGGAAGTAACGGAACCTATAAATGGTTCTGGCGTCATCACTAGGTAAATGATAGAATAAAATGTAAATATCAGAGAAAAATAACCGTTGATAGTTGAATTATCTCCGGTTATTTTTCTTATACAGCAAGGAAGTGAAAATATTAATCGCTTATTATTCAATAGTCGTATAAATTCTTTACTCTTATGTTTTTTGATTTTCACTTTAACAGGTTGCAACGCCAATACAAGTATAGATAAGAATAGCAATATAGTTGATAGCAATATGGATACAAGAAGTAATACTAATTTAAGTAGCAGTACTGATGATGACTCTCTCATAGCCACCTTAGAAGGCGACAATCAAAGCCAAGTATCTTATCTCTTCTATAATGAGGCTGATAGCGAAAAGAATATTGTGTTATCATTTCATGCAAATTACATTGAAAAAAACATTATAAAAAGTGAATTATTGCAAGATGATACTATTGTAACAATGAAAGTTAAAACGCGTGATACATCTATTCATGACCACGGACAGTTTATTATTTCTTTACCTGATTTTGTTGAAAGATTTAATAAAATACGATTATTTGATAATCATGGAGTTATCTTTACACTCGAAACAGGACAGTATTATTTAGAAAAAACTACTGTTAAGAACCCAATCAAGGGAAATGAGTGGTACTTAACTTCTTATACCACAAACGAAAATATAAACACGTTCAATATGAAGGCTGATTTCAACAAAAAAGGTAATGATTCATATCAATATCAAATTCTTTTACCAAAAAAATTAGATGAACAAAATATTTTGAAACAGCAAGACAATTCGTCCATCATTAACAATACGCTTAAGATCGATTATGAGAGTAAAATTGAACTAGGAGATTTTAAAGGCTATACAAACATTGATTATGACTTATTGGTCGTACAAAAAGATACTACTGGACAAAAGTTTACATTAATGAGTGCCAATGTTCCATTATCTATAAAACAAGAACTTATAAAAAAATAATTGCAGATTAATCTATTTTTAAGTCTTATGAAAAAAATGGAATGCTAGCGAACATAGCTCAGCATTCCATTTTGATGTTTACTATTCCATCGAGCATATATAAGACTCCCAACAGTCGTATTAGCCATTTCTGAATACTCATGCAGCATTTTGATCCATTGCGTTAAGCCGCCCATTTGTTCAACGATGGCTACAAAAACTTCGAGATTCTTTGTGTCCGTTATCGGAGAATAATACAAATTCTTGTCTTTCGAATTGGACCGTCGGTCATTCTGGATTAAAACCAAAAGCTGCGTGCCGTTAGGCTCGCAGCTTTTTTCCTGCCTACGGAAGCCATTTGAAGTTCGGCATGTAGCCGTGAATCCGGAAGACGCGAAAAGCTTCGGTATATATTATCCCCTTATTCCATCTGACCGCGCATCATCACGGAATTCGGCTCCCAATCCCACGCGACATTAGAGCGGAGTTCGATATCGATTTCTTGCCCTCTTAAGTGACACGCAATGTGAAAACGGAACGCCGTCTCCACGAATGCCAATTGAATGTCCAGCGTTGCCGCGTCGCTCCACGAGAAGCTGCCTTCGACCGGCTGTTCCGTACCGCCGAGTCCCCACACGGTCGTTCTCATTCGTCCCTTTATCCATGCTCCGCGGCCCAATCGTACGGATTGCTCGCCGAAACCATGACGCAAAGTGAGTAAGGCATCCTGCTCCGCGAAGTCGATCGACCATGTTTCGATTTGATGTTCGTTCGGTTCAAGCCGATAGACATGCCCATTCATGGCCGACTCGTTAGAGGCAGACTGATTATTAGGCGGGATATCTTGTCGAAATGCTCGAATCCTTTCCGCCAATGCGGCAATTCCCGGTTCATCCGGTTCCAGCGCATCCGGCGACATGGCAGGGAGAAGCTTGTCCCACACCGTGTTCATCAATGTCCTCTTATCCTCAAGGCCGGACGTCATAACGATCACCGCCTCTTGCTCCGGCATAACGATACAGACCTGTCCAAACGCCCCATCGCCCCGGTACGCGCCGTGCTGACATCGCCAGAATTGATAACCGTAGCCTTGCCCAAAATCGTTGTCCGTCTCCGCATCGCCAGTTGAAATATGACAAGCAGCAGCCTCGTGAATCCAATCGACGGGCAGAAGCCGCGTCCCCTCCCACTCGCCGCCTTGCAAATACAATTGCCCGAACTTGGCGATATCTTCGGTTGTCAGACTCATGCCGACACCGCCGCCTTCGATGCCGCGGGGGCATGTCTCCCAAGCGGTTTTGGACAATCCGAGTGGTACGAACAAGCGCTCGTCCAGAAAGGCAAGCAGCGGCTGACCGGTGACACGCTGAATGATGGCGGACAACATGTAAGTATTCATGCTGTCGTACATAAACCGCGTCCCCGGGGTGTACGCGATCGGCGCTTCTAGAAACAGCTTGACCCAGTTATCCGTATCCGAATCCCACGTACTTACGACTTTCGAGTGCCCGGCGCCCATTACCAGCAGGTGACGTATTTTTAACGCGGACAAGTGATCGGATACCGGCTCCGGCGCGTCTTCGGGGAAGAAGTCGACGATCCGGTCGTCCAGCGACAGCAATCCCTCCGCGACCGCGAAGCCGATCGCCGTCGAAGCAAAGCTCTTACTGAGCGAATATAAGGCGTGCGGGTATTCAGGCCGATAAGGATCCCACCATCCTTCTGCCGCGACTTTCCCGCGCCGCAGCACCATAAAACTATGTATCTCTAAGTCTTGATCTCGCAATGCGTCCAAGAAATCAATAATCGCTCTCGATGAAATCCCTTGCTCCTCCGGCGTAGTTCTCGACAGGGGCACCCGACTTGTCATTGCTCTTCCTCCGATCGGATGAATGCCATGCATTCGACCCGTATGAGTTGTTTTTTCCATCGTAGCAAAAGGAATTGTTAGAAAGATAGATCAAGAATGCTTCACTATCGTTTATTACACACAAAAAATCACACCATGGGATCTGATGTGATTTCCTTGACCTATATTTTGGAATAGATGATCTTTTTAATGCTTTCGCTGGAGAGACAGAACTGATCAGCAAGTTCATCGATCGTTGCACCGCCGGTATACTGTTGACGTATTTCAACGTTTCTGCGGCTCAAATGCTGTCGGCTGCCTGAGTTTTCGCCCCATTTCTTCCGTTGTCCTTCGGGAGAGGGGACGTAAACCATTCTGCCTTGGATATATTTCTGTATTTCCTGCAATAGCTCTTCCGGGAAAATGGTATCGGCGTTTACGTATTTCACGATAGCTCTGCTCCTTAAAATAAATTGAATTTAAGGTTGCAAAGCCTATCCTATAAACAATAATCGCGAGAACGCTGATCGTCAGGCGGCAGTAAATGGCTCCAATATAAACAACCGCCGTTGTTTATAGATCAAGACTTTGCATGGAGCAGAACGCTGGTTTACCCATAAACGATGACCTCTCTTTCAATACCGCTAAAGTAAATTCCTTCCAACCATTACATTCGTTCCTATTCGGCTGTTTCCTGCATCCGCTGCAATCGTTTTGAACGCGTTCGCCCCGTCGATTCACGTCCGCTCCTCGCTTACTCGCGCCAGCGCCGTCGGTTCTTCCTGCGCCTGAGCCGGATTCGGCGTACGCACGAAGCCTATTGCCCATAGCGCGGCGCTGCCGAACAAAGCCACATTCATCGTGGACACCGCCCACAGCGCGAAAGTGTAATTGGTATTGTCCCCCGACTGGAACAGAATGACGAACGTGTTGATGAAGATCGTCACGCTGAATCCAGCAGCCAGCAAGAGAAGGATCCGATCCTTCAGCTGGATATAGGCAAGCAGCGCAAGCGCCGCGGCGGGAAACAGATACCGTTCATGCATGCCCGTCGACAGCGTGAACACGCCGGAGATCAGCAGCATCGCCGAAGCCGCCCCGAAAGCCGGAAGCTTGCTTCGCGCATACATTCGCCAAGAGAACAACGTCGTCGCGACGATGAACAGCATTCCCCAGGTATGATAGCTCAGTCCGATAAAATGCGTGCTGTCGGCTTCGTAATTCAGCCCCAGCAGCGCGAATAGATTGTACCCGTTCACCGTCGCGTACGGATATTCCGAGACCGTTCCCGTATACAGCCGGTACAGCCAGAGCGGGCTTTGGCCGAATGAGAATGGCAGGACGACGACGAACAGCGTTACCGCTGCGCTTGCGATCGCGGTCAACCAAGCGCGAAGCTGCCGCATGGATACCAGCCCGAAGAACAGCACCGGCGAGAAAATAATGCCCTGCGGCTTCATCAGAATCGCCGCCATGAAGATGGCCGAAGCCCAGCCTGCCCTTCCTCTGGACAGGAGGTAGACCGCCGCGACCACAAGCAGGGTGAAGAACGAATCGACTTGTCCCCAGTAGGTCGAGTTTACGATCACGGCCGGATTGAGCGCATAGAGCACCGCGACGAGCAAGCCGATCGAGTAGCTGACATAGCGTCTGGATGCCATGAACAGCAGCCCTGCCGTTGCGACGTCCGCAATCAGCGACGGCAGCTTATACAGCAGCGTCGAGTAAGGGCTCAGCGATGCGGAGGACAACAGTTTGCCCGTTACATAGAGCACATAGATATAGAGCGGCGGGTAATCCGCGCTGCCGTTCTTGTAGAATCCCGTAAAATCCGCCGATGCCTGAGACGCCCAGGTACGAAAGAAATTCAAGTCGCCCTGATGCGCCGAAACCCATGGCACGACCGCGATACGCAGCAGCAATGCGCTTCCGAGCAGCAGCCAGACGAGACCGCGCCGGCTCTCGGCGGGGACCTCGGCTTTTCGGCGGAACACGACATAGACGCCGAACGCCGCGATAGCCGCGAACGCGAAGCTGTACGCAACCAGTTCTGTCTTGCCTTCCGAAGAAGCGGAGAAACCGCCGCCCCCGGTGCCGCCGCCGAAACCGCCGCCGCGGCCGCCGTTGAAGCCTTGGCCCGAGGCAGCTCCGTCCGGGCTTCCGTTAAACCCTTGTGTCGGAACGGAATTCATTACGCCTCCGTCCATTCCCTGCGGCGGGGCGGATGTTCCGCCCTCGGTTCCTTGCGCCGAAGGACCCGATCCATCGGCATCGGAGCCTCCATCGGCTCCCTGCGGTGGAGCGAAGTCCGCCGCACCTCCGTCCGTTCCTTGGGACGGCGCGGACGAGCCCCCTCCGTCACCCCCTTGTGCCGGAGCGCCTCCCGCTCCGCCATCCATTGCCCGGCCCGAAGCGGCAAACTTTCCTCCTCCCCCGCCGAAGCCTTGCGTCGAAGCGGCGGAACCTCCGTCGCCGACTTGTATAAGGGAATACACGCACATTCCCAACGATAGAACCAGCAGCGCGACAGCCGCGATCCGCATGGCTTGTTTTCGCATGAAGTCACTCCTTTCTTCCCCCATTCTAGGCAAGCAACCTGAACCGGAACTGAGCGTAAACTGATAGTTTGCTGAAAGCTTGCCGGCGGCAGCGCGCAGCAAAAAGACGCCCCGTTCGCCGGGGCGCCTTGTCGCATAGGCCTATCCACTTACGCTTGAAGTCGGAATCGGACTTCTTTATCCCCACATCCTTACCGCTTATAATCAACTTCTCAGGTCCTGCCTATCGTCTATTCCGCAGCCAATTTTAATTTCAAAGCCCCTTCCGACATCGTCACGACAAGCTCCTGAATTCCGCTCTTCTCGGAAACTGTAATCGTCGTATCTCCCGATAATTGGTAAATGGAGGCCTGCACGCGATAATCCGAAAGCTTGTACGTGCCCGGCGGCAGATACAAGCCGAACTTTCCGTCCTCGACCTCTACGTACGTCAACAGGTTGGTGCCATCCGCGTTTAACAGCGTCGCGAAGCCATGCTTCTGGTCGTCGCCTGCATTGGCGATCGTCACATGGACATTAAGGGCTGGCAGGCGGTACACCGAAGGAGTCGCTTTGCCTTGGTCGACTTGGATGCGTTTGCCCGACGGCAAATAGGCTGCGCCAACGCGCATGATCGTCGAGACCTTGTAATCGCCGTCCGGCACGTCGAGGTTGATGTCTTCGCCCTTCCAATTGAATTCTTTACGGGAGAAACCGGGATTGCTCGTACCCTCGACGACTATCGTGCCGCTCATCAACGGCGTACCGTCCTCGTTCAAGACCGAGAAAATCGGGATATGATGGACGCCCTCCGGCTGTTCCGAACCGCTCGAGCCAGCGGTATCCGCGTCCAGCGTAAACCAGCTGACGGCACCGATAATAACGGCCCGTTGATATGGCGTGCTTCCCATAGAATCCATCCGATACGGATCGGCGCCATGTTGCATGAGCAATTGAACGACTGCGCGGCTGCCCGCTTGAACCGCATTGGTGAGCGAATCATCACTCAACGGATCGCCTCCATAATCAAGCAAGAGCTTTACGATCTGCGGACTTGGATGAATGGTCGTTTCCGTGCCGTCCGGATGCATAGAACCGATCTCGTTGCAGGCGACGCTTAGCAAGGAGCCGTTCAAGTTGCTCAACGGCATATTCGGATCGATGCCATGCTGCAGCAGAAGTTCTATCATGGCCGCATCTTGCGAGACGAGCAATTGGAATACCCGCTGCGTATCAAAAGTACCTCCGTGTTCCAGCAGCACCTGCGCAGCTTCCACGTGGTCGGTCAGAACCGCGTAATCCAGCGCCGTGTTATCCCCGTACTCATTGCGCATCTTCTCGTTGACGCCAACGCCTCGGCTAAGCATGGTTTCAATTACCTTGGCATCGCCATTCCGCGCGGCCTCGAACATCAATCGCCGGAACCCGGTCATCTGCCCTTCGTTATAACCGATGGTCACCGTCTTCTTGCCGCCGCCGGCATAATAGGACACTTCCTTGTCCATGACGAGCGAAACGAATTTGGCAGGCACGTACAGCCGATCGTTCTGAATAGTCGGCGCAGCCGGCATTTGTACGGCCTGCTTCCCTTTTGCCGCCTTGTTCGAGCTTAAATTCCCTTCTACCTGTATGGATCCGTTCACGGCGGTCACATGTCCGTTACGGATGCTGAACTTAACGCCAACGGCTTGGAAAAAGGCTTTTGCGGGAAACATCAGGCTGCCATGAATGAGAATCGGAGGCAAGGTCAGGGGCAGCGGCTGCCGATCCAGAATAACGGCGATGTTTGACGCATTCTGGTTCTGCTGGGTCTGCTGGGTTTGCGGGACGGCTGGCTGGGGGGCTGCCTCCGCAACTGTCTGTCCGAGAGAAGCGATAAGCATCAGACTTCCGATCCCATAGGACAACAGGCGATAATACGGTCGTGCTTTCGGATGGTTCATAAGTTCCTCCTTCGCAGAATTAAGGGCATGAATATTTAGCGCTGTTATTTTCCTTATATTAGTGAATTTAACACTCCGCCCCACATGCGTCCAGACGTATTCAACCGCATCGTTCGAAATCCTTTCCTCGCCGAGGTTAATCATGCCGGCATGGACGACGCGCCCAACGCAAAAAAGGCTTGGCGTATCCGCCAAGCCCATTCTGCAGTTCGTTCCTGCTGCCGCCATTCTCTACTCCCACGGATACGCCGTCAGCAAATAATCCGCGAACTTCTTGCTCTCTTCCCTGCGGTGCTTCCGCATCTGCGTACGGTATTCGGCCGTTTCGAAGAGCTTCTTCTCTTCCTCCGTCTCCGGAATGACTTGCGGCACGGGTGTCGGGCGATTGTTCTCGTCCAGCGCGACGAAGGTCAGGAACGCGGTTGCCGCGATTTTGCGTTCGCCGCTGTTCATGTCCTCGCAGATCACCTTGACGAACACCTCCATCGAGCTCGTCCCCGTGTGGGTGATGAAGGATTCCAGCGAGACGGAATCGCTCGGCCGGATCGGATTCAGGAAGTCGACGGAATCGGTCGAGGCCGTTACCGCGGAGCTTCGGCACAGCTTCGCGACGGAGATGGAGGCAATGTCGTCGATATACGACATCAGCTTGCCGCCGAACAACGTATTGTGATTGTTCACGTCGGTCGGGAACACGCGCGAAACCTTGAAGCAGCGCGTTTCTCGGATGTATTTCGTTTCCACTTGCGTTCACTTCGCTCTCTTAGAAGGTGGGATTTTCTAAAAGATTATTTCGAGACCGGCAGCAATTCTCCTGTTTTATCCTGAATGAGTTCGGAAACCGTCACAAGTCGGTAGCCTCTGCGCTCCAGCTCCGGCAGGATGACCCGCAGCGCCTTCACGGTGTGGGCGGAGCCGGAAACATAGTCGTGCAGCAGCACGATGTCGCCGTTTCGCGCGTTCTTCAACACCTTATTGACAATATGCCGCACCCCGGGGCTGCGCCAATCCTCGGTATCCTGATGCCAGGACCAGAGGACGGTCGTGTAGCCGAGCTTCCGGGCGATATCGATCATGACGTCGCTGTAGTAGCCGCCCGGGGGCCGAAACAGGAACGGCTTCTTGCCGGTCAGCTCAATTAGCGAGCGATCCGTCCGTTCGATTTCCCGCTGGATGGTATCGGCCTTGATCCCCTTTTGAAAATACACATGATTGAACGTATGATTGGCAACCTCGTGCCCTTCCGCGATTTCCCGCTTGATGATATCGGGGTACTCGTGCACGCGATATCCGATGACGAAGAAGGTCGCCTTGGCATGATACTGCTTCAGCAGGTCGAGAATCTGGTTCGTCGTCGCCGGATCGGGTCCGTCGTCGAAGGTGAGCGCCAGCTCCTTCCGTTCCAGCGGCAGCTCCCAGATGATATCCCCCCGGCTCTCGTAGAAATGCCGGTCTTTCCGCGGCGGAGCCTGGAAACCGCAAAGCATGGCCGCGCACAGCGTGACCGCCAACAACCTTTTCAATAAATGCCGCATCGTGCTCCTCCCTTGGCGCTTCGGCAAGCTTGAATGCAATCCACTTTACTATGCGGATGCGAGCGGGTTTTTATGCCAGCCGAAGCGAAGATTGCCGAGCGCCCGAGGGCTGAATGCCTGACACTCTGCAGTCTACAGTCCCAAATCGTAACCTTCGTGCATCGCGAGTCCGATCTGCTCGAAATGTCCGCTGCGGCCGTTATACCAGAGCCTCCAAGACTCGCCGTCGAAGATCGCGTAAGGCTTGTAGTTCGCATCCGAATCCCACGCGCCCGGCTCCGGCGCCAGAATCGGATTGAGCGGATGACGGCGCCAGCCGCCGACGCCGTCCTTGGACCAAGCGAGTCCGATCTGCGCGTAGTCTTCGTCGCGGAAGCCAATATAGAACATGGCGAAACCGTCGTTATACGGAATAACCTGGCACGCCGTTACTTTATGCTGCTCCCACGTCCGTTCCGGGTCGCTGCTGAACACCGGATTCCCAGCGTGCTTCTCCCAATCAAGGCCGTCCGCACTTTCCGCGTACCCGATGGCATTGGGTTCGTACTGTTCGCCGCCGGAGTACCACATCCGGAATTTCCTCGCCTTTTCATCCCAGAGGACATGCGGACACATGACCGCTACTTTCTCCCACGGCGCCTCGGGCCGAAGCGCGGGCTTGTCGCTCTGGCGCACCCAGCGGACGCCGTCCTCGCTTCTCGCGTAACCGATGCTGGAGCTATCCGGCTTCCACGTCTGCCCGACATACCACATGTGATAACCGTCCTCGCGCTTGACGACGGCCGGTTCAGATCATTCTCCCATCCCGTCGATTCCAGCGGGCCAAGCACGACGACCGGCTCGCTCCAGTGGATGCCATCCGTACTTTCGACCAGCGCGATGCTCGCTTTCGGACGCCAGGAGAACCACATCCGGTAGAAGCCGCCTTCCTTCAGCATCGTAAGGTCGAAACAGGTGCCGTAATCTCCCCCAAGAACGGGATTATTCGCGTATTTGCGCCAGCCGGCATGATTGACATTGCTCATCGATCGCATCTCCTCCACTCGTTAAAATAAGATCGTGACAGGCTGAACGCGCTCCGAACGGAACCGTTCAACGCCGTCGATGATTACGCGGAAGCCAGGACCGCAGCCGTACCTGGTTCCATGCTTGTCGTAAAATATAGTGACCTCTCGGCCATGGTAAGCGACATTCTCGAGGCCAAAGTAGTCCCATTCCGCGTTCTCGGGCAGAAGCGGATGCAGTTCCAGCACGTCGTCCCGGCGCGGAAGTATCCCGATCAGGCCCGATAAGATCAGATCGCAAAACGCGGAATGATTGTAATGCGCGCCCCTGTCCCTATTGGCATCGCCCCGTTCATGCAGCTTCGTGCGAGCGATCCATTCGCCCGTGAACGGGTCCAAGTTCTCATCGATCCACGGAATCGCACGGCCGTCAGGCATAACAAGGCGGTGGGAGCCGGCATAGATCCGAAGCAGCTCCAGATAGTCCTCTTTGCCGACATAAGTCTGCTCGTATTCCTGAATTACACGGGCCATCGCCATCAGCGCCAGCGTCGTGGCGAACGGCCAGGACGGCCCGTTCCACAAGCATTCATGCGAATGTTCCATCATGAAGTTCGGGTGGGATCGCGCGGCCGTCGTCGGTCCGTAAGCGGCATAGAATTGACTTGGCTCCATGAGCCGAGACCAAGCTTCCTCGAATCCCTTGCCAGGAAGGCCGAAACTCCAAGGCACGTACCCGGTCAATTCGCATGCGTCGGCGAGACTTCCCTCTTGCAGCTGCCGCGCCGGCAGCCTGTCCCGCCACGATGCGGGCAGCTGCATGGTATGCCGAAGCCCTTCGCGATTCGCGCGCACCTTGAAGAACTTCGCTTCCTCGTCCCATAGCAGCTTTTCCGTCAACGCCTTAATGTCCCAGGCTTTCCGCCGGTAGATTTCCGCCAGTTCCCCGTCACCCGCCAGTTCGGCAATCGCGGCGATTGTGGCGGCATCCGCGTACATGTAGCTGTTAATGGTCGGCCTAAGGCCCAAACCGCCAAGCGAGAACTCCATCCCGTCCCGGTCGTCGATCTGCCAGAATAGGCCCGATTCATCCTTGCGCTCGGCTTCCCAGGCCCCGAAATTCCGAACCAGGTCCGGAAGAAGCTTCAGCAAAATATCCGCATCCCCGGTCACAAGGTAGCGCGCGTGCAGGGCATCCGCCGCCCAGAAGCTGTACCTCCGGGGCTCGCCGCCTCCGCGGAACCAGAACGCCGCGTAATCGTCCAAGTACGCCGGATTCCGCAGCCATCGGCCTTCGTAGAAATGATGGCCCGCCGGGCAGCTGATCGTATTGTACGTCCCCGCCCACGGAACATCCGGCAGAAACTCCGTTACGACATAGCCGGCAGGCGTTAATTTGAGATGTTTGCGGAATACGGACCAGCGATAGTAATACGTGCGCTGCAGAACCTCGTCCGGGCATTCGAACAGCGGGGCATGCAGCTGCAGCCAGCGGGCCTCGTCATCGTCCCGAACCTTATCCGTAAGGTTAATCCTCATCGTGCGTCCACCTTCCCTGCGGCATTCCCCTTAATCATAATTCGGCTGTACGGACAAGGAATAGCCAGTTTATTGACGTATATAAACACAATATTGATTTCCCAGCAGAGCGAGGCTGCCGCGCATGAACATGCGATTTACCGCTCCACCTTTTCCCTGTTTCCTGGCTGTCGGCGAAGACACCTACTATTTCGGCAGCCGGCATCCGGACCGTTCCAATCTCGGCGTATTCGACCTGCTTGTCGTTACGAAAGGCGCCCTCTATATCACGGAAGAAGCAGCGAGCTACACGGTGACGGCCGGTCATATGCTGATCCTGAAACCGAACAAGAGCCACGCGACTTACCGTTCCTGCGACGAAGAAACGCATTTCTATTACGTCCATTTCCAATCCATCGGCATTTGGTCGGAGGAGACGGCGGACGGATGGACGGATCACCCGCATCCCCATTATCGCGAATACGAATTGGCGGACAGCGATGACCGGCTGAACATCAAGACGAGCGTTCTCCAGCTTCCGCAGTTTTGCGCATTGCCTAATCCGGAAAGCTTGTATGCTTGCTTGCAGCAATTGCTGGAGCTCGTGCCGCAGCCCCAAGCTTGGGCCAGATGGCAGCAGCAGCTGGTTTTCCAGAACATCCTGCAGCTCTTGCATGCCGCCGGCGAGAACGAGAAGGATTCGACGTCTCTCCGGCTGGCCGAGAAGGTTGCCCACTTCCTGCGCACGCATTACCGTGAACCCGTCTCCTATCACCGAATCCGCGAGGCGTTCAGCTTTCACCCGACCTACCTGTCCAGGTGCATGAAGCAGGCTTACGGGATGAATCTCATCGAATACCTCATTGCCTACCGGATCGAACAAGCCGCCTTGCTGCTCATTAAGACGGATCTGTCGGTCGGGGAGATCGCCGAGCAGGTCGGTTTCGCGAACTTGTCCTACCTGGCTAGACGGTTCGCCAAGGAAAAGGGCGTGAATCCCAGCGGTTACCGGAAACGGTTCGCGACGTAACCACCATTCGGATGAACTCATGCAACTAAAAATACACGACAAAGAACCGCCAGATTGTCCTGACGGTTCTTCGTCGTTGCTGTTCGCTATTTGAATGAAGATGAATAATGGCTTTCGATTCGATTACGACGAAGTCGACGTCCGCGGCTGCGACGAGTCGAAATGCTGCATGTCGATGCCGTCCCAGATGTTGCCCGAATCGAATTCCTCCGGATGATCGAATACGAGGAATGCGGACGGCAGATAGCGCATGCCGTATTGGCTGGACGGTTTATTGACGACCGCGTCGTCCTTCACCAGCACGGTGGAAGAGCCGCCGTCGAGGTTCGCCGCCGTGACCGCGCCCTTCGCGAGCAAAATCTTCTGAATATCGTACAGCGTCGCGCCTACGGAATAGCCCGGCTGACGCCCGTCGATGACGACGAACATGATCGTGCCGTCCTTCTGCTGCGCCATGACGGTACGCGGCGCAATGCCCCAGCCGTCGGCTTCGCTCTTGATCAAGCCTTTGCCGTTGACGATGAACTTCGGCTGGAACGTAACCGCGTCGGTGACGCCCATGTCGAGCAGCTGCGAAGGCTTGTAGCGGCCGGCGACCATCAGGCCGTTCTTGTCGATGCCGACGACGTTGACGGCTGCCTGCATGCCGTCGCCCTTGTACAGCACTTTCCCGCCGGACATGACGATGCCGGCCGGTCTGAATCCGTTGCCGTCCCAGTTCGGGTCGTCGAACGCCCCGCCGTTCACGCCTGCGATGGCTCCCGTGCGCTTGACCATGCTGAGCACCGTTTCGCCGGAGCCGACGACGTTCGTCGTCACGACGCGAATCATTTTCGGATCATGCACGTACATGATGTAGCCCTTGTACTTCTTGGTGGAAATCTGCTCGACCTGCACGTCGCTCGCCGGATGCGAAGCCAGGGACACGTTATGCTCGTCCTTCACTTCCCCCATCTCGTCGAACCTCTTCATGTAATCCGCCACCCGGTTGTCCAGCTCCTTCTGGCCGATCAGGTACTTAGCCAAGTAGCGATGCTGGCTCGTAATGAGCGTGTCCGCCATCATGTAGCGGATATCCGAGCCGGACGGGGTCAAATAAAACCATCCCGCTCCGCCAAGCATAACGACGAGCACGCCGGCAAATGCTATCGATAACCGTCTCCTCCACCGTTTAAAAGCGCTGCCCTGTTTCTTGAATTTCTTGCTTCTATAGTTGGGTTCGAATGAGGACTCTGTTTGTGTATCCATGCTCTTCTCCTTTGCCGAAACGAATTGCGTGGTAACGAACGGCGGCGGTTCGGTCGCCCCGTTGCTCAACCACTATACGCTCGCTAGCTTAAGAGAAGCTGAAATTCGGCTGTGCAAATGATGGAAGCAGCCCGTTCAGCCGGCAAACGTAGTCCTGACCAGACTACGCCTGCTGCATCTCGACCCGAATAACTTGCGGCACCCGCTGGACTAATACCAAGAGCTTATCCACGTCTCCTGCCGCCGTTATTCGGACGGTGAGCTCCAATTGCAATTGCCCCGCTGCCTCTCCGACTTCGGCATGCTTCTCCGCCTGGAACTGCAGAACCGTCACGCCGGCCGCTTGGAGCGCGGACTGCAAAGCTTCCACGGCGCCGCCCTCGTCGGAGAGCCGAATCGACATCTGCTCGCTCCGAGGCGAGGACAGCCAGCCGAACCCGCTGTGCAGCAGCTTCTGCGCGACGAGAATCAACAGCGTCACGCCGATGCCGAGCAGGTACAGATTAGCTCCGATCGCCATCCCGATCCCCGCGGTCGCCCACATGCCCGCGGCGGTCGTAAGTCCTTTCACCGTCTGCCGCTGCATGAAAATCATTCCCGCCCCGAGAAAACCGACGCCGCTCACGACCTGTGCCGCAATGCGCGACGGATCCAGCGCAACGCCGGTTTCGCCCTGCATATCCTTGAAGCCGTATTTAGAAATAACCATCATCAGCGCAGCGCCCGTCGCAACGACGAAATGCGTGCGAATGCCGGCTTCCTTCATTCGGCTTTTGCGCTCGTATCCGATGAACAGGCCGCATGCGCCCGCGACGATAACCCTTAGCAGCAATTCATATTCCAACGTTCTTCGCCTCCCTTATCCTATATATAGCTAATCCGTTCGGCCGATATTCAAACATGCCCGTCTTCTCTGCCATCGCCGCGAGCAGACATAAGGAAGGAGAGGGCTAGTTCCTCCCTCTCCTCTTCCATCTTTCTATAACTGACATCTGCGACCGCTCTATGCGTTGTCTTAATGAGGCTCGAATTCGTAGGCCGTTCCGCAAGGACCGCCGCTTTCATTGCTGGCGACCTTGACGATGCTGCCGTCCGCCGCGTGCAGGTCGTCGTGAATATGATGGCCGAGACGCAGCGTGGAGACGCCGACGTAATGACAGATGAACGACCGGCGGAACCGATCCGCCGAACGGTTCGGATAAGAACCGTGGATCGTGCTCCCATTGAAGAACAGCACGTCCCCCGCCTTCATGTCCGCCGGCACGATGACCGCGTCCTCGGGCAGATCGACTTCATCGCGGAAGTAGGACAGCGCCGGATCCGCTTCATGCGGGCATTGAATGGCCGAGCGATGCGTCTTCGGCACCAGCACGAGACCGCCGTTCTCCTGGTCGGCGTCATCGATTGCCGTCCATGCGGCGATGCACGTGCCCGGATCCGCCTGCAAATAATAATTATCCTGGTGCAGCGCCTGTCCTCTCCCGCCCGGCGGCTTGAAATAGAACATGCTCTGCGCCGCCAAAGGCTCTTCACCGAACAGCGCCGTCAGCGCCGCGATCACCTGCGCATCCAGCATATATCGCCGAGCGGTATCCAGAATTCGGTGCGGATACAAGATGCGCGGATACATGAGCAAAGGCTCTCCCTGCGCCTCTTCCGCCGTCTTGGGCTCGAAGTAGCCCGGAACCCGCCCTTCCTCCACGACCTTCGCAAAGCATGCGCGAATTTCCGCCACCTGCTCGCTGCCGAACAGCTGCCTCGCGATCACATAACCCTCTTCGGCAAACTGCTCCTTCTCCGCTTCCGTCAAAATATGCGCCGCCATCTCTCATCGCTCCCGTTTTATGTTACTTTTATTGTAAACGGATGCATGGACAGGAAGAATAGCCGATGCGGCTAAAGACTTGCACACAACGGCTGCGCGGCAGGATAGCCCGTTTAGGGGAGGGAGCCCGATGTTCAACGAACTCCTATACGAATACGAGCAGGAAACAGGCCCGACGTTCGGCGTTCTGATGGCGGATCATTTTCGCCGCTCTTACGGCTTCTACGGCCATCGGCCGCGAGGGACTCTCGATTGGCTGCTCGTCTATACCGTGTCCGGCACAGGATCGTTCCGCGTCGACGAAGAAGTGCTGACGAGCGCCGCCGGCGACGCGGTACTGCTGCCGCCCGGCATCCCTCATCATTATGCGGCGAACCAGGCCGGGGAATGGGAGCTGCTGTGGGTGCATTTCCTGCCGCTGCCGGAGTGGCAGGATTACCTCCAGCTGCCGCGGACGCAGGAAGGGCTGCTGACGAGCGCCGCCCCGGATGCGCCGATTCGGGCGCGCATCGAGGAAGCCTTCCGCCGGCTGATCGCCGATGCCAGGCGCAGCAGCCGGGCTGGCCAAGAGCTGGCGCTGCTCTCGCTCGCGGAAATCCTCATTCTGCTGCAGGAGAGCAGCAGCTGCGTACAGGGGGACCGAAGCGCGGCCGCTCCCGCTTTGCAGGATGAACGAATCACGCAGACGCTCCGCTACATCGCGGACCACGCGCACGAACCGCTTTCGCCCGCGGCGCTTGCCCGCAGCGCCGGTCTGTCGGAGTCGCGCTTTCGCCATCTCTTCAAGGCGGAGACGGGCAAGTCCGTCTCCGACTGGGTGACGGAGACGCGTCTGCACCAAGCCGCCAAGCTGCTTGAGCTGACCTCGCGCCCCGTCGGGGAGATCGCAGTCTATGTCGGCTATGAATCGGCCTATTATTTTACGCGCCGTTTCTCGGCGGCCTTCGGCATGAGCCCGACGGCTTTCCGGCGATTCGCCGAAGAGCGGCGGCAATCTGACACGGCCGACTAGGTGCAGCGGCAGCGTTATTCCGATGCGAGGCCGTCAAATGAAACCCGCCGCCCCGTACGATTAGATCTATACCGAAACGGAGGAATTCCGCATGGACTGCCTAGGCTGCAGAATCGCGAACGGCCTCGAGCCGAACGTCAACGTCGTCTACGAGAACGAACGGCTTACGTGCGTGCTCGATATCGCCCCATTCAACGAGGGCCATCTGCTCATCCTGCCCAAAATGCATGTCCTCGATGTCGAGGACACCGATGCCGAGACCGCTTATGCCATCATCGATGCTTCGAAGATGCTATCCGCCCTGCTCAAGCAAACCTTCCGGCCGGACGGCATTACCGTCTGCCAGAATGGCGGGATCTTCAATGACCTCGGCCACTATCACATGCATCTCATTCCCCGCTATACAGGGGACGGGTTCGCATGGAGCGAACCGCTGCAGCCTCATGGAGCCGAACGGCGGCTTGCGGAGACGAGGGAGCGGCTGGTCGCAGCGCTTCAGTCGCGCTGATCCCCGTCTGTACGCCGTCCATGCCGGAAGTGAACCAAACCGGAAGTTCCATTGTCTATATCATTGAGGTGAGAGCATTTGAGCGACGAGCACTTGAAACATATCAGCGCAATGGACACGTCCATCCTGGAAGAATTGATGCAGCGCTACGGACAAGATGTCTGGAGCTTCGCCTATTCGCTCACTCGAAGCCGCATGATGGCCGACGATGTTGCGCAGGACGTCTTCCTGCAAGCCTACCTCCATGTCGCTTCCTTCCGAGGGGAGTCGTCCGCGAAGACCTGGCTGTTGAAAATCACCCGCAATATCAGTCTCAACTACCGCAAATCGGCCTTCGTCCGCAAGGTTCTGCTGATCGATGCGGTTATTCCCAAGCAGCAGGAGCATTCCGCCGAACAGTCTTTCCTCGAACGGGAAGCGTCTAACGAGGTATGGCGGCAGGTATTACGGTTATCGAACAAGTACCGGGAGGTGCTGGTGCTGCATGCCAAATACCAGTTGTCGCTCCCCGAAATCGCCGATGTGCTTAAGATCCCGCAGGGGACCGTGAAGTCCAGGCTCTTCGGCGCACGCAAGAAACTATCTCTTATGTTGACGGAGGATATGCCGTATGAGCTCAACTGATCCGGTTTGGTATGAGGCACTGCAAGAAGAACCGGTACAAGGTGCCGCTTTCCGGCCCGCATTGAAAGCTAGTGTCCTTGCGCGGGCAGTTCCCGCTTCCGCGCGCGCACGAACAAGCTCCCGGTTTCGCGGCGTAATGATAGGCGGAGCCGCCCTAATCGGCGTGCTGGCCTTAATTGGGTTCGCTCGACTCCCGCTCGGGCAAGCGCATGATCATACCCCCGATCACGAACATGCCGCGAGCCCAACCCAGAGTACGATATTCCAGGACGACACAGATTGGCGCAGTATCATCGACGCCAAATACCCGGGCTGGCAGAATGAGATCATATTCGAACAAAACGTCGGCGATGACCACAAAGTGATTTTCACGCGAAGGGTCATGGAATACAAAGGCCAATCGAGCTTGTCTTTGGCGGCCGACGCATTCATCCGGGATAGGAGGCAATGGACGTTCTCTTCCGGATACACGTACACTAACGACGACCTCGACAGAGCGAAGGCGAAGAATGCCGTGACGGCAGTCTCTCTCAAATTCGATTCGTATTCCTACTACTTCGGCATGAGCTTTAATCCGCAAGCCAGTCGAATTCGAATCGTCAATCCGCAGAGCCGGGTCATCGCCGAAACGAAAACCATCAAGCACGATAGCGACGGCAATGCGTATTGGATCATTCTGGTGAACAATCCTGATTTTTTGGGCTTCGGGCTAAAGGTTGAAGGTTTGGACGCATCAGGCAGCGTGCTCGCCTCGAATTATTCGCATTAAGCACTCCAATGGCGGCATACGAGATGCCCCATACGACAAAGACGCCGGGCTTTCTCCCTCGAAAGGGCAACCCGGCGTCTTTGCGTTCAACTGCTATGCTCTAGCATCATACTCTTACAATAACTCTCGCTTCGCTTACACCATAACCTTGCAAATATCGTTCGTGAACGCCACCGGATCCTGGATCGGCAGGCCTTCGATCAGCAGCGCCTGGTTGTACAGCAATTGCGTATACAGGTTCAGCTTCTCGTTGTCCTTCTCCGCCGCTTCCTTCAGCGACGCGAACACGGGGTGGTTCACGTTGATTTCCAGTACCTTCTCCGCTTTCACGCCTTCGTTGTTCGGCATCGCGCTCAGGATTTTCTCCATCTCGATGGACAGCTCGCCCTCGCTCGTGAGGCAGACCGGATGGCTCTTAAGGCGTTTGGACGCTTTGACCTTCGTCACTTTGCCGCTCAGCAGCGATTCCATTTGCTCGAAAAGCGCTTTGCTGCCCGCTTCTTCCGCTTCCGGCTTGTCGCTGTCCGCATCCGGCTCGATGCCGAGATCGCCGCTCGAAACCGATTTGAACGACTTGTCCTTGTAGGTCATGATCGCCTTAATCGCGAATTCGTCGATATCGTCGGTGAAGTAGAGGATCTCGTAGCCCTTATCCGCCACCATCTCCGTCTGCGGAAGCTTCTCGATGCGCTCGATGGAGCTGCCTGTCGCGTAGTAGATGAACTTCTGGTCTTCCGGCATCCGCGCGATGTACTCGTCCAGCGAGACGAGCTTGTTCTCCTTGGAGGAGTGGAACAGCAGCAGATCCTGCAGCACGTCCTTGTTCATGCCGTAGTCGTTGTACACGCCGAACTTCAGCTGGCGGCCGAACGCTTTGTAGAACTTCTCGTAGCCTTCGCGCTCGTCCTTAAGCAGGCTGAGCAGCTGGCTTTTGACTTTGTTCTTGATGTTCTTCGCGATCAGCGTCAGCTGACGGTCATGCTGCAGCATTTCCCGGGAGATGTTGAGCGACAGATCCTCGGAATCCACCATCCCTTTCACGAAGCTGAAGTAGTCCGGCAGCAGGTCGCCGCACTTATCCATGATCAGAACGCCGTTGGAGTACAGCTCGAGGCCCTTCTCGTATTCCTTCGTGTAGTAGTCGAACGGCGTGCTCTCCGGAATGTACAGAATCGCCCGGTACACGACCGCGCCGTCCGCGCTGATATGGATATGCTTCAGCGGTTTGTCGAAGCCGTAGCGTTTCTCGTGATAGAACTGCTCGTAGTCGGCATCCGTCAGCTCGCTTTTGTTTTTGCGCCAGATCGGCACCATACTGTTGACCGTTTGCTCTTCCACGTAGGCTTCGAGCTCCGGCTCTTCGCCTTCGGCGGCATCCGCTTTCGGACGTTGGCCTTTCACGTCCATCTTGATCGGATAGCGGATGAAATCGGAATATTTCTTGACGATGGAACGGAGACGGTACTCTTCCAGGAACTCGTCGTAATTGTCGTCTTCGGTGTTCGGCTTGATGTGGAGCACGATCTCGGTGCCCACGGACGCCTTGTCCGCCGGAACGATCGTGTAGCCGTCCGCGCCTTCGGACTCCCAGCGGAACGCTTCGGCGCTGCCAAGCGCGCGGCTCGTGACCGTTACCCGGTCCGCGACCATGAACGCCGCGTAGAAGCCGACGCCGAATTGGCCGATGATGTTGTGGCCGTCCTTGCTCTCGTTCTCTTTCTTGAACGCGAGCGAGCCGCTCTTCGCGATCACGCCGAGGTTGTTCTCCAATTCCTCCTGCGTCATGCCGATACCGGTATCGGCGAGCGTCAGCGTGCGGCTTTCTTTGTCGGCGGTGATTTTGACGAAATAATCATCAGCGTTGAACGCGATACTGTCGTCGGTCAGCGCCTTGTAGTAGATTTTATCGATAGCGTCGCTTGCGTTGGAGATCAGCTCCCGTAGGAAAATCTCGCGTTGCGTATAAATGGAGTTGATCATCATTTCCAGCAGTCGCTTGGACTCTGCTTTGAACTCTTGCTTCACCATGTTACGGAATGCCCTCCCCAATGGATCGAAAATGCTGTTAGCACTCTAATGACCGGAGTGCTAACGCTACTCTTTTTATAGCATACTTCCGGGGGCAGGCTCAAGTCCGAACACGATAAAATATCGTGAACTCGTTCATTCGTCCACATGCGGTTGCCTGTGCATCCAGCCAATCTAACCCTATTGCCGCGCTAAGATGAAATGGATGCCTCGACTATGCTACAATACGGGGATTGAACCGCCAAGGAGGCTTTACCGCACTATGCTGATTATCGGGATCGCCGGAGGCACCGGCTCCGGCAAAACGACTGTCGCGCGTTCGGTCATCGAACAGCTCGGCACGAGCAAAGTCACGTTTATTTCACAGGACAATTACTATAAAGACCACCCGCATCTCACGATGGCCGAGCGCGGAGCGCTGAATTACGACCATCCGCTCGTATTCGACAACGAGCTGCTGATCGAACATCTCAAGCAGCTGATCGCAGGACAGCCCGCGCAGGCGCCGGTCTACGATTTCACCGTTCACGCCCGTTCCAAGAGCGAATCGTTCGAGCTGCTCCCGAATCCGATCGTCATTCTCGAAGGGCTGCACGTGCTGTCCGACGAGAAGCTGCGGGAACTGCTTAACATCAAGGTATTCGTGGATACGGATCCCGACGTCCGCATTCTTCGCCGCGTGCTGCGGGATATCGAGGAACGCGGCCGGACGATCCAGTCGATCCACCAGCAGTACCTGTCCTCGGTCAAGCCGATGCACGAGGCGTTCATCGAACCGTCCAAGAAATACGCCGACATCATCATTCCCGAGGGCGGCGAGAATCAGATCGGCATCGAGCTGCTGACGACGCTGACAGAGAAGTATTTGAAGACCGAATAAAGCCGTGTTCCCTCAAGCGGAACACGGAGGATTATAGAAGGAGGCCGGCGACGACGTGAACGCACCGGGCGGGAACCATTCGGTAAATTATCGATGGGTGCCGGTGCTCTGCGTACGACGCATGCCTCCCATTCTGTATCCGAGACCATGACCCGGGATTTTCATCGAAACGTCATGCGAAGATTGAATACGAAGCCTCCATACGAAATTCCCATACGAAATTCCTATCCGAATCTTCCATACGAAATCTCCATCAGAAGCCTCCATGCCCTATTGCTCGCTGCCTATCGCCCTTGCGAAATAAACAATAAATGATATTCCTTCTTCTCGGAATCGCTATATCCAATATCCGCCGCGCATTTGCTCAGTACATATGTCGTCCCATAATCCTCACCGTAAGCCCCGGTACGCTTGTTGATAACTTCGCATTTTGTTTTCCGTACGCCTTTGTCCTGCCCTCCGAACGCGTCCCATGAAGTATCATAGACATAGTCGATCGACTGCCCGTCAAAGTCCAGATCAACGAATATAGGATCCCCCTCGTCCGTATAGCGGGCGATGCTCAATTGACTCTTCTGCCGGTCTTGGACGGCCTGATAGAACGCTTCCAGCTTCTCTACATTGAAATAGCCCCCTGGACCGGCCACTACGTAGCCTGCTTTGTCCGCATCTTTAAAGGTCATATCGGTATGACCGGAGGCTGCTTTCGATTTGTGCTTGTACGTTCCGTTCGTTTGGCTTAGGCTCAATTCATACCAAGCGACGATTGCGATCGCTAGCAAGATGGCCGTTACGACGATCGTCTGCAGTTCTCGTTTAACCATATCCGCCTCCTAGGGATGTAGAGTTTCGGGTTAGATGCTGCTTCTATTGTCATGGACGATGCCGGTGCGCGAATTGTTTCCGCCTCTTGCGCTGGGAGTCCGCTTCCAATTATTATACAGTAAATGGAAGACGGGCTCAGCAGAAATATTTTATCCCAAAGCATCTCCTCATCCAAAACGCAATTGGCTTGTTTGTTAATAACTCCATCCGGAGGCGACGCAACAATGGAGATGACCAATGCCGTTAACCCCATGAACGAATCCGTACGCGCAAGCAAGCTCATCCTCATCGAAGGCATTCCCGGCTCGGGAAAATCAACCGCCGCCCAGCACATCGCGCTGCAATTGGGCCGGCTGGGCATCCCCTGCGTATGGTGGTACGAAGAACAGCAAGGCCATCCCGTTTACGCTTATGACGACTACGCGAGCATGCAAACGATCGTCGACGAGCTGGATCAAGGCCGATACGGCCGCGTGATCGACAAGGCGCTCCGGCAGTGGCGCGCGTTCGCCACTGCCGTTGCAGCCGCTTCGGAAATCGTCGTAGCGGACAGCTGCTTGCTCGGTTATTTGACGTGGAGCCTATTCCCCTACAATGTAGCGCCGGCGGACATTCAACGGTATATCCGGGAGATCGAGCACATCATTCGCCCCTTGAATCCGCGACTCATCTACTTCTACCAAACCGATATCGGAGCTGCGCTCCGCCAAATCACGATGCGCAGAGGAGGAGAGACCGAGGCGAATTGGATCCGCCGTGCAACCGAGTCGGCATATGGCAAAGCGCACGGCTTACAAGGGTTCGAAGGCATGACTTCGTATTGGGAAGCGTATCGCGAGCTGACTGACATTAAATCAACGGGAGGGATATGCTATGAAGATCACATTAGCGACCGCGTCCGACTACGCCTATATTCGGGAACGCGACCGCCATCTTGCGGAACGGCTCATCGACGCCAAGATCGAGGCCGGCGAAATCTATCTCCTCCGCAACGAAGAGGGCAGCAGCATGGGCTGGATGCGCTACGGGTATTTCTGGGACAACATTCCGTTCATGAACATGATCTGGATCGATGAGCCTTACCGGGGGCACGGTTCCGGCAAGCAGGTCGTCCTCCATTGGGAACAAGAAATGAAGCAGCAGGGGTTCAAACTGGTGATGACGTCCACGATGGCTAACGAGGAAGCGCAGCATTTCTACCGAAAGCTCGGGTATCGGGATGCCGGCTGTTTGCTGCTTCAGGACGAGCCGCTGGAGATTTTGCTGACCAAGGCATTGGTTTGATTGGACTTTCCGAAATTTCACTGCATTGATTATGCATGCGGTGAAATTCTTTGGAGTGGAGAGGTGGCGGTGCTGATGCTCGAGGCGCGCTGGGTTAGGGGCTTTTTATCCGGGACGAATCGTATGAGCGTTATAGGGCCGTAATACGCCATTGCGAGTTTCTAACGAATCCTGCAAGCGCTATTGTTAACAAATTCCCGCTTTTCCGCCCATTTTCACATGCTTCCCTTTTCATAAGGCAGCTGGGGTTCGTTAGCGCAATTCCCTCTTGATTTTCGGCCAAATAAGCACGATACGATTCGTCCCTCGCCTTGGCAAAAGAACCAACCCTACCTGTCCTATCCGCGTTGGAGGGAGGGACGGATCGCGAAGTCGCATTGAAGGGACGGATTGCGAAGTCGCACTGGAGGGACGGGTCGTGAATCAGCATCGGAGGGCGGATCGCTAAATCGCATCGGATCCGGCAAAAAGAACCCTTTGGCGGCTATCCCGCAATGGCTTTCGATACAAGCAAGTAATAATCAGCGGCCCGTCCCACCTCGGGGGCGGCGCCAATTTCAGCCCTGCAATAATGCGAAAAGGCACCGGAACGCCCCTTCTCAGGCTGCATTTCCGATGCCTTCAGCTCAATCCGCTACTCGTCCTCGCTTCTCGCGCCGCGCCCCCGCCTCACGCATGATCCGAATAGTCCCGTTCCTTCTCGGACTTCGCCCACACGTCCGCGTACTCCGCGTTGCGCTTGAACTGCGCGAGCGCGTAGGAGCAAGCCGGAATAATCTTGCGGCCTTTCTCCCTCGCCTCGTCGACGACGAGGTTCAGCAGCTGCTTCGCCAGATTGCCGCCGCGGTAGCGCGGATCGACATAAGTATGGTCAAGCATCCACGTATCCGTGTCGACCAGTTTGTACGTAATCTCGCCTATGGAGCCGCCGACGCCTTTCAAAATATACCCGTTGCCCTGCTTCTCGGCGACAATATCCTCGGCCGGTATGTTCTCCGGACGTACCTCATCCTGATTCCCGTTCATGAAGCTCCACCTCCAGCGTTGTATAGCATCCTATTATTCTATACCCCGCATGGAACGATGATACGCAGCCGGTTCAGATGTTCTTCCCCGTTTTCTCTTCCTCCGCCATGCATGGCTTCATCAACTCGCAGCCTCGTTATCCATGAACCGAGCGCCTATCGGGCCTGCTTCAGATACGCCGTCATCTCTTCCGATAACCCGCCGAGCCGCCAGAGCGCGACCTTATACATGCCGGCATTCCGGACGACGCCGATCCAGCGCTTAAGCGTCTCCGTATCGGCGTACCACACCGTATGGGTAACGCCTTCCCCGTCCTTGTAACGGAAGTGAAGGCTCCCGCTTGCCCCGTCTCGCACCGCTGCTTCTGCGCCAGAACTGCGCGACAGCTCAGCCGCCTGCTGCTCCGTCACCGACGTCGCCTGCCTGTCCGCCGTCCAGTCGAACCCTCCGAGCGACAGCGCAATGGCGTTGTCGCCAGGTAGAGCCGTCATACGCTCCGACAGCTGAGCGATGAACGTATCATCGGCCTTCGGCCCAGGGCCGCTGAAGCCGCCGTAGAGGTTATACGCCATCATCACGTATTCCGGGCCTTTCGGCAGGCTCAGCTTGTTAAGCGGCGCGCGTGATTCCAGCACGACGCGCAGCGACTTGCCCTCAGCGTGCAGACGCTCGTACAGATCGCGGATAAACAGCGTATAGTTGCCCCAAGACCCGTCCGGGATTCGCTCGTAATCGAGCTCCAGCCCCCCGAAACCGAATTTGTCCAACGCACCAAGCAGGTTGCCCATATGCTTGTCCCGACTGGCTTGGGTCTTCATCAATCTTCGCACGAGCGCCGGATCCTTCTCCTCCGAGGAGGAGCCATCCGCCGTGAACCGGTCATTCACGACCGTTAACAGCGTTTCCTGCAGTCCTTCGCGATTGGCCGCGGCCAGCACCTCCGGCAGCGATTGACTGTCCTTCTCCGTGAAGTAGAGTTCGTCCTCGCTGTTGAAGTAGGCCGCGAAGGCCTGAACGCTGTCCAGGCCTAACGAGGCCGCGCCAAAATCCTTCATTCCCGCTTCCCACTGCCAATCCACGATCCAGGCCGACAGGGAAAGCGACCGCTCCAGCTTGTTGGGCGACGCGCTCCCGGCCGCCGGTTCGTCCGAAGATCGGTCCCTGATGACAGCATACGCGCTTACCACCGCTATTGCTGCCGCAATGAAGCCAAGTCCCCACGCGTTCCTGAGACGCTTCCGCTTGCTCCTTCGTATGCCGGACATGCTGCGCCCTCCCGATCGATCGCTACATCAGAACGTATCAATGAACCAATCCACGACCTTATTGAAGCCGTGTTTCGCGCTGCTGATTACGCCTTGAAGCCCTTCATTCGTATTGCGGTAGAACAATTTCTGCTCCCCGCCGTTGCCGATTGTTTTTACCGTGACGTTTACGAAATGGCCGTCATAAATATCGTCTTTCTCATTCTGCTTGCTCGCCTCGGAAGACAGCGCCACGCCGCCTTTCGCGATCGAAGCGTCAATATCGCGGCCGCTTAGCAGCTCCTTGCCGTCCACCTTCAAGCTCAGCTTGCCGCCCGCAAGCTCGACGCCGACTTTGCGCGTCTGCTGAATGTTGACGGGAATGTCGTTATCGGGGGCAAGACCTGCATTCGCCTGCACCTTCGTGTATACGGCAGCCCTGCTGAGCGCAAGGTCTTCTTCGTTCCAGCTCACATCGTCCAGCTTGGTGCCGAATAGACGCTCCGCGGCTTGACCCGCCTTCTTCTGTTCCACGGCAATCTCGTTATCGGCGAGCACGACGCGCACATAGGCATCCCCCGCCTTGTCATACCGCAGATACAGGCTCTGCTTCCCAACGACATTTCCGCTAAGCTTGGCTGTCACCGCCACGTCACTAAGGCCGTCGCTGCCTTTCAAATACGCCAAACCTTCTTGGCCCGCAGGCGAGGTCAATACGATCTCGTTCTCGCGGAACTCCGCTGCGCCCGTCGACGTATCCCAATGCGAGGCGCGGTCCGATTCGCCATCGATGTAAGTCATCGCTTGCCCGGAATCCTTGCGGATCTTCATAAGCAGATGGTTCGTCGACCAATAAGGGGCAGGCTGTACCCGCGTCAGATCGTATAGACTGCCGCTCTTGCCGTTGAACGCAGCGCCTTCGCGGGCAAAATGCATGTTGAACATGCCCTCGATATGGCGCTCGTTCGCATCCGTCACGAGCGGATTCGTCCCGTCCTGCAGCGAGTTGGCATGCATGATCATATACAAGCCCGGCACAAAACCGAGTTTACTCGTATAAGTATCCTTCATCAGCTTGTAATCCTTCGCGATGCGCGCTTCCATCTGTTTGCGGTCCTCGGTCGGAATCATATTCTCGTCCCGAATGAAATCCATCAAGTAGTGGTTATAGTACGCGACCTTGCTCTTGTTCTTCATTTCCTTCTCAGTCTTCTGCCCGAGAAATTGACCGTCGTTGTCGAACACGTTGATGTACGACAGGCGGTAGCCGTTGCTGCCAAGCTCCCAATAGCCCGTCTTCTGCATCTTCAGCATATCTTTCGCCTGGACGAACTTGTTGTCTCCATTGCCCAGCTTGCCTGCGTAAGAAAGAAACGTCGCTTTATCGTTGTACTTCTCCAGCAGCGGCTCGGCGAACAAGGCGGAATCGTTGCGTCCGTCCTCGAAGGACAGGAACAGCGCCTTGTCCGGCAGCGGTTTTCCCTTGTTGTAATAATCCAGGATGTCCTGCTGCGAAATGGTCCTGTAGCCTTGATCATGCAGCGCCTTCAGCTGCTGATCCAGCTCGTTCTTCGCGATGAGCTTCGGGGTTCCCGAACGGCCCACGCCGAAATACGACAGTGCGACGAACCCTTTATCGCTGCTCCATGTTCCCTGATTCGGCTCGCTATATGTAGACGTGTTAAACACAGCCTGGTAGATAAGCCCCGCTACAACGAGCAGAACGCCGACTTGAACGACCGTCTTCACCGCTTTGCCACGGTTTTTCCTACGATAATCAAAGGCAGAATCCCGTTTCCAGATCGCCATCTTCCTGCCATCCCTCATCATGAATCTTCCGGCGCCAATCCTTACTGACCCAATCCGATTCGCTTTTTATTTTTGTTTCGCCGCGCTTCCTTGCGCAAGCGGGCTTCGATATCCTGCGGCGTCTCGCGCGTTCCCCAAGTGGATTTCCAGAACGTCACCCATGCAACGGGCATTTGCCAGAGCAATACCAGCTCGTAGAAGATACAGAAAACAAGGCCGAAAACCCACAGTCTGCTCTTGCGGAACATCAGATGGGCCAGACTCATAAGGAGTGCCATCATCAGAAGCCCCATCAGGAACGTACCCGGGAACACATGATGGACCAGCGGAACATAGCCAAGGTTGTAAAGCACGATGACCGGAGCCGCGATCGGAACGACGAGGCCGATGTAGAAGAAGAGCGCCATGAACGGCTCTTTGCGCCAGATGAATCCGCCGGCACGCAGCGATTCGCGCAGCCAGGAACGCTTCCACCTCATCTGCTGCTTCAAGAACACCTTCGTGTCCGAAGGTACGATGGTCGAACAAATGGCCGAATCTTGATAGCCTGTCCGATGCGTGCGCAGGATGAAGTTCGTCATGCTGCGATCATCGCCGAAGGTCGCGGGCTGCCCCAGGAACTTCTGGTTCAGCCAAGCATCTCTATGCTGCAAAATCAGGTCCTTGCGGTAACAGGACAGCGGACCGGACAAGCAAGTCACGCTGTCGAAGTACGACTCTGCCGCCTTCATGATCCGGAACGCAATGTAATAGCGAACCGTCTGCAGCTTCGTAATCGTATTCGTGAATTTGTTCTCCACGTCCGTCCGTCCGGCAACCCCGCCCATGCGAGGATCTTGGAAAGGCTGGACCAAATGCCGGATCGCGGTCGGCTCCAGGAAGCTGTCGGAATCGACGAAGACGACAAGATTATGCTTCGCCATCTCCACGCCTTTGACGAGCGCGACGCGCTTGCCGCCGTTCTCTTCCAAGACGTGAAACTTCACTCGTTCCTTGGTCGAATAGCGTTCCGCCTCTTTATGGATAAGTTCAATGACCTCTTGAATGCGCGCGGCCGAATTATCGAGCGATTTGTCATCGACGACGATGATTTCCAGCTTCTCGATCGGGTAGTCCTGATTGACGCAGCTGAGAATCGTCCGATGAATCCACTCTTGTTCGTTGAAGCACGGGATAATAATCGATACGCCCGGCGTGTAATGCCGGTTGATCGGCACCTCGCGATACAACGCGCCGAACAGATAGCGGGTCAACAAGAATGCTGCCGCCGTTAAACTGTACAGGTAAAGCAGCAAGTTATATTTGAAATAGAGAATGCTCTCCACGCGCAGAAGCATGATAAGCCCGACAGCCAGAAACAACGCTCCGCTAGCCGTGTAGACCGAATATCCCCAGCGTTTGCGCTGAAAATAACTGGTGAGCGGCTTCACGAATTCGAATGCCAGCATCAGCCGCTCTTGCCCGTCCGCCTCGCGGGTAAACGTTCGTACGAGCACCGCATCCAGCTTCACCGAAGATTCGAACCCTTCCGGCATCGTTCCCGGCGGAATCTGAAACCGCATGTTCACGATCTGGCCCACGACGTATTGGCCTTTGTCCGGCTCTACGGCGACCAGGATGCCCGTCGAGGAAATATCCGCTGCCTTTCCCCGGGAGGCCGTCTTCTTCGTCTGCCGAGGACCCGTCATCGTCACTTCGAAATCGGCCATATAACGCAGACTGAGCAGCCGCAGCCGCTCCAGTTGAAGCGTATCGTTGCGTTCTTGCTCGCTCTGCGTTTCAGCCTTGCTCCCCCTGCGGTCGGTCTGCATCCGGATCTGCTCGGGATCCGGCACGTTCGAGAGGGTTCGGCGGTCACCCCGCGCAACAGACAGCACCTCGACAATTTCCTTCTTCTTCCGTTTCATCACGATGACTCTTCTCCCATCCTCCCCGTACCTTAAACCGACGGTTCGTTATCTCGGCCGTTCCTTTAGAGACTCCAATAACCGAACCCGCTGCGCTCGAATTCTCTTCTGTCGTAAATCCCTTTAATGTCGATCATGATTTTCTCGGCATTCTTGTTATAGAGAGGTTCGAAATCCGTCACGCCCATTTGTTTGAAAGGCGTATGCGGCACAGCGACGACAATCGCATTCAAATCGTTGAATTCCGAAATGTCCGATAATTCGATCCCGTACTCGTGATAAGCCTCTTGCTTGTCCGCGAATGGATCTGTAACGATCGGCACGATGCCGTATTCCATGAGCTCCTTAATGATATCCGTTACCTTGGTGTTTCGAATGTCGGAGCTGTCTTCTTTATAAGTCAGTCCGAGGAAGCCGATCCGCGCATTCGGAATGCTCTGCTTCTGTTTCACGAGCAGCTTGATGATTTGCTGGGCAACATACTTGCCCATGCCGTCATTAACATGCCTCCCAGCTAAAATGATTTTCGAGTGGTAACCCTTATCTTCGGCCTTGTACGTCAGGTAGTAGGGATCAATGCCGATGCAGTGGCCGCCTACCAAGCCAGGCGTGAAAGGGAGAAAATTCCATTTGGTTCCCGCAGCCTGCAGGACGGACGACGTATTGATCCCCATCACGTTGAACAACATGGATAACTCGTTCATGAACGCGATATTAATATCCCGCTGCGCGTTCTCGATCACCTTGGCGGCCTCAGCCACTTTGATGCTCTCCGCGCGATAGACGCCGGCCTCGATCACGAGCTCGTAGATGCGGGCAATGATATCCAACGACTCCTCATCCATGCCCGAGACGATCTTGACGATATTCTCCAGCCGATGCACCTTGTCGCCGGGATTGATGCGCTCCGGCGAATAGCCTACTTTGAAGTCGACGCCGCATTTCAGGCCTGATTCCGCTTCCAGAATCGGCACGCAAACTTCCTCCGTTACGCCCGGATATACGGTCGACTCGTAAACGACGATCGCGCCCTGCTTCAGCCTGCGTCCAACGAGCCGGCTCGCTTCCTGCACATAAGCCAGATTCGGCACGTTCCCGCTCGTGACGGGCGTTGGCACCGCGACGATGAAGAAGGGAACCCCGTCCAGCCTGGCAGCGTCCGACGTGAATTCCACGCCGCTGTCGCGAATCGCTTCCCCGCCGATATCGCCGGTCGCGTCGATTCCTGCCCGATAATCGCCGATCTTCTTCTCGTTGACGTCGAAACCGACAACGTTGGCTTTCGCCGAGAAGGCGACGGCGATCGGCAGTCCGACATAACCGAGCCCAATCACGGCAATGGACTCCTCGCGGTCCACGATGCGATCGTAGAGCGACCTTGCCTCAACGTGCATGTCCATATTCATATTCATCTATCCAGCTCCCCCGAGTCAGCGTTTAAATCAATCAGCTTATGAGGCTTCCTATTGGCCTATATTGAGTCCCATCAGCTCCGACATCCGCACAAACGTATAACCTTCTCCGCGCAGTGTATTAATAATTGAAGGGAGGGCTTGAATGGTTTGGATATCATCCAAGAGATGCAGGAGCACGACACTGCCGTTTCCGGTCTCATCTTTAATCGTCTGCACAATTTGCGCACTCGTCCGTGATTTATTGAAATCAGTGGGGTCAACGTCAAAATTTGCGATATTACGATATCCTGTCGCGCCTACGACTTTCAGTGTTGATACACTTACCACTCCGGTTGGCGGCCTGAATATCATAGTCGGCTGCTGTTGAATCGCTTCCGTAATGATCCGGTGCGCCTTAACGATTTCTTGCTGAAGCTGCTCCGGTGTAATAGATGTAATAACGGGATGCGAATATGTATGATTGCCTACATCATGCCCGCCCTCTATAATCGCCCGAGCCAGGTTCGGATTCTTCTCCACACCATCAGCACGAAGGAAGAAGGAAGCTTTGACCTTATACGCAGCCAACAGATCCAATATCTTCGTAATCGTATAATCCGTGCCCCAATCATCAAAGGACAGCACGACTTCTTTCTTCAAGTCGCCCTCCTTCTTATACATTACGTTGTAAGTCGCATTTGCATCGTTCATATTGATCTTCGCTGCGTCATAGCCTGGAATTTGCTCCAACGGCTTGCGCTCGCCCCCGTCTTGCATGAGCTTATCCAGCCTGATAAGCTGGTACCCGACGTTTTTCGCACCTTCCGCAATGAGCTTCACGGACTCTTCAATGGTCCTGTTTTCTTGCGTATCCAGCGCAATAATACCGCCGCGGTTAATATATTTACGGATGTAATTCCGTTTCTCAAGCTCAGTTTCATTCTGCCAGTTATAGAGGAACAGACTGTCTCCGACGACGGCCTGCATGTCCAGCTGAGCGGCCGCTAAACGAACGTCATCCGTATAGCCTCCTGACACCGTTCGCACATAGTTCGGTGAAACCCCTGTCTTTTTTCGTATAACGTCATTGCTCAGATCTATCTCTTTATTCACCTGTTCATAAGACATCTTACTCATGTCGAGACGGTTTAACGTGTTATTCTCGATTTCATGTCCTCTAGCCAAAATCTCCTTGGCAATGTCCGGTTCTTCCGCAACCCGCATGCCGGGCAGGAAGAACGTAGCCTTGATTCCATACGTATCGAGCTGGTCAAGCAGCCGCTCCATCGTTCCTTTATCGGCCATCCCATTGAAGGTTAATGCCAGCTCTCTCTTTGTTGTGTACACCATTGATACGGCTTTGCTCTCTGGGCCGGCGTATTTCACGATATCCGATTGGGTGTTTGGCATGCTGAGCGCGGTTTTATCGGCGCTTTGCCCCCCAAAAACACTGCAACCTGTAAATAACGCAGCAGATAGAAGAAGCAACGAAATGATTAGTAAGCGGTTCAATGAAATTCTCCTTTTCCTCCACAAAATTCGACAAATCCAATCGTTTTTGCTAATTTATTCATATTTTAATAGTAATAAAGAACTAGTTTCATTTTGACTCTATTATAATGAACACTATTGACTTTGTACAATACTTTTTACTTTTTTTACTAGTTTTACACAATCCATTCTGACGGTGCACAGGAGACAAATCTTCATATTGATTCTGTAAATCCGGACGATAATTCGAACGAGCACAAAAAAAGACACCCGCCGCTTTATACAAGTTGCTGTGTCTTCTCCTATTCTATATACCCGTTATTACGCTAGCCAATCAAGAGCTTCGCAAGCTCTGCGTAACTGGAAACTTCATGCGCCGGCTCGTGGCCGGTTTCGCGTTCCGCGCCGCGATGGTTGAACCAAATGACGCGCCAGCCGGCTTCGGCCGCGCCGACAACATCGTTGCGCCACGAATCGCCGACGTAGACGCTGTTTGCCGGCGTTGTCCCCGTCAGCTCGTTCGCATGCCGGAAAACCCGCGGATCCGGCTTGTCCCACCCGAGCGCTCCCGAAATCAACTGCCGCTCCCGGGGGATGAGATCGTCCAGCCGCATCGCTTCGATCTTGCGCTGCTGATGCGCCGGCGCGCCGTTCGTGATGAGGCCGACGATCCAGCCTTCGCTTGCGAGCTTCGCGATCAATTCCCTTGCACCTTCGAACATCGTAATATCGTACTGGCAGCCGATATAGGCCGCCTGCATCGCTTCCGCCTGCGCTTCGGTGAGCGCGATGCCGAATTCCGCCAGCGTCAGCCGGAATCGGCGCAGCCGCATATTTTCCGTCGCGGCGCCTGCCTCCATGGCCCCCGCGCCGCCCAGCTCAAGCGACAGCATGTCGCTGTGATAGCGCAAGCGATGATAGGCGGCCGCGAATGGGAAGTCTTCCAGCGAATGAAGGGGTCCCGCCACCTGCTCTACGGCCTTGCGGAAAGGAATCAGATGATCGTACAGCGTGTCGTCCACGTCAAAAAAGATCGCCTTGGGCGTATCTGCTTGTTCCATTGTGTCGGTTCTCCTGCGCATTCGTTCGTTATCGTCGTGCATGATGGATCTACTTGATCCACTATACGCCATCGCGGCGGCTTCAACAACGTTCGACCGCCCGGGCCCCGCATGCCGATGCCGAAAATAAAAGGAGGCCGCCAGCATATACCGGTGACCTCCCTCAACTTGCTAACGCGCCTCCGCCGCCAGCTTCTCCTCGATCCGTTTGATATGCGCGATCGCCTGCTCCGTGTACGCATCGAAGAACGCTTGTCCGCCGCCGCGCTTCATGACGCCGAACGGATCCGCAGCCGCGGGCAGCAGCTCGAAAGTCAGGTAGCCTTTGTAACCGATGTCCCGTAAAGTGCGAATGATCGGTTCAAAGTCCGTATGCCCCTCGCCGGGGGCAGCCCGGTTGCTGTCCGCCAAATGGATATGGAGAAGCGCGTCTCCGTTCTCCCGGATCGCCTCCGCAATGTCGGTTTCGTCGATGTTCATATGAAACGTATCGCCCATGATGCCGACGTTCGGCAAGCCGACCTCCCGGCGCATTGCCTCGGCCTGGTCCAGCCGGTTCAGCATGTACGACTCGAACCGGTTCCACGCCTCGATGCACAGATTAACGCCGAGCGAAGCCGCATATTCGCCGGCGGAACGAATGCCTTCCACGGCCCAGTTCCACTCGTCCTCGCGGCTGCCGAGTTCCCGGATCCGCATATTCGCGACAGGCGCCGCGATGATCGTCGGCGCGCCGATCTCGGCCGCCATCTCGGCGACTTCCCTCACGTACGCCACGGCTCGCGCCCGTACGCCCGCATCGGGATGGCCCAAGTCCCGCTCCGCGTTGAAGATCGAGCAGATCGACGAAACCTCCAGCCCGTAATCCGCGGTCAATGCCCTGACCTGGCCGAAATCGTATTCGCCCGGCTCGCCGACGAGCTCGACCGCGTCGTAGCCGAAGCGCGCGAGCCGCTCTACGCTTGCCTGCAGCGCCTCTCCGTAATAAACGAGCGCATTATAGCTGTATTTGAACATGCTGCTGATCATCCTCTCTTATAACGTACTCGCCCCGGCTGATCTTACCCGATCATGCCTTTCAACCGGTCTCCCATCACTTGCAGCATGCTGCGCAGCACGTCCATGTTCTGGAAGCACAGCGAGAAGACCTGGTCCCTGTGCAGCTGGAGCAGCACGGTCGGCTCCGTCGCCGTGCAATCCGCCGAGCGAGGTCCGCTGTCGATGATCGCCATCTCGCCGAAGCAGTCGCCTTCGCTTAAATGGGCAATCGTCTCGCCGCCGCGGTGAACGTGGACGGTGCCTTCGATAATACCGTACAGCATGTCGCCGTAATCGCCGACCCGGCAGATAGCTTCGCCCGGGACATACTCCACTTCGTCGACCATTTGCGCCAAACGCACGATATCGGCTTGGGTCAAATGCGCGAACAGGTCGATCTTCTGCAAAATGAGCACGCGCCGCAGCAGCGAATCCGCCCCATCCGCCCCTTCGCCGCCTTCAAGCGCCGAAGCCGCGGCAGCCTCTTGTGCGGCTGCCGCAATCTCTAGCGCCGCAGCCGACGCGTCTGCTTGCGCCGCAGCCAGAGCGCCCGACGGCGTTCCCGGTCTTCCGGCGGCTGCCTTCTGCTGCCCGGCCAGCGCCGTGCGCAGCCTGCGCGAGAGCAGCTTCATCATCTCGATCGCGATCGCCGAGCGGTCGAACATGACCTCGTAGAAATCGGCGGCGTCCAGCCGCCATAACGCGCTGTCCGTCTCCGCGACCGCATCCGCCGAGCGCACGCGGCGAATGAGCACGCCGGATTGTCCGAGCGATTCGCCGACGCCCCGTTCCGCGACCTTCTCGCCGCGCCGATAGACGCCGACCCGCCCGCTGCGGATCAGATAGAGCGAATTGCCGGCATCTTCCGCTCGGAACAGCGTTTCGCCGCGCGCCTTGTCGACCGTCGACAGCTTCACCGCCAAAGCCGACAGCTCCCGGCTGGTCAACCCTTGGAAGAGCGAGAAGCCGCGCAGCATCCGAATGCGCGCCATATGATCCTTCAGCGCGTCCGATGCGTTCGGATTCACCGCATACGCGATCACTTGACGCAGCCACGGGTCGTCCTGCCCCGACAGCCAGGCCAACTGTTCCGACAGCTGTTCCTGCGTGCGTACGGCGATCGTTGCCGTACCGGGCGACGACATAATTCGCGCCAGCTCCATCCGAATCGTGCCATGCGTCAGCTGGTCGATAACCTCCATCGCGTTCGCCTGCTGGCGCGCATCGCCTTCCGTCCAATTCGCATAGACGGCTTGCATCGTCGCCGGTTCATAGACGAGCGCGAGCAATTGGAAAATACGCCAAACCGCGCGTTCCTGCACCTGTTCGGCTACATCCGCCGCATCGAGGTAGGCTTCTATCGCGCCGAGTCCCTTCATGTGCTCCGACAGCTGCCAATACAGTTCGATCTCGGCGGCCGCGAGACGTTCGATGACAGCCGCCTGCTTCTCGGTCGCAGGTCCGCTGCCGCGCCGCATGCGAACGAGCGCCTCCAGCATCCTGTTCCGCAGCTCGAAGCCCGAGAGCGGATAGCGCGTCAGCAGCATGTCGAAGGCAGCCGGCGTCGCGAGACGTTCGAACACCTTCGGCAAATGCATCGTCGGATGATCCCCGCCGAAATACGGCTCCAGCAGCGGCACGATCACTTTCTCGTCGAAAGCGGCCAGCGCGTCGATCGCGTCCTTGCGCGTGTCGCCATGCTGCAGCTGCGATACGAGATACGGCACAAGCTCGGGAACTTGGAGCGCGCCGGCCGACCGCAGCGCCAGACGCTTAACCTGCGGCGAAACGTCCTGCAGCAGCGGAATGAGCGGCTTGTAGAATTCCTTGATGCCGATGCGGCCGAACAATGCCGCCACCGCGCTTCGTTCCTCCTCGTCCGTGCTCTCGAGCAGCGGCTTCAGGGCGCCGACCGCGCGGAACATGCCTTCTATGCCGTAGTATTTGATCAGCCCCGCAATGGCGCCGGACTTCAGTTCCAGATCCGTTTCGTCCAGGTAGCCGGTGATTTCATCCAAATACTCTTCCCGCGCATACGCCGTCAGCGCCAGCAGCGCCTGCGATCTCGTCTCGCCATGGGAGGCGCGCACGAGCGCGGACAGCTCCGGCTCCATGCCTTCCGGCTTGGCGCGTTCTACATGCTGCAGCGTCTTCACGACCACTTCGCGCGCGTGATGCCGGAGCAGGCGCGGCAGATGCGGCGACAGGTCGAAGCCTTCCAGGCCGCGGAGAATCCGCAGCGCGTAGAGCACTTGCTGCTTGTCCGGACTTTGCAGGGCAGCCTCCAGCAAACCGCGGCTCGCGGGGTCCATGAAGTCAAGCTCGGACCCGTCCAGCTTCGCGCCGTCCGTCCGCAGCGTGGACAGCAGCGTCGTCAGATACGCGCCTTTGACCTTGATCGCCGCGGCAATGCAGACGACGAGCAGCGCCAGAATGATGAAACTGAACTGCCGCGCCGAGAGGAGCGGAGACAACGCGATCAGGCTGATCGCAGCCAGCCCCTTGGCCCCGTTGCGAACGATGCCGTCGAGGAAGCTTTTCGCCCGGTTGCGCCATTTCGGCGGAATCGGGAACATGATGAGCTGATTCACGGACGAATTGATCGTGTCGCCGACGACCTTGTCGCTGCCCTTCACGATGACGGCGGTGGCCAGCATCGGCAGGAGCAGCACGCCAAGGCCCCCCGCGAACAGCACGATGGGGAAAACCAGAATGGCCGTCATGACTCCGAAGCGGGTCAGCAGCCTCCCTGCGACGAACACCTGCACGAACAGGGCAAGCAAGCCGGCCCAGCCGTAGAAGCTGCCCATGAACCCGGCGAGCGCATCGTTTTGCAATTCGCCCCGAAGAATGACCTTGAATTGATAATCGATGAACGTCAGCGCCAGAATGAGCGCAGCCGACATGATGGCCACGTATTTCAGATGCGGCACGGAAGCGAAGAGACCTTCCTTCCGCGCCTCCCCAGCCTGCCGCCGCTTGGACTTCGAGCCTGTGGACGCCTGCGGCTTCTTGTCCGTCAGCGCGAACGTCTCCGCGGGATCGCCGCTCATCCGCACGAGGAGGTGCACCGCGCCGGCAGCCAGCAGCTGCAGCCCGGCATAGAAGAAGATCAGATTCGCCGTACCGACGAGCGGGACGACGAGCTTCAGTCCGAAGCCGCTTATGATGCTCCCCGTGATGCCGCCGCTGCCGACGAGCCCGATCGTGCGCTTGACCTTCCGCTGGTCGAGGACCGAGGATGCGAACTGCCAGAAGCAGACGATCATCAGGAAGTTGAACACGTCGTAGGCCACATAGATAATGGGGAACATCCAATTATGCCCGAGTCCCGCACCGATCCGCGTCAGGATAACCAGCGCCGTTACCGCCGGAATGAGTCCTTTGATCAGCCTGTCGATTCGCACGCGCGGGCCGTATCGCTGGAAGAGCAGGCCGGTCAGAATGAGCGACGCGGCTTGCGGGAGATACATTTTGGATAAAGCCGCCGAATCGAACCGGGACAGGAACAGCGCATCCGCGGCCGTCCTCCCCACCGTCGAGGCCGATACGACAAACAACAAATAGACGAACAGGAGAGCGACCTTGCGGTACTCGCCCCCATCCGCCGACAGACGCCCTAAGGCGGCCCCCAGACTTTTGCCCGATAAACGTTTCATAGTACGACAGCGCTCCGTTCGATCTTATGTGAATGGGTTTAACTATTCCCCATGCTGGAGCGTTTTTCCTTCCGCCGCGGCAAAAAAATATGCGACTTATGTCCTAGGGAACCAACGCGGGATCACGCAGGCGGCGCATCTGCTTGTTCGGTTCGCTTCCGCTCATTCCAGCTCCAGAGGCGTCAAATACACCGTCTCGCCCGCGCGCTGCCTGCGGAACGCGCCCGGCGTCGTGCCCGTCCATTTGACGAACTGGCGGATGAAGCTCTGCACGTTATCGTAGCCGATGCGCCGGGCAACTTCCTCGACGGCGAGCTCGCCGCCCATAAGCAGATGCATCGCTTCCTGCTGCCGCAGCACCGCCAGGTACTCGCGCGGCGATAAGCTGTACGCATCCCGGAAGACGCGGTAGCAGTGACGCCGGCTGAAGCCGAGCCGTTCCGCCAGCGCTTCCATCCAGCCGGCCGCGATGGCTTCCTCTGCATGGCGGTCGGCGACGAGCGATTCGATCTCCTTGGCGATGCGAATCGGCAGCACATCGGCGCCTGAACTGCTTTCCTCCTGTGACGTAATCGAAGATTCCAGCAGGTCCATGATCGTATAGAGACTGCGGAAGAGCTTCGTCTTGGACGCTGCCTCTTCCTGAACGAGCTGCATGATGCGCCGCACCTCCGGAAGCAGCAGCCGGTTCAGCTCGTGTTCCGGCGGCATCAGCAGCAGCTTCGCCCGATTCAGCTTGTTCAGGAAGACGGGATCGTCGACCTGCACATGCATGACGAAGAACGCGAACGCCCCTTCCGCTTTATACGAATGCAGCATCATCGGCGGCACCAGGATCAGATGGTCCTTGCCCTGCCTGTATACGGTACCGCCGACCTCGGCCAGCTGCGTGCCCTCCAGCACGAGATTCAGCTCGAACATCATATGGTGCAGATGCCGCCGGCACGCCCATCCTTCCGGCACGCTTCCCAGCTGCGCCCCGTAGAAATACGCTTCGGATTTCCGATTCGGGAAGTGCCGCATCGGTTCGGTTATGCCTGTCGTCCTCTCCATCGCCTCGCACGCTTCCTTCGTTCCATGATGTCTCAGTTGGTTAACTATTTATGCCGTGCAAGGCCCGGTTAGTTATTCATTGCCCGCCTGCCCGCGTCTATACTTTATTCATTGTTCTATTATAGAGGAGGAAGAGGAATGGAAGCTACGTTTCACTTGGGCGAACCGGCAGGCATCATGATTCGGACGGAGGCAGGCTGGCACCAATTAACGGAAGGCACTTCGGGCAACTGGACGGCGCAGGGTCTGTCGGTCTCGCTATCCGCGATTTCCGGACAAGGCTGCGCGCTGGAGCTGGAGGCGCCGAACGACGCCGTCCGCCTCATCAAGCTGCGCTGGAAAATGAAGCAGCAGGGACGTCCGCTCATCCTCGGCGATCATTGGGAGCGCGGCTACGGCGATCTCGAATGGCGGGGCATCGTGCCCGAGCGCGTATTGCCGTGGTATTTTCTCCGCTACGACGGCAGCCGCACGGCAGGTTTCGGGGTCAAAACAGGCCCGAATGCGTTCTGCTATTGGCAGCTCGACGCCGACGGCGTGACGTTCACCGCGGATGTCACGAGCGGCAGCCAAGGCGTCCTGCTTGGCGCGCGCAAGCTGCTCGTCGCAGAGCTGCTGCATGATGCGGGCCAAGAGAGCGATTCGCCGTTCCAAGCGGCGCAGCGCTTCTGCCGCATGATGTGCGAGAATCCCGTCATGCCGAAGCAGCCGGTTTACGGCGGCAACAACTGGTACTACGCCTATGGCAACAGCTCGCATGCGGAGATTTTGGCGGATTCGCGGTTTATGTCCTCGCTGTCGTCGAACAAGGAGAACCGGCCGTACATGGTCATCGACGACGGCTGGCAGCTGGTCAGCGGCGGCGGCGCCTGCAACGGCGGACCGTGGGTCGGCAATGCCAAGTTCCCGGACATGGAGCGCCTGATCGGCGAGATGAAAGAAACCGGCGTGAAACCCGGCATCTGGTGCCGGCCGCTGCTAACGGCGGAAGACGTGCCGGCCGAGTGGGTTCGTTATGCCGCAAGCGGCGGGCAAGTGCTCGATCCGAGCTTGCCGGACGTACTGCAGCATGTCCGGGAATCGGTGGAGCTGATGGCCGGATGGGGAATCGACCTGCTGAAGCATGATTTCACGACGTTCGACCTGCTCGGCCAGTGGGGCTTCACGATGAAATCCCGGCCCCATGCCCTCCGGCAATCGTTCCGCGACCGTTCCCGCACGACGGCGGAAATCACGCTGGCGCTCTACCGCACGATCGCGGAAGCGTCGGGACAAGCGGCCGTCATCGGCTGCAACACGTTCAGCCATTTGTCGGCGGGCCTGTTCGAGATCCAGCGGACCGGCGACGACACGAGCGGCAAGTGGTGGGAGCGCACGCGGTACATGGGCGTGAACACGCTGGCGTTCCGGATGCCGCAGCACGGCACTTTCTACAGCCACGACGCGGACTGCCTCGGACTGACGGCGGACGTGCCTTGGGCGCTGAACGAACAGTGGCTGAACCTGCTGGCAGGCAGCGGCACGCCGCTCTTCGTCTCGGCCGATCCATCCATCGTGACGAAGGAGCAGGAACGGGCCATCCGCCGCGCGTTCGAGCTGGCTGCCGAGCCGATGCCGGTCGCCGAACCGCTCGATTGGCTGGACAACACCTGTCCGAGCCGCTGGCTGATGAACGGCGAAGAAACCTCGTTCGAATGGAACGACGTGAACGCCGAGCTGCTGGAGGAGAAGGACAACGGCTGGTGGCTGTAACCGCCGCTCTGCATATACTGCGTACGCGGCGATGAGGCGCTTAGGCTATGCAGCCGCTTCACTCCGGCGCCGAAGTCACGCTATGCAATAACCGGCATATTCAGAACAAAGCGCGCATCCGACCTTCGGATACGCGCTTTTGCCGTCTTATTAGGGCCCGATCGGGCTTATACGCCGTGCTTCAACGATTTGTAAATATAAATCATCAGGAATGAGAATCCGCCCACGACAGTCAGCGCGGCAAAGAAACATTTCATGAAGAACAGCAATTTATCCACCTCATGCATTAATATTCACTACTATGCAATATCGGTAGGAGGTCGAAAGTTCTGAAGTCCTATGGAGCCCAAAGCCGCTACCATTCGGCCTTTTTCTATGTTTTTCCTGTAAAAGCCCTACGGCTTCTAATGCCGTCTTCCGCCGGAATACCTATAAAGTAACAGCTGGAGGCAGCAAGAGGCGGGGAGGCGGCAGCATGCGGATTGCAGTAGGCATCGTGCACGGCATCGGCCAGCAGCACGATGATTTCCATTCGGAATTGACGGCGAAGCTGCAGGAGGCCATGGCGGCGTTGAATCCAAGGGTCAGGCTAATCGTCGAAGGCATCTATTGGGGCGACATTACGGATTCGCTGGAGAAGAAGCTTTGGCAGCGAACGAACGCAGACAGGCTTCGCTGGAACGAAACGCTGAAGCTGCGATCCTTCATCGTCAACTATATCGGAGACGCCATCGCGTACCAGGCCATCCCGAAGGACAACGACCCGTGTCCGCGCGATTACATTTACGATGATATTCATGCGCGTTACGCCCAGCAGCTGCAGCGGCTGGCCAACCGGGCAGGCGATGACGCGCCGCTATGCATTATCGCGCATAGCCTCGGCACCATTATATCCAGCAACTACTTCTACGATCTGCAGTATCGAAGAATGCGGCCGAAAGCCGCCGAGTTCATCCGCTCGAGCCGCTCCAAGCTGGTCGGAGGCGAAACGCTCACCCATTTCTACACGCTGGGCAGCCCCATCGCGTTGTGGAACATGCGCTTCGAGCATTTCGGAACGCCTATCTCCGTGCCTGCTCCCGCGCTCAAACCGCTCGGCATCGGGGAATGGATTAACTTCTACGACCGCGACGACGTCATCGCCTATCCGCTCCAAGGGCTAAATGCGGACTACGCCGCTGCCGTTACCGCGGACATCGAAGTTCGCTGTCCCGGGCCGCTCGGCTGGACGCCCGTCTCGCATGGCGGCTATTTCCGCTCGCGTCCGCTTATCCGGCGTATTGCACAATCGCTGGACCGCATGAGCCGAACCATTCCCGGCGGGCTTCCAGACTAAACAGAAACGGCGATCCGCATCAGTTGACTGATTAGGAATCGCCGTCGATCGTTTATTGCGATGCGATTGCAGGGGCGGCTAGGTTGCGTCCCTCGCGCATGCGTCCTTGTGTTTGCCGAGCATTGTCTTGTTTTGCGCTCGCTAATGCTTCTCCGACCAAGCCTTCAGCGATGGCATCAGCCGTTTCGCATCCTCGTAGCCCTGCAGATACAAGGCGTCGAGCTTCGCGGAGTTCTTCTCCATCCGTCCGACTTCCAGCGGCTGCTGAGGACGGATCACGAAGGCGTTCCCGCGTTCTTCCTGCTTGCGGATGTAGGCAGCTTGATCATTGTAGACCTGATGCCGGCGGAGCATGATTTTGACGAATGCGGGAAATTTGGCGTAGATGCGCCGTACGAACCAGGCAAAGCGATTCGGCGATTTCCTGTATCCGACGTCCCGCGTCAAGACGACGACGTTGCGCGCGAAGCCGTCTTTCTCCGCCTGCTGGAGCGGAATAGGGTCCGAGATGCCGCCGTCGAGCAGCTGCCTGCCGTCGTAATTCACGATCGGCGCGATGAAAGGTAGCGAGCTGGACGCCCGGAGCACCGTGAGCACATCGAAGTCCGGATCGCTTTTGCGATAGAAGATCGTCTCGCCGGTCACCACGTCCGTCGTCGCCGCAACGAATTCCTCGCGGCTGGCCGCAAAAGCCTTGAAGTCGAACGGCACCAGCTTGTTCGGGATTTCATCGAATATAAAATCCATGCCGAACATTTGACCCTTCCGAAAATAATTGCTCCACGAAATGTACCGTTTATCCGTGATCATATCGACGTTGACGATCTTATTCCGCCCCTTCTGGCGAGCAAGATAGCTCGTCGCCACGCAAGCGCCCGCCGATACGCCGATCATATAGGGGAAATACACGCCTTGTTCCAGAAAATACTCCAACACACCTGCCGTGTAGACGGCTCGCATTCCCCCGCCTTCCAACACCAATCCGATCGATTCCATCGCTTTGCTCCTGCCCCTTTACCCGTCAATCCCGACATGTTAGCTATTAGTTATTTTACCTATGCAAATTAGGCGAGTCAATTCATCTGGAAGATCGCGGAATACGGAGTGGCATGCGTATCTCGGCAGCGATTGATCGGATCGGCTATTTCGTTCGTAAACGACGCCTCGATGTCCATGAAATAAATACCCACCCGAATACTCGGATTTAATGTATAATAGAAACATACTTCAATCGGGACGGAGGCATCGCTCATGGCACGATCCATTACGCTTGATTCTTATGCATGCATCGACGAGGTTCCGCTTCACCGCGTGCGGGGCAACCAATTAGGCATTTTCCTAAGCATCGTCGCAACGGTGATTACCCAACAGTTCTGGAGTCTCGCCCTTCCGCTCCTCGTACAGCTGATCAGCCGAACGTACGGCATCCGATATAACGTATTCATCCGCGCGCTCTCTCCCCTCCTGCCGTCCAGCACCAGGACGGAAAGCCGCGAGCTGCTTCGATTCAACAGCCTGCTGGCCATCTTGTTCCTGGCCGTTGCGCTGATTGCGTCCGCTCTTGGCGCCCAGGTGCTCGCGTATATCAGTCTCGGCATGCTGACGGCTGCCGTCGTGCTCGCGCTCAGCGGCTTCTGCCTCGGCTGCTTCATGTACTTTCAATGGAAGCAGTTCCATGCGCGCCGCGGATTAAGAAGAAATTAGAATTGACGCACGATAGCCTTCTCTCCGGAGAAGGCTATTCTATTTCCTCGCGGCGCACATAGATATCAGTATTTGCGTTAAAAGGAGGATACCGACAATGCCTTTCGTGAACCGTTTCTTCCTAAATGAGAATGGCGGTGCGATTTTCACAGGCAATACGCTTGGGCTCAGCCGGTCGGATACCGTCGGCGTGCCCGGTACCGTGGATGCGATCGGGGCATTCACAACGACGAACACGGCCCTGACTTTCGGCACGTATCCCGCGGGGACGACGGGCAATTACTTGCTGAACAGCTCTTCGGCCGTGCTCGTGCTCCCCCCCGTCGCGACGGTTATCTATGCGGAGCTCATTTGGGGCGGCACGTATATCAACGGAGGCGTCAACCTCAGCGCGGCGATCGACAATGCGGTCGGCTTTCAAACGCCTGCGGGGACGTTCAGCGTGACGCCAGCCTCCGCCACCGCTCAAACGGTCGTGCTCAGTCAAGGCACGCAAGCCTATGTCCGATCGGCCGAAGTGACGAGCATCGTCGCGGCAGCCGGGGCGGGCACCTACGCGACCAACAGCGTCGTCGGCACGATCGTCATTCCCGAACCGTCGTCCAACCATGCCGGGTGGACGCTCGCCGTCTTCTATCATGACCCGGCGGCGCCGCTCCGCAATCTGTCGCTGAGGGTCGGCGCAACGGTCATCCAAGCGACCTCCGGCCCGGTGGATACCGTCATTACGGGCTTTGCCACGCCATTCACCGGCCCGCTCGACGGACGCGCCCAGATCAGCGCGCAAGAAGGCGATGCCAATAAGACCGGCGATCGGTTCCTGTTCGGATCGACGCCGGGCACGTTGATCGCATTATTCGGGCCGAACAATTTCGTCAACAACTTCTTCGCCTCCCAGATCAACAAAAGCGACGGCACACTTGACACGTCGGGTACATTCGGCAGCCGGAACCAAATTAACGGATCGCCCGGCTCCAATATCATCGGCGGCCGGCAAGGCTGGGATATTACGGATGTTTCGATTTCCAATACCTTGATCAACAACGAGACTTCCGCCGTATTCCGGCTGACGACGAACGGAGACGGCTATCTCGTGGACGCCATCGGCATCGAGATCGACATCGTCGAGCCGCTCCTTCATCTGACGAAATCGGCGAACCAAGCGGCAACGGTCATCGGCGATATCGTTACGTATACCGTGACGATCGATAATACCAGCATCATCAGCGCGACCGCCGTCGAATTCTTCGACAACGAAATCGACGGCGCGAACTTCGTTCCGGGCACGGTCAGGGTCAACGGCGTGCAATTGCCAAACGCCGACCCGACGATGGGCGTGCCGATCGGGAGCATCGCCCCGAATACATCGGTTATCGTCATGTTCGATGAAGTCGTCGTCTCCTTGCCCGCGCCGCCCGAGCTGCGGAACCAGGCTACCGCGGCCTTCACCTTCGTGCCGACGCCGGGAGCTCCGCCCATCTCGACCGTCGTCCCTTCCAACATCGTGGAAATCCCCGTATTCTTGCCGTTAATCAAGGTGCATAAGGCAGCCGACCTGACGAATGCCATGATCGGCGATATGATTACGTATACGCTCACGATCACGAACATCGGCAACATAGACACGACGGGGATCGTAACCGATCCGCTGCCGGCCGGCACCGCCTTCGTGGCGGGCACCGTTTCCGTGAACGGCGTCAGCCAGCCGGGAGACAACCCTAATGTCGGCATCGATATCGGCGTCTTGAATCTCTTCCAATCCACCACGATTCAATACCAGCTGCTGGTCACCTCCATACCGCCCAACAACATCGTCCATAATGCGTTCGGGACCGCGTTCGAAGTCATCCTGCCCGATCACCGCCGCATCCCGGGCTTCATCGTCTCCAACCCGGTCGACATTCCGGTTTCCTCACCGATGCTGACACCGGTCAAATCAGCCAATCTGCCGAGCGCTGTCGTAGGCGATGTCGTCACGTATTCGATTAACGTGACGAATAACAATGCAGCCGCACTGACGGCGGTCAGCTTGACGGACAACGTGCCGGCCGGCTCCTCCTTCGTGCCGGACAGCGCGACGGTCGGCGGCGTTCCCGTGCCTGGCGCCAGCCCGATCACCGGCATTCCGATCGGCACGCTCCCCGCGGGCGCAACCGTCATTGTCACGTTTCAGATCGTCGTCAACGCCTTGCCGGACCCCGCCGAACTCACGGATCAGGCAATGGTGACGTTCACCTCCGGGTCCTTAACGACTTCGTCGCATTCCAATACGGTTACGATCCCGGTCGTGCAGCCGGGCATCTCGCTCGTGAAGCGCGCAGGCGTCGACACGGCGAGCGTCGGCGATGTCGTCAATTATTCCGTCACCGTCAGCAATACCGGCAACATTGCGCTCGGCGCGGTCGTATTCGATCCGCTCAATGCGTACAGCTCGTTCGTTCCCGGCTCCGTCCGAATCGACGGCACGCTCTCTCCGGCGGCAAGTCCGCTTGCCGGCATCGCCGTTGGCCCGATTCCGCCAAGCGATGCCGTGGTCGTCTCTTACAACGTGCTTATCATCGCTGCGTCGCCGAGCCAGTTCTATACCGACCAGGCGAACGCTACCTTCACTTACACGCCGCCAGGCCAGTCTCCGGTGACCAGCACGACAACGTCCAATATCGTCAACGTGCGGGATCCGCTGTTCATGCTCGAAGCCGTCAAGAGCGTATCCCATACGTCCGTCATGATCGGCGACACCATCACCTACACGATTTCAATCACTAATATCGGAACGGCTGACTCCCTGAACACGGTCGTCACCGACACGCCGACCCCAGGAGGCGCTATCGTACCGGGCAGCACAAAGGTCGGCGGCGTTCCAGTTAACGGCGATGTCCTCGCCGGACTGAATATCGGGACCGTGCCCGCCGGAGCAACGGTCGTCGTGACGTTCGACGTCTCGATCAACTTGGATCCTCCGCCGCTGGGCTTCATCGATGATTACGCGACCGTTTCGTTCACCAGCGGCGGCATTACACAGACGGCGGTATCCAATATCGTCGAAGTGATCGTCACGGAGCCGACCGTCGTGGCCACCAAGCGGGCGCTCCCTCCATTCGCGTTCGTCGGAGACGTCATTCAATACGTGTCGACAGTGACGAATAACGGTCACTACAATGCGGACGCAACCTGGTTCGATAACCTTCCGGAAGGCACGTCGTTCGTGGAGAACAGCGTGACCTTGAACGGATTCTCCATACCGGGGGCTAACCGGTTTACCGGTACGCTGCTCGGCACGATTTTGCCGCAAATCACGAACGTCATCACCTTCCAGCTGCGGGTCGAGTTCTATCCGCCTTCCGGCGTGCTGGTTAACCAAGGCAATATGCTGCTCGTGTTCCTTCTGCCGGACGGAAGGACCTTCACGGAACGGATATTCACCAACGTCGTAACCGTTCCAGTGCTCGCGCCTCCAACAATCGTCAAATCCGCCAGCGTCACCGAAGTCCTCGTCGGCGGAACAGTGACCTTCGCGGTGAACGTCACCAACCCGGGCAATACGCCGTTCGACAAAGCCGTTCTCCACGACAGCTTGCCGGAGGGACTATCCTTTGTGGATAACAGCGTCACGGTCGCAGGCAGGCCCGTTCCCGGCGCCAATCCGGCGTCAGGGATTCCAATCGGGTTTATTGGAGCGAACAGCTCCGTAACCGTTGCGTTCGAAGCGAAGGCCATCCGCGAGCCGCATAATTTGATTGCCGTCAACACGGCGAACATGACCTTCGAATACGTCGCGCCGAACGGACAGCGGGTACCGGGCGTCGTTCAATCCAATCCTGTAACGGTATTAATTAACGAGGAAGAAGAGTGAGCCGGCTGTCCACTTGTGAATAGTTTAACCTGTGGATATGTTAGCATGGTTTCAAAAAATTACGCACAGCAGCGGTTTCGCACCTGTTAGCATTGTGCATAACCCTGTTGATAAGTGGATGAATCGGCCGTTCTTCACCGAATCTTCACCGAATTTCCGGACCATATCGCATGCTTCTCAACAGCTGCGTTTCTTTCTTAACAGCTCGCCAACGCTTATCAACAGCCTCTCCGCTCGTTCTTAACGGATTCCAACGCCTTCGCAACGCAAACAACCCCGGCTCATCGCGAGCTGGGGTTGTTTGCGTTATGGATTGTGGATATTCGTACGGCTAACTGGCCTGGGACTATTAGTAAGCCAGGGAGAACAAGCCGTTGATGTGCGACAGGTAGCGCGCGTTACTTGCTTTCTTCATCAAGGAAGCAGGCGTGCCTTTCAGCTCGATGCCGGATCCGCCAACGGCGCCGATGCCGTCTTTGCGGCCCAGGCTTGCAAGCGTACCGGAGAATACCGGGCTGAACGTGTCCATTTTAGCGCCTTTGATCAATGCGCCGATGTTCGCGCCTGCCAGTTCGCCCATTTGCCATGCCAGCTGTGCTGTCGGCGGGTATGGACGGCCTTCCGGTGCGAATACGACTGCACAGTCGCCAGCCAGGAATACTTCAGGGTGCGAAGTGGATTGCAGGTGCTCGTTAACCGTTGCGCGGCCGCGGTTAACTTCGATGCCGCAGTTGCCCACGAGGGAGCTGCCTTGAACGCCGCCTGTCCAAACAAGCGTATTCGTTTCGATCGTTCTGCCGTCTTTCAGCGTAACGACGTTGCCGTTTACTTCCGTGATCGCAAGGCCTGTCAGGAATTCCACGCCGCGAGCTTCGAGGCTCGTTACCGCGCGTCCGATCAGTTCAGGCGAGAAGATCGGCAGGATTGTCGGCATAGCTTCAACCAGCGAGATCGAAACGTCCGCGAAATCCACGCCGTATTGACGGCAGATGCCCGGAAGCTCGTCAGCAAGCTCGCCGACCAGCTCGACGCCAGTCAGACCGCCGCCGCCGATAATGAACGTAGCGTCTGCTTTGTTTTTGCTTGTTGCATATGCTTTGATGCGGTCTTTAACGTGGTTGAATACGCGGTTCGCATCATGAACGGATTTCAGCGTCAGGCTGTTCTCTTGCAAGCCCGGGATGCCGAAGTAGTTCGTTTCGCTGCCCAGTGCGAGCACCAGGTTATCGTAGCGGTACGACGAACCGTTGTTCAGAGCGACTTGTTTGCCGGCAACGTCGATTGCTTGCACTTCGCCTACAACGACGTTAACGGATTTGCCTTTAAGCAATTTCTCAAGCGGCAATGCAACGGCTTTCTCGGCTACGTTGCCTGCAGCGAGACGGTGAAGCTCCGTAATGATTTGGTGCGAGGGAACGCGGTTAATAATCGTGATGTTCGCTTCATCGGTAGTCAGATGCTGGCGAGCGGACAGCGCGCTAAGCAAGCCGCCGTAGCCGCCGCCTAGAATCAGTATTTCTTTTCTCATGGGATCTCATCCTCCGTACTTCGCATAAGTTATGAATCGTCGATATCGGTTCGGTCGGTTTAGCCCTGTTTCTTTCTTTCGCCCAGAATGTCGAGGTATGCTTGGCCAAAGCGAAGCATCTTTTGCAATTCCGGATCTTTCATCAGTTTGATCATGCCGAACAAGCCGATGACGTTCTCGCTTTGCTCTGCACGGTCGTTCGCTTCGATCGCCGCGGATGCGTAGCCTTTTACTTTCTCGGTCAGCGGTTTAACGACTTCTTGAATGCCGCCCACCGTGTCTTGGATCAGGATGCGGTCGGATGCAACCTTTTGCGCCAGTTCGTACGTTTTCGTCATCAAGCTCATCATTTCGGACAGTTTAGGAAGCTGGTCCACCAGTTGTGTCAGCGCTTCTTGCACTTCCGGCTTTAGCAGTTGATCGAGTACGTCCGATTTGACGAGCGCCGCCGATGCATCTTGCTGTTCCAGGTTCGATACCATTGTTTCACTCATTGTATTGCCTCCTTCAGATGTAGTCACTCAGCTGCAATCATCCCGTCAGATGAACCGGCGTGCCGCCTAAGCGGCATGGCAAGTTTAATCCCATTAAGCGAGTAACGCGGTGAAGCATTCCGTCGTCGAAAAGGGAGAAATGTGAAAATAATCACAAGACGCTTCGAGTATGACAGCAGCCTTTCTTCTGTCTCTACTGTATCGCTTTTTTCCCGGCTCGACTATAGGTAATTGTAAAATTATTTTTATTATGACTATAAAAATAATTAATCATCCCAAGAAAGAACGCCCAACGCCGCAAAACATGCGAAATTCAGGCGCCGGACCTAGGAAAATACCACTAATCATGACTTATTCTGCTCCCTCGACGGGAAGTTTATTTCTACGCCCTGCGAATCATCAACAACGTTAAATACATATCCGGCAATAAAAAAAAACCGCAGAACGCTGGCTGCCGAAAGAGAGCCACCGGCCCGCGGCCTCGTGAATCGTACTTCTATAATCGTTATTAGGCCGTTCGCGGCTTCTGCGGCGCTGACGTCTCCTGTCCTTGCCCCTGCTTGCAGTCTATGGCCTTGGCCGTGGCTGCGGCGGCGGCCGCCAGCCGATCCAAGATTCCCGCGAGCAGCGCATGGGATGCCTCGCTTCGCTCCGTCTGCGCCGCAATCTCGGCAGCCGGTTGAATAAACGGCGCCTCCGTCAGCTCGCTTGCCCAAACGCTGAGCATCGTGCCGATGCAGACCGGCGTCGTCTCCAGATGAAACTGAAGCGCCAGCACCGTTTCTCCGTACGCGAATGCCTGATTGCCGCATGCTTCGGAACTCGCAAGACGAACCGCGCCTTCCGGCAGCGTGAACGTGTCGCCATGCCATTGGAAGCTCGTGAACGACTGCGGGACGCCTTCGAAGCAAGGATGCCGCTCCTCCGTTCGCTGCACGGCGTGCCATCCGATTTCCTTCCGGTCGTTGCGATAGACGACGCCTCCCAGCACCTCGGACAGCATTTGCGCGCCGAGGCAAATGCCGAGCACGGGCTTGCCCGCATCGATGCAGTCCCGGACGAACCGCTTCTCGCCGATCAGCCACGGATAGCGCGCTTCTTCATATACGCTCATGGGACCGCCCAAGATGACGAGCATGTCGAACGACTCCTGCACCGGATACGCAGCCAGCTCGGCAGGTAAGAGCACGCGCAGCGCGTGGCCTTGCCGCTCGGCCCATGCTGCAAGGGCACTTTCATCGTCAAATGCAAAATGCTTGCACACTAGGATGTTCATCCGTCGTCCCTCCATCGCGCATCGCTAATTACGGTCTATTAAAGGCTATGACCGTATATTAATCAATGCCGCCCGGCCTGTCAACGAAAAAAATCCATGAAAAAGATATACGAAACACATGATGAGGGACAGCAAAAAAAGACGAGCGTCAGTCGGCTCGTCTTAATGTAATCCGGTATAGTTTCAGCGGCCTTCCTCTTGCGCCGGCCGTTTCTTCGCCTGTAACTTCCGCAAACCCGCTCGTTTCGAGCTGAATCAGAATGCGCCTGGCGCTTCGCGGCATGATCATCATCTGCTGCGCCAGCTGTGTCGACGTGAGGACATCCGTCCGCGTCTTCCTCAGCACCGCTTCGATCTTGCCGAGCGTTGCCGTGCTCAGCCCCGTCCGTTCGCTGACGGTCTGCAAGCCTTCGGCAGAATAGGAGTAGGACAACTGCTCCGTCCGTCCGAGCGGCCCCGTGATCGTTTTGTCGTCGAAAGCGACCATCCAGGCGCCTTTGCCGCATTGCCGGGTTTGCATCAGCGCTTTGCCTGCCAGCAGCTCTGCTTCGTAAGCGGTGCGGCCGATGCCGATGCCGCAGGTCAGCTCCGCCCCGAGGCCGGACAGCTCCGGGCCTTCCGGGATTTGCTCGAACCCGCGCGTCACGTCCTTCAAGATGCCTCGCGTGGTGAAGATCGCATACCGGCCCGGCGAGATCGTCTTCAGCGATCCTTGCAGCCGCCGGGAGTAATCCAGCAGCGATTCGCTGACAGTCAGCTCCAAGCGGAACAGCTCGTCGGAGCCGAACGTATCCCTCGTCAAGCCCGCGTAAGGATCCGTCTCCACCAGCTGCACGGCGATCTGCGCATCCATGTACCGGAGCGTCTCCCAAGTGCGCGACGCTTCCGCCAATGCCGCCTGCACGGAAGCTTCCGTCGGAATGACGCGAAGCACGGGAACGCCGAGCGCCTTCAGCTTGTCCTGCACGTACCAGACGCAGGTGACGGCATAATCGATTGCGCCGCGGCGCCACAAGTCCGCATGGTAATCGATCAATGCCTGATACGAGCCGTCGAACGGTTTGCCGTTCAACGCGGCGCCGGTCAGCCCCAGCTCCTCCGCGACCTTCGCCAACTCCTTAGGACCGTACATGTCGAAGCTCAGCCGGCTCATGTCGACGCGCTCCCGGTAGAACAGCTGGCATAACGTCCGATATAACCCGGCGCCGCTGTAGGAGATATAGAACATCGGCTTCGTGATCCCCGGCGCCTGTTCTCGGGCCGCCCGATAGGGCAGCGGGCCGGAGAACAGCCACATGTCGACCTTCTCGGCGTTCGCCGTCACGATCGGGCCGATGTCTTCGAACCGCTCATGCGCGAAAGGCAGGCATTCGAACTCGCCGTTCTGCCGGATAATCGAAGTAATGAACGCCATCGTGTCCTCCACGCCCACGTATCCGAGCTTAATGGTCATCCGGCCCCTGCCTCCTCTCTGCGCTTCCTTTTCGCCGGGATGAATCCCCGTCGGCGCGACGCAATGCAATGCAATGCGATGCGAATAAACGTTATCTTAAATCAACTTATGCTGATACCACTTCTTCCCGCGGAAGCGCCAGAGGAAGACAGCCCCCCGCACGCCCCACTCCAGGTTCATCGCCAGCCAGACAGCGACGATGCCGCCGTGGAGCACGATGGCGAGCAAATAACCGAGCGTGATTCTGAACAGCCACATGGACAGCAGCGACACCAGCGACGTGAATTTCGAATCGCCCGCCGCCCGCAGCGCAGACGGCATGATGAAGCTTTGCGACCAGAGCAGCACCTGGGTAACCGCATTGATAAGGACGATAATGAAGATGTCGTGCACGATTTCCTTCGGCGGATGGAACAGGCTGACGAGCGGATGAAACAGCGGCACGACGATTAACGCCGTGGCAAGCAGGAACATGCTCGATATCCACATGAATGCGCGGGCATACTTGCGCGCGGCCTCGGTGTCCTGCCGTCCCATGCTCTGGCCGATGACCGTAATCGCCGTCAGCGCCAGCGCGTTGGAAGGAATTTGCGTCAGCTGCGCGAACGAGCCGCCGATCGCGTTAACCGCGATCGCATTCGTGCCCAGATGGACGATGAAGATTTGGGTGACGATCTTGCCGCCGTTGAAGAACATTTGCTCGGCCGCGAACGGCAGTCCAACGTATAGGATTTTACGAATCATGTCCAACTTGACCTGAAGCATGTCCTTGATGCGCAAATGCAGGTTCGTGTTCTTCTTGACCAAATAATAGAGCGCGTACAGCGCAGCCCCGTAACGCGCCACATTGACGGAGATGCTGAGGCCAAGCACGCCCATGTGCAGTCCGTTGATGAACAGCACGTTCAGCAGCACGTACGAGAGATTCATAACGAGCGAGAGCACGAGCGAAGCCCGCGACTGCCCGATGCCCCGCAATGCGCCGCAGACCGCTTCGACCAATGCGATCCCCGCGTACGATGCGCAGCTCCCGATGAAATACGTTTTCGCTTTGTCGAACACGTCCGGCGACGCAGACCCGAACAGCAGATGGAGGGTCGGTCCATGGAGCGCGATCATCGCCAAGCTGATTCCAAGCGCGAACAGCGTGACGGCCGCGATCGAACTGGCCGCCGCCTTGGACACCATCGGCGCGTTACCGCTCCCTTTATACTGCGCCACGATAACCGTTCCGCCCGTGGATACGGCGACGAAGACGCTGACGAGGAAGAAATTCAGCGAATCGACCATGTTCACCGCGCTGATCGCCGATACGCCCGAGGAGCTGATCATGGCAACGTTCACCACGTTCAGGCAGACGATGAACGCTTGGTCGATCAGAAGCGGCAGGAACAGCGCGGTCAGCGTCCGGTAATCGCCGATCGCGACGCGCGCTTGCAGTTTTGCCAGCAGGGCTTGTTTTCGTATTCGATACGCCGACTGAGCCACGACATCATCACATTCTTTTTCTCGGATTTGGGTGTTGCTTCTGCATGACAACGGCATTGTAACATTTCTTGTAACGTCTCTTGTTTCGTCCATTATAGCAAAGATCGGCGCGGAGGGGGCTCCGACTTGCAGGCTAAGTTATTCGGGACTCCCGCGTCCCGCTTGGGCAAAGTACAGCTACAGTGGATTTAACCCATCCGCCGCCCTTGAAACAGGCCTTGTTGTATGTCACAATCTTTAAGGGAATACATAGCGTATTCAGGTTTCATGTAAGGCTTCGGCGATCGGTTCTAACCCATCTTTCTTAAATGAACAGGAGGCATTGTTATCATGAAAACGATCAAACTCGGCACTAGCAATCTGGAAGTGCCTGTCGTGGCTATCGGCTGCATGCGCATCAACTCGCTGGACAAAGCCGGCGCGGAGCGTTTCGTACAGACCGCGCTCGAGGAAGGCGCGAACTTCTTTGACCATGCCGATATTTACGGTGGCGGAAACTGCGAGGAAATCTTCGCGGATGCTATCCATATGAGCGACGACGTGCGCGAAAAAATTATTTTGCAATCCAAATGCGGCATTCGCCAAGGACAGTTCGACTTCTCCAAAGAGCATATCCTGTCGTCCGTCGACAAGATCCTGCAGCGTCTGAGAACCGACTACCTCGACGTCCTGCTGCTTCACCGTCCGGATGCGCTCGTCGAGCCGGAAGAAGTGGCGGAAGCGTTCGATCAGCTGGAAAGCTCGGGCAAAGTGCGCCATTTCGGCGTTTCCAACCAGAACCCGAACCAAATCGCGCTGCTCAAAAAATTCGTGAAGCAGCCGATCGTCGCGAACCAGCTGCAGCTTAGCATCACGAACGCCAACATGATCTCGAACGGCGTGAACGTGAACATGGTGAACGATTCCGCCATCAGCCGCGACGGCAGCATCCTGGATTACTGCCGCCTGCACGACATCACGATCCAGCCGTGGTCGCCGTTCCAATTCGGCTTCTTCGAAGGCGTATTCCTGGACAACCCGAAATTCCCGGAACTGAACGCGCAAATCGACGAGGTCGCCAAGAAGTACGACGTCAGCAACACGACGATCGCGATCGCTTGGCTGCTTCGCCACCCTGCGAACATGCAGCCGGTGACGGGCACGATGAACATCGAGCGCATCAAGGATTGCATCCGCGCAAGCGAAATCCGCTTGACGCGCGAAGAGTGGTACGCCATCTACCGCGCTGCGGGCAACATTCTTCCTTAAGCGTCGATTCGCGTTTGTTACGCGTTTCATGAGTGGCTCATAAGTGCGCTCAAACAAGAAGGCCATCCAGGTGATCACCTGGATGGCCTTCTTGAGCTATGGAGACTGTTATTATATTGCTTGCGCTCCCACGCCTACAGCGTCGACGAAGCCTGTCTCACCAATCCGGTCAGCTGCTCCGCGTCGAACGACTGGCCCTTCTTCAGCTTCAACGTCTTTCTCTCGGGCGGTCCGTCGAACTGCCCTTCCGGGAGCGCCAGCTCCGTCGCGTTGAAGATCGTGAAGCTGACAGCGTCCTTCGAGGTGCTGATGACGGCGGCATATTTGCCGTTCTTGAGAAAATGCGGCTTCTTATACTGAATGCGCTCCTGCACCTCCGGTACCGCGCCGTGAACGACCTCGCGCAGTCCCGCGCAGAGCTCGCTTTGCCAAGGTTCTTTCACCGCCGCAATAAAATCCGTCACTTCCTGATTCATTCGCTTCTCTCCTTGTCCCACGAGGCTAGTTTAGAAAGCTTGCCGGCAATAATTCTGTAAAGGTATACCAATTATAATATAGAAAAGCCCGCGGAACGCAACAAAAAAACGACAGCCAAGGCGATCCACCGCCCCGGTTGCCGTTATTCGGTTCACTTATTCACTTCGCTTGGCTATTCGCAGGCTCACACGCTGACCGTGGCCTCCGGCTGCTCTTGCACGGGAGGATGCACGAACGACTTCTTCGCCCACACGCCGCTCTTCCAGCGCGCCAGCATAAGCAGTCCCCTCAGCCATTCGTCCACGGTGAACGCGATCCAGATGCCGGCCAAGCCCCACTCCAGATGCACGCCCAGATAGTAGGCCAGCGGCACGCAAACGCCCCACATCGAGAATACGCCCATCAGCACCGGGAATTTCGCATCCCCGGCCGCGCGGAGCGAGTTGATGACGACGATGTTGAACACGCGTCCCGGCTCCAGCACGAGCGAGATGAGGAAGATGCCCGCTCCCATCGCGATAATCTTCGGATCGTCCGTGAACAAGCCGACGAGCTTGAAGCGGAACAAGGCCGTGATGGCGACGACGACGGCCGTCATCACGATGCTTAATCGCAGGCTCTTCAACAGCCTGTAATAAGCGGCTTTCTTCTCCCCCGCTCCGACCATGTGGCCGATGATGATCTCGGTCGCGATGCCGATCGACGTGGATAACGCCATGAAATACATACTGATATTGAACACGTAGATATGCGCGCTGAGCGCCTGCTGCCCGATAATGTTGACGAAGCTCATGATCATCATATATTGGGACTGCCAAGCGATCTGCTCGCCAGCCGCCGGCAAGCCGACGCCCAGAATGGTTTTCATATGCTGCTTATCGAACGAGACGTAATCCTTGAGCCGGATCGGGCTCGGAATACGGCGGTACAACAGGATGATCAGGACGATGATGCCGATAATCCGGCTGCAGATGGTCGAGACGGCCGCGCCCGTAACGCCCCATTCCGGGAAGCCCATGTGGCCGAAGATCAGCAGGTAATTACCCGCGACGTGGAGCACGTTAACGCCGAACGTGACATACATGACGTCCCGCGTTCTGCCGTTCGCGCGAAGAATCGACGATACCGCGTACGACACCGCTTCGACCCAGATGAACCCGCCGATGAACCTCATATATTTATTCGCAATCGCGATTTGCGCCGGATCCAGGTTGAGCATTTCCATGAACTGCTTGCTGAATACGAACAACACCAAGCTGACGATCAGGCCGAAGATGACGTTAAGCGAGATGGCCAGCGCCGAGATGCGGCTCGCCGTTTCCTTCTTCCCTGCCCCTAAATACTGCGTGACTGCCACGCTCGTGCCGATGCCGACGAAACCGAACATTAGAATACAGAACACGATAATCTCATTGGCCAAGCCGACTGCCCCGGCTACATTATCCGAAATCCGGCTTAGCATGAATACATCGGCGGTACCCAGCATCATCCGCAGGACGGAATCGATGAGGATCGGCCACGTTAGCGCGAATAAACTTAATTTTTTCCAGGTCGGAATCGCTTCCCCCGTTTGTTCCCCAAGTTTCATAAAACGGTCTATCTCCCTATTCTCGTGATGAACACTGATGTCCAGCTGTGCTTGCCTTCATCATTATGCCATAGGGCGCTTCGCCTCCGCTTGTCCAATATTTATGTCTTTTGGGTTTATATTTGATGAAATGGGAGCCTTTCTGTTACCATGTTTAACGTAAAGGAGCGATTCACCTTATGATCAAGAATACCAAAGTGGGCCGGAACGACCCATGTCCCTGCGGCAGCGGGCTGAAATACAAGAAATGCTGCTTGTCCAAGGACGAGGCGTCCCGTGCCTTGCAAGCCCAAGCGCAGGTCTCGGCAGCGCCTGCTTCGATCTCGTTCGAAAACGAGCAATTATACATCGCCGTACCCGAGACGATCGAAGAGATGTACGCGTCGATCGACCGCATCGCTTGGTCTCAGCCTCCATACGGCAGCCTGGCCAAAGAGCTCGTCCCGCATCTTGCCGATCGTTTCACATGGGACGAAATCAATGCGACGGTACTGATTTGGTTCGCTTATTCCAGAGAAAACGCGCCGATCGTGCCGAAGCCGGGCGTCGTGTTCGCCGCGCTGGAATACAGCCTGTCCTTGCTGACCGGACGCCAAGACGTGACCAAAGCCGAGGTCGCGAAGCGGTACGAAGTGTCCGCGGGCAGCGTGTCCAAACGGATCGGCGAGCTCGCTCCATTCGTGGATCGCGCGATTGAAGCCTTGAACGGCGAGCACTAAGGGCTCGTACGAATGGCCTGCACGAAGAGCCATCGCTGAAGGGCAATAAGCCGATAATCCTACTTTTATAACGAGAAACAGCCCTATTACAGGAGCTGCCCGGGCCATGCGACGATGCATGGCTGCCGGGCAGCTCCTTTTTCTGCTTTTCCGGCCGCATAGACAGCGGCTCCGTAGTCCGCGTCCCGTATTGGACCTGGACCTGCATGATTGAACCTACATGAACCCAAGCTTCCTGGACGCATTGTCCGTCAGCCATTCGCGGCTGCGCCCTTTGGCATAATCCGACTGCATCTCGGCGATCAGCTGCTCCAAATTCACGACATGCTCGTAATGCATTTGTAAAGCAGCGGAGGCGTACAACTCGCTTAGCTGGGCCAGCGAGAAGCCTTCCGCCGCTCGCGCCGCGCGGGCGACCGTCTCCTCGTCCGCGAAGCGCCCCAAGCCTTTGTGCATCAGGTAAGACAGGCGCAATGATTCGTTCGGCGTCTTCACTTCGTAAGCGCGGTCGAAGCGGCCGGCCCGGTTCATGAGGGCGGGGTCGATTTTCTCCGGATAGTTCGTCGTGCCGATCAGGTAGATGCCTTCCTTCGACGTGGCCCCGTCCAGCGTGTTCAGGAAGTACGAACGGCAGGCGTTCGGCATCGAGTCGATATCCTCGATGACGAGCACCATCGGCGCCATTTGCGTCGCGGCCGCGAATACTTCCTGAATCGATCCGCTGCTCGTATATTCCGTGATCTGCCAATACGCGACGGGAGCGGATGCGGTCGTCGATATGGATTTGACCAGCGTGGTCTTGCCGTTGCCGGGCTTGCCGTACAGCAGGATACCTCTCTTATACGGAATGCCGTACGTCTGGAAGAACGACCGGTCCTCCGAGAAGAACTCGTCGATCGAGCGGTAAATCTGCGTCTTCAGCTCTTCATCCATGAACACCTCGTCCCGGGTAACGGGCGCGGACGCCGACTCCCGGTTCTGCTCCAATCCTTCCTTGGTATCGGTGAATACGACGATTTTAGGATTCGCAAGCTGGCGCGTCCTCAGCTCCTCCAGAAACCGGAGCATCCCTTCGTCGTTCTCGCCGAAGATGAGATCCTCGTAGCCGAGGCCGTGCGCCGTCAAGCGGGGCACGCGGGCCATCGCGACGCGGTGCTGCGTATAGATGAACAGGTTGTTGCGCACGGCAGGCCGAATCGTATAACCGCTTTGGTTCTGCCCGGGATCGCCCGTAAACTCGAACACGCTCGTCTCGACGAGGTCGAACAGGCTCGCCGCATGCTCGATCCCCTCGTAACCGGCCGACAGATCCGCTTCGAGGCCGTTCCACACTTCGTTGCCGTCATCCTGATAATAAAGGCGGAAGGCCGTTCCGAAGCGTCGGCTCAGAAAATCCGCGATCGCCTGCACGATCGCGATGTAGTTGAAATAGCTTCCCGCGTCCGGCGACGCGCCGGCGAAACGATCGGCACGGACGATAAACGGCGGTTCAGCCGCCGGCTGCAGCTGTACATTCATTCGTTTCATACCCATAGGCTTGGGCTCACACTCCTTTCACAACCGCTAGAGGGCGGCACTTGGCGACAACGTCGGCCAGTCTTGCGTTCACGACGCTGTCGATGATGCGGTCGACGTCTTTGTACGCTTGCGGCGATTCGTCGAGGATGGCTTCCAGCCCGCGGTGATTGACGACGATCTCGTCTTCCCGGCCGATGCGCATGGAAGCGGCGAACTCATCCACCGTGACCAGCTGCTTCGTCGCGTTCCGCGAACGAACCCGGCCTGCTCCGTGGCAGATGGAGTGATAGTTCCGGCCGCCGTCCTGCGCGCCGACCATCAAGTACGAGGATGTGCCCATGGAGCCCGGGATAAGCGCGGGATGGCCCGTTTCCCGGTACGGCTCGGGATTGTCGGCATGGCCGGCCGGCAGAGCGCGCGTCGTGCCTTTGCGATGCACGAAGAGCGCCTCGCCATCGTGTTCTTCCTCGCACGCGTAATTGTGCATCAGATCGTACAGCGTGCGCGTCTCCGCCTGGGCGCCGAACGTCTCTTTGAACGCATCGCGGACAGCGAAGGCCATCAGATGGCGATTCGCCACGGCGAAGTTCAGCGCGGAGTACATCAGATTGGCGTACGTCTGCCCGGCTTCGCTGCCGAGCGGCGCGAACACGAGCTTCGGATCGCTCGTGCCAAGCCCGAGCCGATGCATCGTCTTGACGACCTCGGAGCCGCTGTATTGATTGACCGCTCCGCCCCATGCACGGGAGCCGGAGTGGATCATGATCGCCACTTGGCCGTCCCGCAGCCCCCAGCTCTCCGCGATAGGCCGGTTCTCTTCGTTGAGGCTGATCGCCTGGATTTCGATGAAGTGATTGCCGCCGCCCAGCGTTCCGAGCTGGCGGTGCGACCGATGCCACACCGGCTCCGGAATGCGGTTCAGCGCTTCTTCGTCAAAGTGGAAGCGGCTGCTCTCGACATGCGTGAGCGATGTCGCTTTTCTCGGCGTATAGGCATCCGGCACGTATTTGCCGGGGAGACCGTGCAGCCCTTTGCGCAGCACATCCTCCAGCCGGATATCGGAGAAGTAGCCACGCGCGTGATTTTCCACCGGAATGCGTTTCTCGATCGCCTTCACCAGCTTGCGGCGCAGCTTCACGTCCTGCAATTCGCTTGCCTGCAGGTTCGTCAGATGGACCCGCATGCCGCAGCCGATATCGCTGCCGACGATGGAAGGCGAGACGAATCCGTCCTCCGCTCCCCAGACGGCCGTCGTGCCGATGCAGGTGCCGACCCCGACATGCGCGTCCGGCGTATAGCTCATATAGCGGATATGGGGAATTTGCAAATTGTTGTTCGCCATCTCGAGAACTTTGTTCCCCATGGCATGAAATAATTCGTCGTGGGCGAAGACGTGCAAATCGCCGGCAGGCAGATCGATTCGCCGATAATAAGGGTTTGTTGGTTGCGTAAAGTAAGGGTTGTTTGATTGCATAAAGTCCTTTAATTCCTCTCGTGTTAAAAGATTAATATGATTCAGGCTGCCTCCTTCCCGGACGGCAGCGAATGAATGAAAACGCAAAAAGACCGCAAGCGTCATCGCTTACGGTCTTCGCGCAACAAGAAATGAAGGGTTCCCTTCCCGAACGACGCAGCCGCGCCGGAACGGACGAGATCCTTATTAATCGATTGCTTGGGCCCGTAGAGGCCGATGGACAATGAACGGAATATTCGGTTGCGGCAGTGCGGCGTAGCGACGTTGAAGCATTCCGGTCATGTCGGTCGACCTCCTTTCTGGTTATGATGGTGTTAATCATACGAGCCAAGGGAATGATTGTCAATCGAAAAATAGAAAAAAGTGATTGAGGCAATTAATTATTTTTATCGTAAACGATAGTCCGCGCTTCCCGCATCACGTCTAGCGATAACGAAACGTAATCTTGTACGCCCGTCCCGAGTAGTAATACGAATAGCCGGCCAATCCATTGCTTGCCGCAATGGCCGCTTTCAGATCCGCAATCTCATCCCCGGCATAAACCGCCTTGAAGCTGACTTCCTTCGTCCGCGAAGCGATCGCATTCCCGATAAACGCCTTCAATTCGTCGGCGCTGTGCATCGCCCAGCCTTTGTATTCGAAGTAGTCGTACTTCACGGCAGTCGCTGCCGGCCAATCCGTAACGATCCACTTATGATCCTTGCCCAGAGCGGCATCCGTCACGTTGAAATAGCTGTACATGAGGCGGCCTTTCTCGTCCGGCACCGGATCGTCCCACGTCACGTCCAAATTGTAATAGTCGCCGTCGATCTTGACCTTGTTCCAAGCATGGCCGACGCCATTGGCCGTACCGGTCACGATTTGCGAGTCGATTCCGGCCAGCTCCAGCATAATATGCGCCGCGTACGCGTACCCCTGGCAGACTGCGGTGCCGAGAAACAACGAACCATACGCGCTGTAAGAATCCGCCGGAACCGTATCTTTCAGATAATTGTCGTAATCGTAGGCAATATGCAGAACGAGATAATCGTGAATGGCCAGCTCTTTCTCGAAGTCGGTCATGCCCGGCTTGAGAATCGAAGCATTCACGCGCGCTGCCTCCTCATAGATCCTTTTGGATCGGTCATCCTTGAAAATCAGCTCCTGGCCATTATGCAGGGCAGCTTCCAGCAGGTCCGTTTCGCTGCCGATGTACAAGGGGCCGTATCCCGACGCTATGCGGTAGGCTAGCGAGAAAATCTGCTCCCGCGACGCATTCGCTTTCGGCTGAAAGAGCAGCCCCTCCTTCATCTTCGCGCCTTGCAGGATGCCTGCCGCGGACAGCTGCCCGGCTGCTTCCTTCGCCCAGCTGGCGATCGAGCTTGCATCCATGAACGAAACAGCAGCGTGGCCCTGCAGTTTGTCCGCAAACCCTGCCTTCGCGATCGCGTTGTAGAGCATCACTGCCAGCTGCTCGCGCGTAACCGGCGCATTCGGCGTGAATACGCCCTCCCCCGTCCCCCCGACGAGCCCCAGCGCATACGCCTTGCGCACGTCGACGTCGTCGGTGTCCCGGAAAGGCTTCGCCGTCGGCGCCGGCACGGCTTTGCCCGTCATTCGCTCGTACAAACGAACGATGACGGCGCTCAGCTCGGCTCGCGTTATCGCGGTCTGATAATCGGAGAACAGCTCATCCGGGATCAGATCGAATGCATAGGCGCGGTTGACATCCTCTTTCGCCCACGCGCTCGGTTCATAGGAATGCGCAGCGGCCGTTGCGGATAAAGGCGCCAGGAACAGCGCGTTCGTGAGCAGAAGGCTCAGCGAAGCAGTCATGAGCAGCGCCTTGGCTGAGCGTTTCTTCTTGGTTGGCATTGCAGCGTTCATTAGGCGGGTCTCTCCTTCTCGTCCCTAACAGGAATGGTCATCTTCCCGTTATATCGGCAGGAAGCGGCTGTCGTTTGACCGGATAGAGAAACGGCCGTCGTCCAAACAGTATCAAGCAAGGGCCTTGGCCCTGGCTTTGGCTAAAGCTTCAGCCTCAGCTTCGGTTACAGCTTTGGCTTTGGCTTCAGCTTCGGTTACAGCCGCGGATCGATTTCTCTCTCCTTGGCCGTCTCGAACAGCAGGTTCGCTGCGGCTTGCTTGTAGCCTGCGTGATCAGGCGCAATGTCGCCGAGCTTGACCGCGAGCATCGCTTTGCCCAGCCGGTGCTCGTTCGCGGAAGTCCGCAGCTTGGCCGCGATGCTCTTCTGCTTCAGCAGCTTGCCGTATTTGTTCGGGAACCTATAGTCGTATCCATATACGATCGACAGGTAGCCCGGGTTGCGGACTTTCAGATAAGGCACGGTGCCCGGCTGCTCCTGTTCCGGCTTGATGACGATGCCTTCCATCCCATTCTCCACGGTCAGCTTGGCGAAGAAACGCTCCGCTTGCTCATAAGCGTCTGCCGCCTCCGGATCGAGCGAGATAAACTCGTCATCCGACAGAAACCGGTACGTCTCCGACGTCTTGCCTTCCGGGAATCGCTCCTCGCCGCTCTCCAGCACTTCTTTCAAAATCGCGAACGGTTTGTAGTCGAGCTCCGCATCCCCGCCATAGAGATCGAGCTGCCGGCTGTACACGCGATAGGCCTCTTCGTGCTGCTCCAGCGGCACGTATGCGTCTCGAATGTCGCGCAGGTATTTAAAGTTCTGGTACGCATGCGGCCCGTAATGCTCGCTGAGCGCCTCTTTCTTCATCGTGTGCTGGTCCTTCTCGAAGCCGCTGGCCTCGAATTGCCCCATGAGCGAGCCGAGCGCATCCTCGAAGCCGTTCTGCCGCAGGAAATCGAGCTCGGTCGCAAGCGCCTGATCGATAGGCCGGAATTGCCGTTCGATAAGTCCTTCGCCCAGCGCTTTCCAAGGCAGCAGCTCGCCGTCCAGCAGCAGCACGTCAACGCCCTGCTCCGCCATGTACGGGCCGAACCGCAGCAGCAGCCGCTCGTAGACGGGGGTCATGTCGACGGATTGGATTTTGTACCCGTTCCGGCTGACGGCGTAGCACTGCTCCACATCGCGATACAGGTACAGATTGCACCGGGATCCCATGTACTTCGGCTGCAGCACGACCCTTTCGATGCCGCGTTCGGCGAAATAACGAAGGCCTTTCCGCAGCGACTCCAACTCGCCTGCAACCTCGTCTTTATCAGCCGGAGACATGGTCCCGGAGATGAAGTTCACCCGGTTGCGCGAGCAGTAGCGCAATCTGCGGGATGCGTCGTCATCGAGCTCCAGCAGCGATACGTTCTTCTCTTCCCGGAACAGTACGGGCAGCTCCTCCTGCACGGTCGTATTCTGCGACTTGCGGCTGCGGAAGAACGGTTTCGCGCCCATGCGGACGGCGGTCAGCGCATTGCCGTGGACGCAGCCCGTGTCGAGGTGGATCTTGTTCTTGATGCGAAAGGCTTGCTTGGCCGCGATATGCCCGAACAGATGGTACGGATGATTGCCTACCGCTTCCTGACGGAGAAATTCCAGCTGCGGCTGGACGGAAGCCTCGCGGTCAAGGCGGAAATTCCGCTGGTGACGGACGGCGTTCGCGTCCAGCTTGCCGATGTATTTGTTCCGGCACGGTGCATGCGTGACGTAGAATGACGGGCCGTGAATGCCCGCGAACCGGTAGAACGGCTGCGCCGACTCCGCCAGCACGGTGAATTTGGCAAACAAGGCTTCGTCTTCCGCCAGCATCTGCACGGAGTCGAAGTACGTCCGCAGCAGTTCAGGGTCGGCACCCTGAATCTCGCCCTGCATGTACTTGTAGACGAAATTCTCATGGTTGCCCATCACGAACAGGAAATGCTCGCGGTTATCGTGAAGGAACGTAATCATTTCCCGGGTTCGCTTGCCTTTATCGATCCAGTCGCCGGCCAGAATGACGCGCGCGCCACGCACGTTATCGGTCGCGATCAACTTGCCGTCTTCCAGTCCATACCCGTGATCGCGCAGCAATCCTTGCAGTTCCTCCACGCACTCATGCGTGTCGCCGACGACGATATAGCCGCCTTCCTGCGGAAGCACCGCTGCGCGGTAATCCTCCCAGTCCTCGATCGTGACGCGGTAATCCGCATTCGCCCGCCCCTCGGCAGGATCGTAGAAATCCTTTGCGCGAATCTTGTGGATGCGGCCGTAGCCTTCCCGGGAAAGCACGGGCAGCACGTCCTGGCGAAGCCGGTTCAAGTGATTCGAGATGATTTTCTTCGAGCGTTCCGATACGTAGTAGTCGTCCCGCTTCCGGTAATCGAACAGGATGACCTCCAGGTTGTAGTTGTTCTCCTGCGCGATATCGCGTACTTTGCCGCGAAAATCCTCCGCCAGTCCCGTCGTATCCACCACGACGAACTCGGCATTGACCGGGAACGAGGTGACAAGCTTCAACCGCTCGAACAATAACTGGAACGCGTGCGAGCTCGCCTCCATCATGACTTGGTCGTACTTGTCGTACCCATAGCCCAGCAGCTCCTGGCGCATGTCGTCCGAAGACAACAGCTGCACGTTCGTACGCAAGCCTCTGGAGGCATCCTCCAGCTTCAGCTGCGGCAGAAGCACTTCCTTGGCAAACGTCGTTTTGCCGCATTCCGTAGCGCCGACGAGCAGGAAGATCGTATGCAGCCGGGTTTGCATGTGAACCGTCATCTATGTCGCCTCCTTCCCCCGGACGATAACGCCCTGCGTCGTGTAGGTGCCGTTCACGCTGTCGCCGATTGCGATAAATTCCACGCTTGCGGGCACCTCGCGAACCGTCTCTGCGAACCAGCTGCGGAACGCTTCTTCTCCCATTTCCCACTTGTGATCGTCGTGCCGGAAATCATCCAGCTCGTAGTACCGGTTGAAATCCGCGTTCGGCGTCGTGACGATCATGCGGTCGAAGTCGACCGTATCGCAAATCCGCCGAATGAGCGCCGCGGCCTCCTGCTCCGGCATATGCTCGATAACCTCCGTCAAGATCACGTCCACCCGCTCGCCGTTGTACGACTCCAGGAACTGCTCCGCGGACAAGAACGTCGCGATGTTGCCGATGTCCCGCGCTTCCGCCTTGCGTCTCACGGTTTCGAGCACTTCCTCGTTCAAGTCGACCGCGTAATAGCTGCTGCTGTCGATCTTGCCCGCAAAAGGAAGCGCATAGAATCCCTCGCCGCAGCCGATGTCCAGGATAGACTTGTCGAACGGCAGCACGCCCGCGATATGATTCCGTCGCTGCAGCGCGGTTCCTCCGTATTGAAGCGCGATGGCATAACGGTCCGTCCGCTCGATGTCGGCTTTGTACTTCTTGAACCGCTCCCGCGTCGACAGGAAGTTGCGGGCGAACAGGCTGCGAATATAGAAAGGCGCGTCGATGACGTTCAGGCTGCGGATATATTTGTCCAGAATGGCGTCCGAAATGTCGATGTACTCGTCGCCGAACAGCGACAGGAACAGGCAGAGCACGCTGACGACATGCAGCAGATGGTAGAGGCTCTTCTGCGTGGTAATCGTCAGCGAGTAGCTCTTATGCGCACGATGCTCCAGCGTAAACGCGCATTCTCTCATATGCTTCTCGAAGAACGCAATGTAGCGCACTCGGTCCACATGGATAAGATTGATGAAGAAGCTGTGTTCGAAGCCCCCTGTATCTCTGTCATCCCGGGCCTTGAACGGCGCGGAGAAGAAATCGTTAATGGCATTAAGCGGAAAAAGCGGCGTATTATAGCGGGAGACGTTCAAATATTCGAAGCTCTCATCCTCATGCCGCTTGTAGGAAATGTCGTTGGCTGCATCCTTGAAATACACGTTGAAGGCCGTGGCCGTCTCGTCGGAGTACCAGCCGTATGCCATCCCTTTGCGAATCGGGCGCAGCTGCATGCCGGTGCCCGGATTCTTCTTGATGAGAAACGTAAAATGCGGATTGGCGGATCTTACTTGCACGATAGCCATTGGAATCTTCCTTTCGTGAATCAAACTGTCCGGCTGCGCTTAGGTCAAACGAGTCTGCGCTGCAGGACGCTTCTGCAACCTGTCTCTACAGCAGCCCGCGCTCCTGCAAAATCTCCCGGATCCGATCTCTCAGCCGATCATCGGGCTCCACCTTGGCAAGCGACTTCATTCCCGCGATGACACTGTCGTCCCATGCATCAAGCGGCCAAGCTTCGAGCGCCTTCAGCGCCATGCTGCGATTGCGGATGACCGGGCTTTGCAGCGCGGACGCGATCAGCGTCTTGCCGACGCCGGGATGCGCATCCAAGTCTTGGACGATGCTGTCGAGCGCGCCGTGCACGGCGAACTCCGGGCCCAGGCCCATTTGATCGGCCGGGCCGACGGCAATATCCGCAAGAGGCAGCGCCCGCTCCGCGAAACGAACCAATTCTTCCACGCGGGAACGGTCATCCGTGCGCATCAGCTCGTAGTACAGCGATTGATCCGCCGGGGCCGCCTGCAGTTGGCGATACAGTTCCGGCCAAACGTCCAGGCCGAGCGCGCGGGCGGCGCGGATAGCCGTATACTGCTCCGCCCGGCTGCCGGAAACGAGCGCAGCCCAGACTTTATCCGGCCAATCTGCCCGGAAGACAAGAGGCTTGCTGAGCTCGAGCAACCGAATGCGCTCGGCCTCCGTCCATGCTCCTGCATAACGAGCCGCCCAGCGCTCGTCGTCCCCCGCGTTCAGAAACTCGTAAATCTCCATCATGTCCGCGAGATGCGCCACGCTCGCTCCTCTGTCCCGCGAAAGCCGCAGGAAGTGGCCGAGCACCTCGGGCGCATGGGCATAATCGTCAATGTCCTCCGCCGGACCTCCTCTAAGGAGCGCGGACAGAATCTCTCCCGCTCCCTCGTATAGCGCCTCATCCACGGCATCGCCTGCCAGCGCGAGATGGAGCTCGCCGTTCACCGCGCAGGCGTAAGCGAGGTATTCGTTCATGATGCTGTTGCGGCATCCGTGCCGCAGCAGCCAGGCTTTGATTTCCGGCGTTGCCGGCTCCAGGCGTTCCACCAGCTGGATTTTGCCCCAGCCATGGACGAACTGCGCAAGCTCGAACAGCTCCTGATTGACGTTCGCCAAGCTGTTCTGAACGGCCACCGACGCGTACAGCGTAAACTCCTCATGCTTGCCCAGCGTCAGGATCAGGTCGCGATGAAGCTCGGTTTCGAATCGGCCGAGCAGCGCGATGCCGAACTTCACGACATTCCGGTGGGCACCGTGCTCCGCGAGCCACGTCGCCTCTTGGTAAAGCTGCTCCAGCCGGATGCCGGGAAACCCCCGCAGCGCATCCAGCAGCGGATCGATCATGCCGAGGATATCTTCTTCCATGAGCTTTACATAGACGGCGCGCCTCGTTCTCATGCCCGGCTTCCTGCTGAGCTTGGCAAGCAGCTTCGCGAGTTCGTGTACGCTTGCCTCCTGCCGTTCGCCGCCTGCATGACGGCCGAACGCGCCGTCCAAGCCGCCGGCGACCCAGCGGAACGGCTGGTCCGCCCAGTACGCTTCATCATCCGGCAGCTTGTCGTCCACGATTCGGCCATGCCGGTCAAGCTGTTCTTGGATCGAGGCGTAGATGGACGGCTTTCCCGCCCACGGATACAGCTCTTCTTTCTTGAACAATGAAATCATCTAGGATCACCCTTTATTCGTATTCGTCGTTGGTTTGCTTCCAAGCTTCCCGCAGCGTCTCCCGGAACATCGCGTCCAGCCTGTCGTCCAGCTTCGCATCTGCCGCAGGCTGTAAGGCCGCGCGCATTTCCAGCTCGTGCAGCCGCTCTTCCAGATAGTCGTTGATCGGCTTCAGCTGCGGCTCGTAGTCGAGCTCTTCGCCCGATTTCTTCCTGACCAGCAGTTCTTGGATCACCCGCCACAGCTCGGTGTCCTGCGGAATTAACTGCTCGAGGAGCGTATCGAACGCCATCGGCGGCATCGCGCCGTAACGCTCGATCCATAGGCAGGCCAGAACGGGACGCAGCACGTAAAAATACTTCTTAATCCGCACCCGCTCGCCCTGCAGATACATCCGGTAGTTGCCGCGAGCCATGTTCAGGTAGTGGTACATGCATGATTTCGGAGAGAACATGAGCGGCGACATGGCTCGCAGCTGCTCCGCGGCGGAGAGGCTCTCCGCGTATTGAATCGGCGATTGCAGCCACTCCAGCAGCGGCGGGTTCGACTTGCGGTACAGGTTCAGCGTTTTGCGCAGATCCCAGCCGCTGATGTCCAGCTGGTCGCTGATCGGACGCTCGATGACGTCCCGTTTATCGAAAATCGACAGGTACCATTCCGGCTGCCGAATATAGATGAATCGCACATCGTAATCGCTGTCCCGGGACGGGAATCCCCACGCCCGGCTGCCCGACTCGCAGGCATACAGGATGCGGATGTTCTCATCTCGTTCCAACCGGCTCAATTCGTCGATGATGGCTTCTCTCATGGCTCTCACGCTCGCTTTTCTTCTATGTAAACCTGTCGGTGCGAATCCGTTCGGCACTGATCGGCTCTGATCGCCGCAAACCAATTCAGCTGCAAAATCCCTTTGCCCTTTGCCTTTTGCCGCCCTCGGGACGCGCTTCGTGCTTTCATCATCGCTTGCGGCAGGCAAATTGAACATGGCGGAAGTATAACGACGATGTTTTTCCTCATATAAAATGCCGTGAACGGAGCCATGGGCGGCGGAACCCGCCCATGGACGTTCCTCATGCTTACGCTTCGGCGTCCATAGTCGAATGAACCCTTCCTACGCCTCATCGTTCATCACGATCGGCACGACGTCCGCTTGATAACCTTATCTTCGCTTAGACGCGGCTCCCCGAACATGGCGAAAGTATAACGACGATGAAATAATCGAGAGAAACATGAGGAGGAGTCCGTTTCAAACACAATTTGCCGGCGGCAATTGCGACACGAGGGTCAGAACCGGCTTGCAAGACAGTGCGATATGACGCGGACGGGATTCGAACCCGCATATCCAGGCTTGAAAGGCCTGTGTGTTCAACCATTTCACCACCACGCCGCAATAAAATCGGGTTACTGATGCTGGTGTGCCGTGCACCTAACGAATCGTATGAACCTTATTTGGGCAAAAAATGCCGTTTTGAATTTCTAACGAATCCTACAAGCGCTAATTCAAGCAAAAACCGATTTCCGGCCCATTTTCGCGGATTTCCCCCGCCATAACGACGCTGGAGTTCGTTAGATCCTTCGAGCCCCGATTTTCGAGCCAATAAGCGCTATACGGTTCGTTAGCTGTGGGCGGGTCCGTTCATCGGTGTCTCCACAGCACACAAACAAGCCGATTCCGACATGAGGGCCAGAACCGGCTTGCATGACAGTGCACTATGACGTGGACGGGATTCGAACCCGCATATCCAGGCTTGAAAGGCCTGTGCGTTCAACCATTTCACCACCACGCCGCAATAAAATCAGGTTACTGATGCTGGTGTGCCGTGCACCTAACGAATCGTATGAACCCTATTTGGGCAAAAAATGCCGTTTTGAATTTCTAACGAATCCTACAAGCGCTAATTCAAGCAAAAACCGATTTTCGGCCCATTTTCGCGGATTTCCCCCGCCATAAGGACACTGGAGTTCGTTAGATCCTACGAGCCCCGATTTTCGAGCCAATAAGCGCTATACGGTTCGTTAGCTGTGGGCGGGTCCGTTCATCGGTGTCTCCACAGCACACAAACAAGCCGATTCCGACATGAGGGCCAGAACCGGCTTGCATGACAGTGCACTATGACGTGGACGGGATTCGAACCCGCATATCCAGGCTTGAAAGGCCTGTGTGTTCAACCATTTCACCACCACGCCGCGGGTTATCATGCAAGCGAAGGTTTTGCTGCGACGGCCCTTGGCACGCTCTCGCGCAGTCCTTGCTACGAGCGAAAGCGCCGGCTGTTCGAATGAGAGCGACTTTGGTGGAACACCACGGGAACGCTCATCGAATCTGACGGGCTGAAGCGGTGGCGCAACAGGCGCTCGATCGGCATTTGAAACCGAAATTTGAAGGGAGACCAACCAGACTCGAACTGGTACTTGCGGATTCACAGACCGCCGCGTTTGCCTTTTCGCCATGATCTCCATGATGGGAATGCCCTCGCTCCAATGGCGAAGGCAGCCCGTATGCGATGCCTTTCGGGCATCTCGGGATGCGGATGCCGCCCCGTGACCCTCTAATTCGGACGGCTTCGCGGCCGGATCACCATGCTGTCCATTTCACTTTCCAGCTTGTTTTCCATCATGCTGCTCATCGAGCTTCTCGCCATGCTGCTCACCTCGCTTTCGTCCGGCTGAACGCGTCAGCCACACTGATCTTGCGCTTCTTCTGGTCTTGCTGTTATGTGCTTCCGGTCTTGCGCTTCTTCTAGTCTTGCGGTTATGTACTTCGGCGGGGGTATTTTCGGGAAATAAAAAAGACCCCCTGTGCGTCATGGGCTTTCCCTACGGCAATTCACCCATAGAAAAAGACCGCTCGGCAGCAAGCAGTCTTTACGTTCACGCTTCTTGAAGTCCCCATGCGCGGCGTTCAAGCCGTTGAATACGGCCCGGCGTCCGCGTGGATACGGCGTCTGCGTTCGTAAAGAATGCGAGTATGATCCAGGCGGCGGGAGCGCTGTTCTTCCTGCCACGGACGATGAATCGGACGTTCGCTTATCTCAATCTTCTCATTCATGCCGATGGGTTCTAAATGGAACATGCTCCCGCACCTCGTTTCACTGGATTTTGGAATTTCAACATCGCGCTTGGTCTTCGTAACCTGATTTTCACCGATTGCGCCTCCGGCGAACAGGGCGGAAGTATGGCGACCCGCAAAAATATTTCCATTTTCTTCACCCGTCTTTGCTTGATACAATGGAATCCATACGCAAGTTCGGTTGAGATTCGAGGGGGAACGCAGGTGGCACGGGAAAGCTTCGACAAAGAAATTCAGTTCCTTCGCATGCTGGCATTGGCCGGCGGCGCGTACAGCAGGCAGCAGTTCGCAGACCGGCTGGGCATTTCCGTACATACCTACGATAAAACGCTGCGCAATCTGAAAGACATGCTCGGCGTGCTCCAGCAAGGCCTCCCGCTCGACCAGGGCAGCGAGCTGGCCGACGGCCTCCGCTACAATTATTACGAATCCGCCGATCCGCTGCTCCTCTTCCTGTTCCGGGCCAAATCGCTCAAAGAAACGGAGAGCATCCGGCTAACGCTGCTGCTGACCGCGCTGCAGGCGCGAGAGCTGACGGCCAAGGAACTGCAGGACATCTGCAGCGAGCAGATGCCGGCCGACGGGCCGCTGCCCGACGAGAAGACCGTTCGGGGCGACCTGAAGTATTTAGAGGAAGTCGGCGTCATTCTGCGCGTCGGCGGCGGCAGGCCGTACCGGTATCGGGCGGCGAACGACCTCGTTGATCAGCTGAACGACGAAGAGCTGATGGACCTCTTCGATTACGTCGACGTCATCGCCAATACGCAGGTACCTTCCGTTCAAGGCTATCTGCTGCGCGATACGCTCAAGAAGGCGCTGCGCAGGCGCGGCTTTGACCCGGATGCCTCGGAAACCCGGCGTTACAAATACCATTACCATTCGCGCATTCTGGACGAAGCGCATTTATATCCGATTTTCAGGGCGATCCAGCAGCGGAAGAAGCTGAGCTTCCTCTACCTTTCTCCGAAGAAAGGGAAGAACTACGCGTCGCAGAACACGAATCCGCTCTTCGAGCGGGAAACGAACGGACTGTCGGAAACGGCGCTGCCGCTGCGGGTCGTGTACGACCACCAATACGGACGCTGGTATCTGATCGCATACCATGGCCGGCAGGGCATCATGAAGTTTCGGATGGAAGGGCTGACGCAGATCGAGGAAGGCGAAGCCGTCGCGGAAGAAGAGTTTGCACGGCGGCTTGCGGCCGTGCAGGAGCAGATGAAATACAGCTGGGTGACGGATACCCTGCGTACCGTGAAGGTCGTGGCGCGTTTCTACAATCCCGAAGGGTCCAACGCGAATTTCGTTCGCGAACGGGTGGAGCTTCAAGGGCAGTGGGGGACGATCGCCGAAGAAACGGATGCAACGTTCCTCTACGAGATCACGGTCAACGGGATCTATGAAATCAAACCGTGGCTGCGAAGCTTCGGGTCCAGCTGCGAGGTGCTCGAGCCTGCATGGCTGCGCAAGGAATTCATCGCGGAGTGGAAGGAGCTGCAGGGCTACTATGAACCTGTTCGAGAAAATTTTTAACTACCAGATCATCTCCCGTCTCGACGAATCGGGCTCTTTCGCATTGACCTCCCAGGAGCGGACATGGCTCAAAACGATGCTCGCGCACGAAGCGTCGGCCGATGCCTTCACGGAAGAAACGCTCCATAAGCTGCGCGGGCTGCTGCAGGACGAAGCTTCCACCGACATTCTCGACATCATCATGGAGAAGGCCAAAAGCCAGGAGCGGCAAGTGTATCATCCCCTGCTGCGGGTAATCCGCCGCATCATCATGCAGAACGGCGGCATTCGGCTTTCCTTCAAGGTCAAGCACGGCGGCGTCAAAGCGAACCAAACGGGGTTCCCCGTCAAATTGGAATACAACATGTTCAAACGCGAATGGTATCTGCTCTGGTGCAGCACCCGCTCCCGCTCGCTCATGTCGACCAAGCTTAAGAATATCGTAACCATCGAGGCCATGGAGCTGCCTGACGGGAAAGCCGATTCCATGAAGGCGCGGGTCGCCCTGCTGCTGGATCAGCGCACGGAACATGCCGTGATTCAGGTGATGCCGACCTACAACGCCGAGCTTTCGCGGATCCTCTACGCGTTCTCCTGCTTCGACAAGTCCGTCGATTACGACGAAGAGGCCGCTCTGTACCGGATCCGGGTTTCCTACCTCGCCGACGAAAGCGAGTTTCTCCTCTCGAAGATCCGGTTCCTCGGCCTGCGCGTCAAAGTCGTCCAAGGCGAGGTGCTGAAGCGCCGCATGAGCGAAACGGCTGCCAAAGCGCTCGGCCGTTACGGGATCGAGCCGCAGCTGCGGGATGCGGAAGCCTGATCCTCAGAGAATCGGATCCCCTTCCATTCCGGATGCCGTCTGTAAACGGATTTTCTTGGATGAATCCCCGTGAACGGACTTGGTATCGCGCAAAACTTCGAAAAGGCCCTGCGGTCGGTGTCCGTAAGGCCTTTTCTGCTATTCCGGATCGGCCGGGCGAATTCTGTTTATTCTTCCGGATGCGGTTATAATGGATGGAGTATGTCATTCATCCCAAAACAACAGCCTGCCCAGCCGGCTATCAGATAGGAGTCGTATATGGTTTATCGTAGCTTAGAAGAATGCGTAGACGATCTAGAGAGACACGGCCACCTGGTCCGCATCCGCGAAGAAGTGGATCCCCATTTGGAAATGGCGGCCATACATATGAAAGTATTCGAGGCAGGCGGCCCTGCCCTGCTGTTCGAGCATGTCAAAGGATCGAAATTTCGTGCGGTTTCCAACCTGTTCGGCACGGTCGAGCGCAGCAAGTTCATCTTCCGCGACACGTGGGAAGCCGTCCAGAACGTCATCGCGCTTCGCAATGATCCCATGCAAGCGCTCAAGAACCCGTTCAAGCATGTCGGTGCGGGCATGGCCGCCAAGAACGCGCTGCCTGTGAAGAAATCCGGCGGCGCTCCCGTGGCGCTTCACGAAATCAGCATCTCCGACCTGCCGCTGATCAAGCATTGGCAAGGAGACGGCGGCGCCTTCGTCACGCTGCCCCAGGTATACTCGGAGGATCCGGACAAGCCGGGCATCATGAATTCGAACCTCGGCATGTATCGCATTCAGCTGAACGGCAATGCGTACGAGACCGACAAGGAAGTCGGCGTGCATTTCCAAATCCACCGCGGTATCGGCATTCATCAGGATAAAGCGAACCGCCGCGGCGAGCCGCTCAAGGTCAGCTGCTTCATCGGCGGACCCCCGGCACATACGCTGTCGGCCGTCATGCCGCTGCCGGAGGGCATGAGCGAGCTGACGTTCGCGGGCCTATTGGCGGGGCGGCGTTTCCGCTACAGCTACATCGACGGCTTCTGCGTCAGCAACGACGCCGATTTCGTCATCACGGGCGAGCTCCATCCCGGAGAGACGAAGCCCGAAGGACCGTTCGGCGATCACTTGGGCTACTACAGCCTGACGCATGAATTCCCGGTCATGCGGGTGCATAAGGTGTATGCACGTCCAGGCGCCATCTTTCCGTTCACCGTCGTCGGACGGCCGCCGCAGGAGGACACCGCGTTCGGCGCGCTCATCCACGAGCTGACGGGCGATGCCATCAAACAGGAGATTCCCGGCGTCAAGGAAGTCCATGCGGTCGATGCCGCAGGCGTCCACCCCCTGCTCTTCGCGATCGGCAGCGAGCGCTATGCGCCATATCAACAAGTGAAGCAGCCGGCCGAGCTGCTTACCCTCGCCAACCGGATACTAGGCACGGGGCAGTTGAGCCTGGCCAAGTACCTGTTCATCGCGGCGGAGGACAAGGAGAAGCTCGACACGCATGATGTCGAAGGCTTCCTGACGCATATTTTGGCCCGGATCGATTTGGGGCGGGATCTGCATTTCCAGACGAATACGACGATCGATACGCTCGATTATTCGGGCACCGGCCTCAATACCGGAAGCAAAGTGGTCTTCGCCGCGGTCGGCGAGCCCGTCCGCGAGCTGTGCCGCGAGGTCCCGGAAGGTCTGCGTAATCTGCCAGGCATCGCGCATGCCGGCCTGGTCATGCCAGGCGTCGTCGCTCTGCAAGGCGGCGCGTTCGAGAGCTACGATTCAGCGCGGCAAGAGCTTGATGCGCTTTGCGAAGCGATTAGCGCGAAGGGACAGCTGGACGGCTGCCCGCTGATCGTGCTCTGCGACGACAGCCGCTTCTTGAGCGAGAAGCAGAACAACTTCCTCTGGGCGACCTTCACGCGGAGCAATCCGTCGCACGACATATACGGCGTTAACAGCCGCTTCGACTTCAAGCACTGGGGCTGCGACAACGTCATCATCGACGCCCGCGTCAAGCCCCATCAGGCGCCGCCGCTGCTTCCGGACCCCGAAGTCGAGCAGCGCATCGGACGGCTGTTCGCCCCCGAAGGCAGTCTGAACGGCGTGCGGCTGAGATAGGAGGCACGCCGCCAAGCGGGTAGTCGGACGTCCGCGTCCAGGATTGCACAGAACCAATGACCGAGTTGGATCGCGCGGCAACAAGCCGTCCAGCGAACAGCCAAACCGACTGATCATCGACTCCCGAGGCTATAGGTTTGAGGACAGCGGGAAACCGGGTAAGTAGATGTACAAACGACCAGCGGGTTGACGGTGATGAACGCATTCGAACGAAGCGCCGTCCGCCGGCGCGAGCAGCAGGACAAGCGCGATAATCCTGAGGGCGCTCCGCCGGAAAAGGAAAGCCTGTTCGACGGATTCGTCAGCGAGCGCACGGTTGATCCGATCCCGGTCGGGGACCAGACCATTCGCACGAAAGGGTGTATCTGCCATGCTGCCGCAATCGATCGAGGAGCTGGAACGCATACGTAGAGCCTGCAAAAAGATAGTGACAAGGAAGGCTATGCTATCGGGCACGGTGGCGATGGTGCCGATACCGGGCACGGACATGCTGGCCGACGTCGGCATGCTGATGCGCCTCATTCCGGAAATCAACAAACGCTTCGGCCTGGCGGAGACGCAGCTAGCCGAACTGGACGCTCAACGCAAAGCCGCCATATACGGCATTATTACCGCGGCAGGCAGCCATCTAATCGGCCACGCCGTCACGCGCCGGCTGATTTTCGCGCTGGTGAAGAAGGCTGCGGCCCGTTTCGCGGCGACGGGGGCGACGAAATTCGTGCCTGTCGTTGGCACCGCCGTGGCCGGTGCCCTCAACTACGGCGCGATGAAGTACGTCGGCAACAAGCACGTCGAGGATTGCTACAGGGTCGCGAAGCAGATACTGGAGCAGCAAATCACGGAAGACGACAAGAACCATAAGCCGCGTGAGTCGCTGCAGCTTGCCGCAACATGACGAAAGCCTCCCCGATACCGGGGAGGCTTTCGTGCGTGATTCTGCCATCGGCGGCTTGGTTCGGCGCGACTGTGCGTCCTCTGCGGGCCCAAACAACAGCCATGGACGAGAAAACAACTTCCTAGACTGCGCTGCATTATTGAAGCGTTCCCTGTTTAACGGAATAATGATTCGGGGCCGATGCGAGTCAGTCAAACCCGCCAAACCCACTCGGACCAGTCTCGGCGGATGTTTATCTTCCGAACGCCCACGCCACCGTCAGCGGCAACTCTTCTCGCCGCATCGCATCGTCGTGCGACTCGCTCTCGCATTCGCGAAAAAGCCAGAGCTCCCATGCCAGCGCCGTACAGCGCGGATACAGGAACTCTGGCTTCTGCGTTTGCATGCCGCATGGATTTCCGCGTTAAATCTTACTCGCTTCAACGTTTCATCCGCTTAACCATTTAGGAGCTTAACAGCTTCATGACCCGAATGCCCGTGCCTTTGCTTCGTTCGTCCTTCGTGCCCGTACAGCGGACAATCACGCGCTGCTCCGCGTCTTCCGGCCGGAACGGGAACGCAACCAGAATCGGCCGATACGCGAGGAGGCACCACTCGTCGAATGCCTTCACCGGCGTGAAGCTCCGTCCCCCGTCCAGCGAATATTCGCAGTCTCCGCTGTCCGGGCCGTGCAGCAGCACGATGCCCGCTCTGCGGCCCTTGACGGCGAAGGCGAGCTGTTCGCCTTTACTGCCTTCGGCGGCCAGATGCCGCGTCGAGAAGCGCCAGTTCATGAGCGGTTCCTCCGCTCCGAGCTCTTGCGGCAGGAAGCCGTCAACGGAGGCCGCGTCATCGCAGTCGCCCATCTCGGCATGCTCGTAATTCCGCTCGTCCAGCGGCGTCGGAGGCTCCGATAGCGGCAGGACCGGGCCCGCCTCCCGATAGGCCCGCTCCAAGAACTCACTCACATAGCGCGCATATAACGCATGGCCCTCGTCATTCGGATGAACGCGGTCAGGCGCAAGCGCCTCCCACGTCGTCTCCCCGGCGCCGATCCGATCTTGAACGCCGCCTGCGATATTGACCGAAGCGATGCCATAGCGTGCGGCAACTTCCTCGTGCACCGCGATATTGAAAGGCAGACGGTCCGCTTCCGACGACAGGTTCTTATCCGCGGCCGTATACAGGAAGACCAGCTCCGTCTGCGGGGATAGGCGGCGGCACTGCCGCACGATGCCTTCCATCCCCCGGATCGATTCCTCCCGGTCCTCGCCGTCATTGACGGCGAATTCGACGAAGAGCAGATCGAACGCCCCCTGACTCAGCACATGGGCTTGCAGCCGGTGCGCCCCGAACGTCGAAGTCGTGCCGCCGACGCCCGCGTTCAGGAAGGCAAACCGCGAAGCCGCGTAACGCGCCGACAATTCTTTCCCGTTCAATGCCCGCCAGCTCGTCTCGTGCTGAACGGACGCCCCTGCGCCTTCCGTAATAGAACCGCCGAGATACGCGATCGCGACGTCTTCCCCGCCGCTCAGCTTCGAGGCGAAACGCGGCAGCCCGCCGCGCATGGCGATATGTCTGGCATCCAATTGCAACATGTCTTTACGCCCTTTCGTAGCAGCGAGCCCTTGCGAAGGATTTCGAAAGGGCTCGCTCGTTAATGAATTGTCACTCTTGTCACTCACATCGTGTTTAAGGAATGATAACCTGTTGTTCCCCGCCTTCGGCCCTTGCCGTAAACGCATGGTCCGCCGAAGCTTCGGCGATATCCCCGTACGCCCAGTACGCGTCCGGCACGTCGCTCCAGGACAGCTTGGCTCCGTACAGCGGACCGCGGCCCAGCGTCCGATTAATGATCGTAACCGCCTCGGCGCGCGTCAGCGCAAGACTTGGGCGGAACGTGCCGTCCGCATACCCGCGGATAATGCCTGCGCCCTGCACCTTCAAGATCGCCTGCTCGGCCCAATTGCCCTTGCTGTCGGAGAAGCCGGCGCCTTCCTTGCTCTCGCTCGTCATCAGCGTCGCTGCCAGGCTCGCCATTTCAGCGCGGGTAATCGGCTGATCCGGCTTGAACGAACCGTCCCCGAAGCCGCGCATCAAGCCGAGCTTCGTTACCTTGGCAATCGCGTCCGCCGCCCAGTGCTCCGGCTTCACGTCGCGGTAAACGATCGCGTCCGCCGTACCTTCACGCGCGGCAATCCGCGACAGGATCGTCGCCATTTCGGCGCGGGTCAAGCTATTCCCCGGCTTGAATAGACCGCCGTCGAACCCTTTCATATACGCGGCATGTTTGCCGATTGCGGTGCCTTCGTACTTCACGACCGCGAAGCTGCTGAAGCGATCGACCGTGAACCGCAGGCCTTTGCCGCCCTGCCATTCCACGATTGCGCCTGGCTTGAATTCCGTCGTACCGTCGCCGTGCTCGATATAAACGCCAAGCTGCTCCTGTCCTGCTCCCTCCACGAGCGCCGGATCCAAGGGCAAGATAACATCGACCGCCCGGCCTTGGAAGTTCGTCTCGATCGCGACCGGCTGGCCGACAATCGAAACCCCCTTGCCATGGGTCGCGAGCGTTACGACCGACGCCTTGTTGGCGCGGTCCTCCAGCTGCCCCTTGGCGGCTGCATCTGCAATCGGCGTGAACGTAAACGACGCTTCCTCATCATAACCCTGCAGCGAAGCATTAGGGATCACAATGCCCGCACGGGACGTATCCATCCCTAAATCAAGACCGCCGGCGGCAAGCATTTGATTCGACTCCTTCGGAATCGTCACCTTCGTTTCCGATGTCTCGCCTTTCTCATCCGGCACGACGATCGTTGCCGCAGCTGCTCCGGCCGCCTTCAGCTTCTCGATTGCGCTCTTCGCCTGATCCGCGCCCAGCGTGACGCTGTCCTTCTTCGTACCGTCCGCCAGCGTCGTCCGCGCGATGTCCAGCTGCAGCACGCTGCCCGCGGCGCCTTTCACCTGACCTTGGATGATTTCCGTACCGCCGGCTGCAGGCGGCGCCGTTACCGTTCCCGGGTTCGAGCCTGTATTGTCCGTGTTGCCGCCGGTACCGGATACGATGTAATTCAACCGGTCGATCAGCATGAGCGCGCCGGATTTCTTAACAACCTTAATCGTATGCCGGCCGTTTGCGAGCCCGTCGACATGGTATACAAGCTGCTGAGCGGACCGCACATCGCCGGCGGTGCTGACGGTTTCTTTCAGGCTGCCGTCCACGTAGACGTCCATCGTCCCCTGCTCCGGACCTTTCGGCGATAACAGCTCAATTCCCGTACCGTTGAACGTATACGTGAAATAGTCGCCGTCATTTGCCGTCGCATGGATATCCTGTTGGAAGTCGCCGTCAAAAACGAACGTCAACGCAGCGACTCCCTCTGCCAGCGAAGCAAGATAAGATTTCTTGATCGTAACCGTACCGCCGGCGACCGAGTAGTCGGTGCCCGGAACGAGCGCTTGCGTTCCGTTCGCGATACCGCCGAAGCTGCCTGCGTTCTCCAGCAGGTTTACCTGAAGATCGGCTTGCTCGGCCGGATTCTTATCGAATGCCGCCACGGTCGGACCGATGAAATCCGGCAGTCGGACCTTCAGCATGTCGAGCAGCATGAAGCTCCCGGATTTCTTCACGGCCTTGATCGTATGCTGGCCGTTGGACAGCCCTTCGATTTCGTACACGGTCTGCTGCGCAAGACGTCCGCTGCTGTACGTATCGACGGTCTCCTTGAGATCCCCATCCACGTAGATATCCATTTTGCCCTGGGACACGTCTTTCTCCGTAATCACTTGAACGCCCGTTCCTTGGAACGTATACGAGAACGACTCGCCGTTCTTCTCGGCATACTGTACGTCGTCCATGTAATCGCCCATGCCTCTGCCCGTGCTCCGAGACCAGGAACCGTCGTATTGAATGGCAGGATCATCATTGTTGACGCTCGTGTAACGGCCCGCCGAAGTGGTGTCGGCAACCGTAATCGTCAGCGTTTGCGGCAAACCGGCGCTGAACGTCAGCGTCAGCTGCGTATCGCCGAGCGATTGCCGGGCCAGATAGGAGCGCTTGATCTTCAACGCGCTGCCGGATACCGTATAATCCGTGCCCGCAGTCAGTGCCGCTCCGTTATGATCGATGCCGCTCAGCGTATTGCCGTTCAGCGACATAGTCACGGTGACGTCCGCCTGCACCGTAACCTTCCGATCAAAGCCGGCAGTCGACGGAGTAATGACGCTATTACGGACCGCCTCGCCGGTTACCGTGACCGCCAGCGTCTGGCTGTCGCCGCCCGCAAAAGAAAAGTCGATATTCGTTAATCCCTGCGGCCGCTGGGACAAATACGAAGATTTGATCGTCAAGGTGCTGCCCGATACCGTATAATCCGTATTTTTCACTAGTGCGGTCCCGCCGCTGCTGATGCCTGTCAACGCGTTCAAGCCGAACGGCAGCGTCGTCGAGACATCGCTCGGATTGGCGTTATCGAACGCGGCCGAGGCCGTGCCCAGCAGCGTACCGCTCGTTACCTTCAACGCATCGACCAACATGTAATCGCCGGAACGCTTAACTGCCTTAAAGGTATGCGAACCTTCAGCCAGGCCGGAAATGCCGTAGACGGTTTGTTTCGCGGCCCTCGTGCCAGTGCCGGACGTATCCACCGTTTTATCCAGCACATCGTCGATGTAGATATCGACGCTGCCCTGAGAGGAATCCGTCTCCGTAATATAGTCAATGCCGGTGCCCGTAAACGAATACGTCAATTGCTCATCGTTGCTTTGGGCGTAATGCGCGTCGTTGCCGACATCGCCGTACGGACGGTCCGTGCTGTGCTGCCAGCCGCCCGAGTAGACGATGCCAGGATCGTCGTCGTTAATCGTCACGTAATGCCCGGCCGGTGCAGCCGTCTGCTCTTCGACGTTCTGAACCAGCGCATTGACGTCCGGCTCGCCTGACGGTTCGTCCCCGCTTACGATAGCCGCTTCGTTCGCGTCCGCGGAAGAATCGCTGACCGCAATTTCAAGATTCTGCGAGCTTGGCACGACCTCGTTGCCGTCGTTACGCTTCCAGGCTCCGGTATAGCGCATGCCCGTATCGTCGTCGTTAACGCTGGAGATGCTTCCGCCGTTCGCCGTCACTTTGAACAGCCGGGAGGCATGCGGCTCCAAATTGGCTGCGGTGTAGCCCGTACCGAACGCGCCCAAATCCTTATGACCCCACAGGTCGCGGACGGTTGCGCCGCCTTGCAAGCCGATATCGCTCCAGTCGACGGCGACGTCGGCGCTTTTGGATCCGAGATTGAACAACGCTACCGTGTAAGTGCCGTCGCCATTGTTGGCATACCACACTTGATTATTCGTCGTCGTGGACACCGGATGCGCCGGATGACCGGCCTGATTGACCGCGATAACCTCGTCGTTGGTCAGCAGCGACAAGCCGTAATCGTCCAGCCTGGTCAGGTCGTCGCCCGTGTACAATTGCGCCGAGGACATCGCCCACAGCGTCATGGCGCTCTGCCGCTCGTCCTTGGTCAGCCCGTCCATCGAGCCGTTGCCGACATTGAGCGAGTCGAAGTCGTTCCAGCCGCCAGGTCCGGCATCGCGCCACCAAAGCGCGGCGTCCGGGAACAAACGGGCGATATTCGACCACTGCGTCATGCCGATTTTGTTGTCGTACGATTCGACGTCCCAGTCGACCCGCCAGCCGTTGGCAAGCTGCTTCCAGTAGTCCGCATACTTATGGTCGAGCGCCCAGGATAGCTCGAACCAGATCTTATGGTCCTGCTTCGCCAGCGCCTTCGACCATGCCTCGACGTCGCCGCGCGCGTCGATCGTCGTGTCGTTGTGGCCGGAGCCCGGCGTGACGCTGTCGAATTTCACGAAATCGATGCCCCAGGAGGCGATCAGATCGGCGATGGAATCGATGTACGCCTGCGCGCAGCCCTTCGAGCTCTCGGATTCAAAATCGATTTTATAACCGATTTCCCAGTAGTCCGCCTGCCGCAGCGGCTGCGCGGCGATGTCTTTCATGCTGCAGCCGGGTGCGCCGTAGATCGGCAGATCCGCGTCATAAGCGGCCGGCGAGAGGCCCGGAATCATATATATCCCGATTTTCTGCCCGTTATGATGGACGTAGTCGATCACGTTCTGGAAACCGTCCGGGTACAGCTGCGTGCTTGGAATCGGCCGGCCGTATTCGTCCATGCCGCCGTTCCAGCCGGCGTCGATGTTGATATAGTCGTAACCGTGCGACTGCAGCTTCTCGTGCATCGCGTCGGATTGCGCTTTGATCTTGGCGGCGGACGTCCAGTTGCCCGACGGGCCGTCGTACACTTGCAGGCTGTAGCTGCTCCATCCCATATACGGCTTCTGCGCCAATCCGTTGTCGGCTGCCTCGGCAACCTGCTTCGGCGGCACGAAGCCAAACTGGCCGGCGGCAAGCGAAGCCAGCAGCAGCCCGAATCCGATTCTCCTCATGTTACGTTTCATTCCAACATCTCCTTTGCAGCGTTAATAATCATTAGCGTGCTTCCTGAAGTCGAATAAGTTCTCTTGGTGCCGACTGCAGCCCGATCGCGTCGCGAATACCTCAACACGCCTGTGCTCGTTTTCTTGCGTTCACTACGGATTCCCCCTGCCATACTTGAAATTGAAATGCCTGTTCGCCAGCCTTGGGCAAAAGAAAGGCGTTCTGGCAAGCCAGAACGCCCCGCGCTCCCGTCAACTTACTTTTGGTTGGATGCGTCGTATGCCTTTTGCAGAATTTCCAGGTAACGATCCAGCTTCAGCCCCTGCAATCCTTTCACATAAGCGTCCCAATCTTTGTTCAGATCCTTGTTGCCCGTAATGAATTGCAGCTCGTTCTGCTCGATATAGTTCTTGATGTTCGTTTGCAGCATGCTCGCTTCGTCCATTTCGGTCGGGTCGATCCAGACCGACCATGCCGGGAACAGTTCTTTCGGTTCATGGCCTTGGTAAAGCAGCGTTGCGTTGTACAGACGGCGCTCATAGCCGGCCGAGTTGTAGATATCCGTCGATTGCACGAAGCTGTCGCGGTATGCTTTCGGCATATAGAAGTGGGCTACGCCGCTCCAGCTTGCATTATGCGGCGCATCGCCTTCTTTGGCAGGAATCGGTTTGAATTGCGCCGTTACGCCTTCGCCGAGGGCAACGTCGTCCGGACCCGGTTTCTCCCAGTCGATGCCTTCCATGCCCGACGCGCCGTTCGTTTGGCCTTCCGGCGTGAACATGTAGTCGACCAATTTGATGAGCGCGATTTGCGCTTCTTTGCTGGCTTTGTTCGTGATAACGAATTTCGCGCCAGGCGCTACGCCGCCCGCGTCATGCGTCGCGTATTGCGCATGCGGTCCTTGAAGAGGCGCAACCGGATTGTAGTCTTTGGAATACTTATTCCCTGCGTCGATGTTGACGAAGATGGCAGGGTGCATGCCCGCGCCCGCGCCGAGAATTTGCGTATCCGCGTTCTCGCCGATTTTCTTGAACGCTTCCGCGTTTTGCGTGAAGGCGCCCGGATCGATAAGCTTCTCGTCGTACAGCGATTTGATGTACTGCAGGCCTTCTTTCCATTCCGGCGTAGTCGCAGCCGAGATGACTTTGCCGCCCGACAGGTTCAAGTAGTTGCGGTCGTCGTCATAGACGAAGCCGTTCATCAGGAACGGAACGACGCGTACGCCGAAGTCCTCGACGGAACCGCTGAGCGGCACTTCGTCGGCTTTGCCGTTGCCGTTCGGGTCTTTCGTCTTGAACGCTTCAAGCACCTTCTTGAATTCTTCGGTCGTCGTCGGCATTTGCAGGCCGAGCTTGTCGAGCCACGTTGTGTTCAGCCACATTTTGTTCGGGTACGAGCAGTGGAAGCACTGCGCGTAAGCGACCAAGCCGTAGATGTTGCCGTCCGGCGCCGTGCTGAAGCTTTTCAGCTCCGGATCGGTTTCCATCGCTTTCTTGATGTTCGGCGCATATTGGTCGATCAGATCGTTCAGCGGCACCAGTACGCCTTGCTTGCCGTATTTCAGCACGTCGGCTTGCGAGAACTGGTCGATGTAAGCAGGCAGCATGTATGCATCCGGGTAGTCGCCGCTCGCGAGGGAGATTTGACGCTTCTCTTTGGCGCCGTCCGACGCGTTCAGCTCCCAGTTGATTTTCATATTGAATTTGTCTTCGACGAACGTCGTGAATTTGTTCGTCGGCAGGTCGATGCCCGACTCTTGGATGGAGAAAATTTTGACCGGCGTCGGGTCGGCCTTCGCCGCCGTATCCGTTCCGCCGTTACCCGCAGCTTGCGTAGCGTTGCCGTTGCTGCCCGCATTGGCCGTATTGGCCGGTTTATTGCTATTGCCCGAGTCGTTGCTTCCGCAAGCTGCCAGGATCATGCTGCAGGCGGCAAGGATGGCTACTGCGCTTCCGATTCTCTTTTTCAACTTGATCGCTCCCTTTTTGTATGTTCGTTGCATTTGAATGATGGCTGGCCTAACCCCCACACTACATACCTATCTCCCCTCTCAATGACGGTTCCCCGAGGCTGTCGGCCCCTATGAATAATCAGCCCTTCACCGATCCGACCAGCATCCCTTGCACGAAGAAGCGCTGTACGAACGGGTAGATCATCAGGACAGGCAGCGTGGCCACGACGATGAGCGCATATTTGAGCAGTTCCGCTTGCTGCTGGTGCTCCACCATCTTCGAAACGTCCATGGCGCCGGAGTTGTTCTGGATAATAATGCTGCGCAAGATGAGCTGCAGCGGGAACAGATCTGCCGACTTCAGGTAAATCAGCGCATCGAAGTACGCATTCCATTGGCCGACCGCGTACATCAGCACGAGTACCGCGATGATCGGCTTCGACAAAGGGATGACGACGCTTCGCATGAAGCGCACGTCGCTGCAGCCGTCGATCTCGCTCGCTTCGATCAATTCCTCCGGAATGGATGCCTGGAAGAAAGACCTGGCGATAAGGACCTGCCAGACCCAAATCGCGTTCGGAATGAGCAGCGCCCAGCGGGTATTGATCAGATGCATGCTCTTGACGACCAGGTAGGTCGGGATGAGACCGCCGCTGAAAATCATGGTGAACGTGATGATCATCGTAATCGCGCCGCGTCCGAAGAAGGATCTCCGCGACAGCGGGTAGGCCAGCATGACGGTCAGCGCCACGCTGATGAACGAGCCGGCAGCCGTATAGAACAGCGAGTTGCCGTAGCCGGACATGATTTGCGACGATTTGAAGATCGTTTCAAAGCCAGCGAACGAGATATCCACCGGCCACAGCCACACTTTGCCGGAACTGACGGCCTGCGGGCTGCTGATTGAGCTGCTTATGATATAAATGAGCGGATAGAGAACCGCGATCAGCACGAGCGTCAGTATCGTGTACACGACGAACATGAAGGCGCGGTCTCCCGTCGATTCTCGGATCGTTCTTTTCATGGTTGCCATGCGTTTCAAGCTCCTTCTACCACAGACTGTTATTCGAAAACCGTTTGGCGAGCCCGTTGACGAGCACGAGCAGAACCAGATTGATCAGCGAGTTGAAGAGTCCAACCGCCGTCGCGAAGCTGTAATTGGCGTTAAGCAAGCCGATGCTGTACACGTACGTCGAGATAATGTCCGAATTGGCCATGTTGAGCGGATTTTGCAGCAGGTACACTTTCTCGAAGCCGATGGCCATGATATTGCCCACGTTCAGAATGAGCACGATGACGATCGTCGGCAGAATGCCCGGCAGGTCGACGTTCCAAATCTTCTGGAACCGCGATGCGCCGTCCACTTTCGCCGCTTCGTACAAGGTCGGGTCGATGCCAGCAAGCGCAGCCAGATAGATGACCGCGGAATAGCCGGCCGTCTGCCAAATGTCCGACCAGACGTAGATCGAACGGAACATCCCCGGTTCGCCAAGGAAATTGATCGAGCCGAAACCGAGATGATTAAGCATGATGTTCACGAATCCGAGCCGCGGCGCGAGGAACAGCATGATCATCGACACCATGACGACCGTCGATATGAAATACGGCGCGAACGTGACGAGCTGGACAAGCTTCTTGAATTTATTGCTCCGGACTTCGTTCAACATCAGCGAGAGCAGGATCGGTATCGGAAACCCGGCCAGCAGCAGGTAGCCGCTCAAGTACACCGTGTTCTTGATTAAGGTCCAGAAGTTCGGATTATCGAAGAACAGCTTGAAGTTCTTCATGCCGACCCACGGGCTGCCCCAGATCCCTTTGATGACGTTGTAGTCCTTGAATGCCAGAACCGCGTTCAGCATCGGGTAATACTTGAAAATAATGAAATACAAGAGCGGCGGCGTCACGATCAGATACAGCTGCCAATGTTTGACGAAGCTCTTCATCGCCACGCTCGACAGCCGCTGCTTCTTCCGCTTGCCCGAAGTTTGAGTCGGTTTTTCCAATGCCAATTCAGCGTTCAAAACAATCCCTCCCAGGTCCTTGCCATGTTGCATGACAGCGCTTTCCACATGACCGATCATAGCCCCCGGCGCCGTACACCGGATAGGTACATTTGGGGTTTTCAGCGTACATTTCCCCCGTTTTCCGGGGGACAATTGCCCGTGAAACGGCCACTTTCAGCCGTTTTCACGACAAAACGGCCAACCCTGCCCCATGAGGCGAGAATGGCCGTCGCATGGGACGATCCGGTGAGGCAAGCGGCATGCCAGATAAGCCGGGGCCCCGGCTTTCCATGCCTTACCGCTTTTAATTTGTAGGATGTCGCAGCGAAGCGAAGACAAGCTGCGGCCCCTTCCCGGCTGGCCATGATTGAAATGGAGCGACAGCAAAAAGTATGATGGCCTGTGCTCTGCATCGATCGCAAAGGAAGAATGGAGAAGCGATGGAACCCACCGGCTCTTGTACTGGACGCCTTTGCCAGACATAGAGCCGGTTGTTCGTTCACTGCTCCCGACTGTACGAGCTGGGGGATCCAAGTAAGTTTGATTTCACTCGCCAAAATCGCCAAAATACATTTTGTTGGAATTGTTGGATTTGTTGCTTTTTTCGGTTATACTAGAGTTATAAATCATAGTTTTCTAGGAGAGAGTTAATTATGTACTTGGAGTCTAAAGAATGGTCGGTAATTACATTGTTGGAGGAGAGATACCCGCAAGAAGCACGTGATGTATTCAAAGCCATGGTAGAACGTACATTTTTGAGAATGAGATTACCGGTCGACATTTTTAATCAGTACACATGGAAAATACCTTCTGCAGAAGTAATCAAACAGCTAGAACAGTACGATCATCTGATGAGCATGGCTTTAGAAAAGAAAAGAAAAAAAGAAGCCTTTTCGGACTTCATTACGTACTTGAACTATTTAGCTGATGTACTTCCAGTAAATTCGCAGGATATCTTATCGACCATATTAGCGGAGATGACTTCGCCGAAATCAACACCAGCACATATCATTAAATCGAGAAAGCTCATAAAGAATAAGGAGGTTGCAGCTGCAAGCGAATTTCTTACAACAGCACAGGTTGCCAAAAAACTCGGTCTTACCGATCAAACCATTCGCAGAATGTGTGAAAGCGGAAAAATTCAGGGTCAACGAACAGAAGGCGGACACTGGAGGATTCCGAAGCATTTATTCGTAACAACAGATGAACAAGATGAGATCACAGAAACGGTCCTAAAGCGTTTGGACCGAACCGTAGCAGAGAAGGCAGGCGTGGTGCAGGATGAATACGATCTCTCCTAGGATCCCTAGGGTCCTAATCGACACAACAAATTTACTTTCGGCGCTTCGCGTAGACGGTCACTGTCGCAACTTATTGCGCTTGGCGCGGTTAGGTACGATCTACGAACCGGTGATAACCAATGTTTGCTTGTGGGAGCTCTATCGCAATGCATGCGGCAAAGGCATTAAGGGATATGTCTACACATACGACGAAGTAGAAGAATTCTTAACCGCCTTTGTCTATCCTTTATTAGGTCGTGACGGGGCGGTTAATGGTCTCATCGGGCGGCACGATATTGAACTGGCTATTCGCGCAAATCGGCCGCTCGGTGAAACGCTGGTCACAATTACAGGATGTTCGGAGGAACAAGCACTCCACATTATCACTGGAAACGGCATGGAGTTACCGCTTGAAAAGTATGATGCACAGGACTTCCACGTGTGGGCCTCAGCCGTCGAACAACATGTCGATGCTATCCTCACGGCTAATACGAAACGATTTCCTTCACAAATCGGCAACATCCAGCGCGTAGATCCCCGAGATTTCTATACTTATCTAGGCATATAAGAAAGCGTTCTGAACGAACTAATTTAATTATCGATCCTACATAAGCAGCCGCTGTGAAAGCGGTTTTTTCTTTTGTCTGGAACCCCCTACCTCGGCGGCAGCCAGAAACAACACCCATGTGTTATAAGAAAAAAACATTAAGACTGAAGAATAGGTTCTACTCGTCAAACAAGAGGGATGTATCCATGTCTAAGTTGACAATTCTCTGTGTGTGAGCGATGGCTCCCTTGCAGTTAAAAAAGAATCCCGGCCGCCGAAGCGGACCGGGATTCCTCATTTCAATATTGCAATCAGACACTTATTTGCTGCGATTGTTGAGATACACGTCATACCCATGCTGCATGATGGACAGGTAGGTCGAGATCCCCATATCCTTCAGACCTTCCACGTAACCGTTCCAATCCGTGTCCAAGCTCTTGGCGCCGGTAATGAACTGCAGCGTGTACTGATCGATGTAATTCTTTAAATTCGTCTCCAGCACGCTGGCCTGCTCCGCATCGGCCGCATCCACCCAAACATCCCATGCCGGGAAGAGCTGCTTCGGCTCTTTGCCCGCATAAAGCTCCGTAGCCGCCTGCAGCCTTCGCTCGTACCCGTTCGGCGCATACATATCCGAGTCCTGGACCCAGCTGTCCCGGTACAGCTTCGTCATGTAGAAATGTCCCGCTCCGACCCAGCCGGAATTGTTCGGCTGTCCTTCCTTGGAGACGATGCTGGCGAACAGCGGCATCACGCCCTTGCCCAGCGCTTGCTCCCCGGGCTCCGGCTTGCGCCAGCCGATTCCTTCTTCGCCTTCTTCCGCATGAATCTGGCCGTCCATCGTGTACGTGTAATCGATCATTTTGATCAGCGCAACCTGCGCTTCGGGGGTCGCCTTGTTCGTGATGACGAATTTGGCGCCGGGATAGATGCCGCCCTCGTCATGCGTGGCGTACGATGCATGAGGACCCGTAAGCGGCGGAACCGGCGCGTAGTTCCGCGAACGGTCGCTTCCCGTGGCGTCGCCGGCGAATATGTTCGGATGCATCGCCGCGCCGGCCCCGAGAATGACCGCTTCCTCGTTATCCCCGAGCTTCTTGTACGTTTCCGCGTTCTGCGTGAAGGCGCCGGGATCGATCAGCCCTTCGTCGAAGAGCGACTTGATGTACCTCAGCCCTTCCCGCCACTCGGGCTTGTCCGCTGCCGTGTCGACCCGGTCTCCGGAGAGAGACAGATAATGGCGGTCATCGTCATATATAAATCCGTTCATGAGAAACGGCACGATATGGACGCCGAAATCCTCGGTCGAGCCGCTGAGCGGAATCTCGTCCGCCTTGCCGTTGCCGTTCGGATCCTGCGTCTTGGACGCTTCCAGCACCCGCTTGAAGTCCTCCGTCGTCTTCGGCATCGCCAGGTTCAGCTTCTTCAGCCAGACCGAATTCAGCCACATTTTGCTCGGATAGGAGCAGTGAAAGCAGTCGCTGTAGCCGACCAAGCCGTAAATGTTGCCGTCCGGGGCGGTATTGAGCTCCCGCAGAGAGGCGTTCTCTTGGAAGGCGGCCTTGATATGCGGCGCATACTTGTCGATTAAGTCGTTCAAAGGCAGGAAGATGCCCTGCTTGCCGTAACGCAGCTCCTCCGCCTTGGAGAATTGGTCAATGTATTCGGTCAACATGTACGTGTCGGCATAGCTGCCGCTCGCAAGCGAAATCTGCCGTTTCTCCTTGGCCCCGTCATAGGGGACGGTTTCCCACTCGAACTTGACGCCGTACGTACGCTCCAAATATTGCGAGAACCCGTTCGTCTGCAGGTTTTGCCCGCTTTCCTGCTGGGCGAAGACGCGAATCGGAATCGCGTCCGTCGCCGGTTTGGCCTTCTCCGGTAATTCGGCAGACGTCGAGGAGCATGCACTCAGCAGCACAACGGTGGCGAACAGCGATAATAGTAGACGAAGCTTCATGATACGCTCACTCCTTCCTTGCCTCTCCCGGCAAAAATATGATGAATGCTGCTTAAGCGGCGGGTGCTCATGGCAGGCGAGGCTGCCGGGTGCGGCTGACGTTCGGCCGGAGACCGAAAGCGACACGGCGTGCGGTTGGACGTTTGGCCGGAAGCCGAAAGCGACACGACGGCCGGAAGCTGCCCGGCGCCGGTCAGTCCAGCGACTGTCTGTAGGCGCTCGGCGCCACGCCCATGACGCGCTTGAACGCGCGCCGGAACGAGTGGGCGCTGTTGTAGCCGACCCGTACGGCGATTTCGTCCACGGTCAGCGACTTGTCCTGCAGCATCGCCGCCGCATGGTCCATCCGCACCTTCTCGAGATGATCGGATAGGTTCGTCCCCGTCACTTCCTTGAACAGCTGTGAAATGTATTTCTCCGGCCGTTCCGCTTGCTCCGCAATGCGATACAGCGTCAGCTCCGCGTCGGAATAGCGTTCCGCGACGAATTGCTTGATGGCCTCGACCGTCTTGATATGCAGGTCGTTCTTCTTGTTCGCGATCATGCGGCACATGGCCTCGATGATGCCATGCAGCTCGCTTCGGATCGCGTCGATCGAGCCGGTCAGTTGAATGTCCATGATATGCTGCTTGGCTTCCTCGAACCGTTCGGATTCCGAGAACGCCTTCTGATCCAGCAGCTTCAGCAGCGTGCCCTTCAGCTCGCCGACGAGCTGGTTGGCCATCTCCGGCGACAGCTCGCGCTCTTCCGTATTCTGCTGCAGGACGGACTGGACGATGCGTTTCGCTTCTTCCTCTTCCCCGGCGCGGACCGTGCTGATGAGACGAAGCTCCATGTCCAGCGGGTAGTAATACGTCGTGCTCTCCTGCCGGATGTCGGCAAACCAGAGGAAGCCCTTGCGCTGCATGTAGTCGGCGTAAGCCATCGTTTCCTTGGCCTGTTCGAAGGACCGGCTGACTTCCATGTCCGATGCGAAGTGATCGCCAAGCGAGCCGGTGACCGTGATTTTATACTCGCCGAACATGAATGCCGCGAACGGTTCAAGAAGCGCTTGGATGCCGGAACGGCCGGCGATGCCCGACGCCTCTTCCCCCTCGCCGGTCGGGAATATCGCAACCACGCGGTCCGAGCCGAAATCCGTCATGAGAATCCGGGTATCGACTTCGCGCAGGCTCTGCTTCAGAAGCAGCCTCGCGGCACTGAGCTCGTTCAGGATTTCCACCGTATCCAAGCCCGCATAGCCGTGGACGTGCAGGATGCCGACGAAGCCCTCTTGCAGCGCGAGTCCCGTGTCCGCTTGCGCGGCGGCGGCCTGAATCTCTTCGCGCGTCTGGAATTCCCCGGCGATCAGCCGTTTCAGGAAGGCATCGCGGATGAGCGGCACCTGCCGGTTCAACTCCTGCTCGAGCTCGCGGTTGCTCGTGATGATCGTCGCGATATTCCCCTGCAGGAAGTCGTACGCGTTGCGGCCGATCGGCGCGTCCTTGCCGAACTGTTCCCGCACGATGCCGAGCAGCCGGTTGATCGGCGCGCTGTTGCGCACCGACAAGAACCAGCCTGCGATAAGCCCGATCGCGAGCGCCCCGCCGGTGACCGACCAGGTAATATATTTGATGCGATTCGCGTTCTCCATCAGCGTCTTCCGCGGAATGCCCGCCCGGTAGATCCAGCCGGTGGAATCCGAGCGAATCGTAATGACGAGATCGTCTTTGAAGAACTGGCTCTGCTTCGATTTATCGAAGGCACTGTCCGCGTTCATCGTCTTAATGTCGCTCTCGCCGATGCCGTTCAAGCTGATGGCGTCGCCCGCTTCATTGCTCACGTAAGTCCAGCCGCCATAGCGGTCCATCACGCCGGACAATAGGCTCGCGATCGTCTTCTGGTCGATCAGCACGACGACCGCGGCCGGCGGCTGTTCGCCAAAACTATCGAGTGGAAGCGATTGCATATAGGAAATAACGGAGGTTTGCGAACCGTTCATCATGAAAGGTTTCAACGGCAAAATTTCGCGGCTGTGCGTCTTGTCCAGCACTTCCGACTGCCATTGGCCCAAATCCATCTCCGTGTAATGGTCGTTCTCGTAGTAATGCTCCGGCCTGAAATACGCGGATCCGGGCGTCAGCACGACGTTATAATTGCGCAGGTAAATATAATAGTTTTTCAGAAAATCATTCGTCTGGCCGAAAACCATGACTTCCTTCATGATTTTCCATATCCCGTACACGTTGCCGTCGTCGGTGCCCTTCTTCTCGTTCATCAGCACGTACAGATCCTGATTGAGCGCAAGCTGCCTCGAGAACCCCTCGACCTCGGCCATGCGCCGCTCCAGCATTTGCTGGCTCTTCTGAAGCTGGGTCACGCTGTTCTCGATGGAGACGGATTGCGTAACGGCGATCGAGGTGCGATAAGACATGTAGCCTGCCAGACTCGGAATGATAAGGATCACGATATATGAAATCATGAAGCTGCGAAATATTTTGGAATGCCTGCTCATTCTTCGTCCCCCACTTTCCGTGTCTCATCCATTATATCGCCTCGTCCGCCTTATGCAATCCTGGCTCAAGCTCGCAGGTCAAGGGCAGGTCAAACAGGAAAAACAACTGCAGGGCTCGTCGCCTTGCAGTTGTCTTGGTCTTGAAGCGGCCTGCGGCCTATCGCTGCTGTGACGCGGCAGCCGAGAACGAGACGTACTCGAACCGGCAGCTTTCTCCCGCCTCGAGCATGATCGGCAGTAACCGTTCGCCATACCGAATGCGCGTCTGCAGCGGGGCGGATGCCCGAATGACTGCGTGGTCGAGCTTGGCGCCATTCCATACGAGGTCGACTTCCGCGTTGCCTTTGGCCCGCAATCCCGTGATCCGGCCCGTATGCCATGCCTGCGGCAGCGCCGGAAGCAGATGAATCTCCCCTGCGCGGCTTTGCAGGAGCATCTCCGACACCGCCGCCGTTCCGCCGAAATTGCCGTCCGCCACGAAAATATTCGTCTCCGCGCCGGCGATGCCCGCCTTGGAATACGTGAGCAAATTATCGAAACACAGCTCGCTGATCAGATACGACAGCTGATCGTACGCGCGGTCGCCGTCGTGCAGCCGGGCGAAGTTCGCCGCGAACAACGCGAGCGTGAACTCCACGTCCTCCAGCCCTTCGCCTCGCATCCGCGAGATCAGCGTCACGCGTGCCGCTTCGCTCAGCTCCGGCGTATCCTGCGGCGTGATCTGGGTGCCGGGATAGAGGCCGTACAGATGGGACAAATGCCGGTGATCCGGCTGGGCCTCGGCATAATCCTCCAGCCATTCCTGCAGCTTGCCGTCCGCGCCGACCTGCAGCGGAGGAAGAAGGCCGATCGCCTCGCGAATGCGTTCCCGCAAAGGCTCGTCGACATTCAGCCGCTCGCCCGCTTCGAGGCAGAAGACGAACAGATCGCGGATAAGCGACTGGTCCATCGTCGAGCCCATCGAGAGCGCGTAGGCGCGGTCCGTGTTATCGCCAAGGTAGAAGCTGTTCTCCGGCGAATTCGAAGGTCCCGTGACGAGCCAGCCATGCTGCGGGTGCACCGTCATGTAATCCAAGTAGAACAGCGCCGCTTCCTTCAGCACCGGGTACGCGGTCGTCTTCAGGAACTCCTCGTCCCGGCCGTACTCGTAATGCTCGCGAAGCTGGTGCGCGATCCATAAGCCGCCGGTGACGTTGAGTCCCCACGAATAATGCCAGCCCGGCGCCGTGAAGCCCCATGCGTTCGAGAACACATGCGCGGCCCAGCCCTCGCAGCCGTAGTAATCGCGCGCCGTCGCCCGTCCCGCTTCCGCCAGGCCCTCGATGTAGCGCATCAGCGGCTCATGGCATTCCGCCAGGTTCGTCGTTTCCGTCGGATAGTAATTCATTTCCGTGTTGACGTCCAAATGGTAATCGCAGCTCCAAGCCATCCGGTTCGCTTCGCCGTCGTTCCAGATGCCCTGCAAATGCAGCGGCAGCCGCGAGTCCGCCCGCGAGCCGGCGATCGTCAGGTAGCGCCCGTACTGGAAGAACAGCGCGAACAGCCCTGGATCGCTGCCGCCCTCGCGGAGCAGGCGCATGCGTTCGTCGAGCGGCAAACCCGCTGCGCCGGAAACGCCGAAATCGGCTTCCACTCGCGCGAACAGCGTCCGGTAATCCGCGATATGCGCCTCGCGAATGCCGGCATAGCCTTTGGCGGCTGCCTGCTCCGCCAGGCTCGCGGCCGCTTGGCGCCATGCGTCGTCTTCGCGGCCGTAATCCGTATCGACGGCAAAATAAATCCATGCCTCGTCGGCGCCGCTCACGACGATCTCGGCCCCCTCGGCCGTAACCGTGCCGCCGCTTGCCGCAACCTTGACCGCGCCCGCGCTCTTCACGCCGCAGGTGCCGTCGCTGTGCATCGTTTCCGTCGCCTGGCCTTCGAACGCCAGCGCGTCATTCCCTGCCGCGCGGACGGCGAAGCGGTCCGTGCGCCCTTCCAGGCGCAGCGTGAACGATACGCCTCCGGGCTGCCCGCTGCGAATGCGGGAAGCGAGGACATTGTCGGGATGCGAAGCCAGCGTTTCGCGGCTAACTGCCACGCCGCTTTGGGTGTACGCGACGCGGTGGAGAGCTTCTTCGAGGTCCAGCTCGCGCGCGAAGCTGTCGTAGTTGGCCGCGGATGCGTTGCTGGATGCTGCGCTGGATGCGTTGCTGGATGCTGCGCTGATTGCCGTGCTGCTTACAGCCGCGCCGTCCGTGCCGGCCGCCGCTCCGCTTTGCTCCCCGCTGCTGCCACTGCCGTCGCCAAACGTCAGCCGAACGTCGCACAACGACAAGTTCGTGCCGAAGTTGCCTTTCTCCGCCTGCAGCAGACGGCCGGCCATTTCCTCGCCGCCTTCGTAGTCGCCGGCGTAGAAGAGCTCCCGCATGGCGGCCAAGTCTTCTTGTCCGCGGGAAGCGGTGGCGGACGTCTCGGACTTGCCCGACCAGTACGTCACTTCCGTAATGAACCACGTCTCGCTGTCCGTGCCGCTTTGAACGACCGCGCCAAGTCTGCCGTTGCCGAGCGGCAGCCCTTGCTTCCATTCCAATGCCGGCCTGTTGTAGCTTAATTTCATGTCGCTCATCTTATCGCACCCTGTATTCGTTAAAGTATTTTGGAATGATGTCGGTCGAGGCGCCCGGCATTTGCGGCAGCACGTACAAGCCGTTCTTGACGGTCGCCGGCTCTTCGAAAATATGCCGGATCCACGGGATGTACTCCAGCATGAACGCGCCCGGCGTCGCCGCCACCAAATGCTGATGAATCTGTCCCATGTCGCCGACATGCGGGCAGACCGGCACGTCGTATGCCGCAGCCAGGCCGGCAACCTGAAGCCATTCCGTCACGCCCGCGACGCGCGTCACGTCGACTTGGCAGTATTCCAGCGCGCCGTTATGGATGTAATCGCGGAAGGCGTATTTGTTATACACATGCTCTCCGAGCGCGATCGGGACGTTCAGCTCGTCGGCCAGCTTCTTGTGGCCCATGATATCGTCCGGATTCAGCGGCTCTTCCAGCCAGAACAAGTCGAATTCCTCTAGACGCTTGCCCCAAGTCATCGCCGTGTTGATGTTCCACTGCTGGTTCACGTCGATCATGAAGATCGGCTCTTCGCCGATCGCTTGACGCACCGCCTTGACGCGGTCGTAGTCCTCGCGCGGATCCGGCCGACCGACTTTGATTTTGACGCCCGCGAAGCCCTGCTCGACGATTTCGACGACGTCCTTCAGCAACCGGTCCTTCGACCAGTTCAGCCAGCCGCCGTTCGTATTGTACGCTTTGATGCCTTTGCTCTTATGTCCGCCGAGGTACTGCCAGAGCGGCTTGTTCGACGCCTTCGCCATGATGTCCCAGAGCGCGATATCGACGGCTGCCAGCGCCATGTGGGTAATGCCGGCGCGGCCGACCCAGTGCATTTTGCCGAAACGCATCGTATCCCAAAGCTCCTTGACCATGAACGGATCCTTGCCGATCAGCTCCGGCGCGTAATAGCGTTCGATCGTGTCGGCGATCATGTCGTCGCCATGGGCGCAGGTGCCCGTATAGCCGCAGCCCGTAATGCCTTCGTCCGTATAAATCCGTACGCCGGACAGGCCCCAATGGGTCGCAACGTTGATGGCATCGGTAATCGGCGGGGTGATGGGCACGTGAAGCACAAATGTTTCGACTTTGGTAATTAGCATGGTTAGCTCCTCTTTTCATGTGGCGAAATGTATGATTTCATGCCCTTAATCGTTAATAGCCTAGAGATGCGCCGCCTTCGACGGGCAATGCCGTGCCGGTGATGAACGACGACTGGTTGCTTGCGAGAAACAGCACCGCGTCCGCGACTTCTTCCGGTTCGGCCGGACGGCCCAGCGGATGCATGTCCCGCAGCGCCTGCTCCGTCTTCGGCGGATCCGGCTGCTGCCGCACCCATTCGGCGAGCAGCGGCGTGGATACGCCTGCCGGGCAGATGCAATTGACGCGCACGCCGTCCGGCGCGTAATCGAGCGCGAGCGATTTGGTCATCGCGATGACGGCTCCTTTGGAAGCGGCATAGATCGGATTGCTCGCTTGTCCCGTCAGCCCGCCAAGCGAGGACATGTTGACGATGGACCCTTTCGATCGGCGAAGATGGGGAATCGCATGCTTGATCATGAGGAAGACGCCCTTCACGTTGACGGCCATGAGCCGTTCGAATGCGGTCATCTCAATATCCTCGAGCGCTCCCGGGTGGATAACCGCCGCATTGTTGTACAGCACATCGAGCCGTCCGTAGGCGTCGATGACCGAGCGGATCAGACGCGCTACGTCCTCCTCGTTCGAGACATCCGTCCGTATGGCGATCGCGCACGGACGCCCGCTCTCCGGAGCCGGATGTTGCGTATTGATCCGCTCTGCCGCCTGTCTGCCATCCGCTTCGTTCCAATCCGCGATAATGACCGCTGCGCCTTCGGCAGCAAAGCGCCGTGCGCTGGTTTCGCCGATGCCCGATCCGCCGCCCGTTACCAGAACGACCTTATTCACGAAGCGCCGCATGAGTTTCCACCTTCTTCCGCATGTCACCCGACAGCCGGTTTCCCCGGCAAGCAGGCATCCTTCTTTTCTTCCCTATTCGTTTATCGTATCATGGACCTTAAGCTTTCGTATTTGTTAGCGGATCCAAAAAGTTGACGATTCATCCGCTAATCTTATCGATAACCTTACTACTCGCACGGAGGGAGGAAGACGCATTGAAAACCTTAGCGGCATTGACGCCGTTCGTCGGCGATTCCATGCCATACTTGTACGACGGCAGCTCGAATGAGGGGCTGCGCATAGGCAGCGTGTACGCGTTCCATCTCTTCACGGACGGTCCGGGCGAGATGGAAATCGAAGGCGTCCGCTATCCCATCGAGAAACGCACGCTGATCTTCCTTCGTCCCGGACAGCCGCATGCCTTTCATATTTCCCCGGCGCATCCGCTCGCTTCCCATAACCTGTACTGCGACCTGTGGGATAACCGTTCGCCCGTTTCGCTCCATCGCTTGTTCATCTATGCGCCGAATCCGTTCCGGCTGCACGAGCAGTCGCGGAGCGAGCTATGCGAGGAGCTCGATGCCCTGCCGGGCGCGTTCTCGCTCCAGCCCTACCCGCATCTGTACGATGCGTTCCTTCATATCGTGAAGCTGTACAACGAGCTGCAGCACTACAGGAGCGAGACGGTCAACAGCCTGCTCTATGCATGGATGCTGAGCTGGCATAATGCCGTTCACACGCGCCAGCCGCGCGATTACCGGATCGTCCGGCTGCTCGAGCAGTTGGAGATGAACCCGGAGCGCCGCGAGCCGGTCGAACAGTGGTGGACGCTGTGCGGGCTGAAGCGGACGTACTTCCATGAACTGTTCCTGCGCGAAACGGGCATGACGCCGAAAGCCTACCAGCACCGGCTGTGGATGAAACGCGCCGTGAACCTGCTGCAAGAGAGCGAGCTCAGCATTACCGCGATTGCCGACCGGCTCGGCTATCCGTCCATTCATCCGTTCACCCGTCATTTTACGGCGTATTACGGGGTGAGTCCGAAGCAGTACAGGTTGAACCCGCGAACGAAAGCGAATGTGCCTTTAGGGGACAGTTAAGTTTATTTCTTGGGTCATTGAATACCCGGGGGCGGCAGGAATCGCCTAAAGCGGACGCTTTGGCCTGATTTCGATACAGCGCTGCTTCAAGAAGCGATTCGCGAATATGAACGCCGGAAAAAAGGCCTTGGACATTGGCGGTAACGAATCGTATAGCGCTTATATGCTCGAAAATAGAAGCAAATTTGATCTAACGAACCTCAGCGACGTTATTTCAGGAGAACTACGGGAAAATAGACGGAATCGCAGGCTGTTGCTATGAATAGCGCGTGTGCGATTCGTTAGAAATTCAAATCGGCGTATTTTGCCCCCATAAGGTCCATACGGTTCGTTAGATATCCACATAACCGGATCAGTGGCACGGACTAATCTATGCAGCAATAAGCACTAAACCATGGAGCCAATGCTCAAGTGCGATAGCAACAAACGGAACGGAATGCTCGTAAGCGGAGCGTTCCGTTTTTTCTGCAATAAAAATTGGATAAAACCGTTTTTTATTACAATTTCAAGAAGGAAACGTTCGCTGCAAGACGAATCCTTAGTGCGGGCCTTTGAGATTGCGAGGTGTAGGCATGAAGACAACAAAAATGGGTGTAGCCGGTTTAGCTGCCATTAGGCGTGAGTCCCATCGGCTCGACTAGGAATTAGGGGGGAAGTTGGATGGCGACACTCGCCGACAAGCGAAAGCTGAAACGTCAGGAGAAAGAAGAAGAAAGAAAAAATATCGACTTTCTCGTGAAGAGGCAGGCAGAACGCGATCGCGACATGATCAAGGTGAAGAAGAACGGCTTCGTCAATAATCTGGCTTATTCGTACAAGGCGATCTGGCAGTACGATAAATTTCAGTTCATGATGATGATTCTGTCCTCGGTCTTCGAAGCTGCCGCCAGCATCGTTCCGATCGTCATTATCAAGCTGCTGCTGAACGAGCTGACGGTCGGCCAGGACCGGGAACGGGTGATTCTGTACGCGATCGCAGCAGCGCTATCGCTATTCATCGCTACGGCGGTGTTCCAGAACGGCAATAATCTGTCGGTCTATCGCTTCATGCTGATCAAGCTGCGGTTAGGCTTCCTGAAGGGTCAGCGGCTGATGAATTGCGACTTCGTGCAGCTCGACGACAGGCGCTTCCATATGCTGAACTGGAAAGCCAGCGAGGCGATTTTCGGCAACCACAACAACACGGTAGGCATCGAGATCGTATTCAACGATACGCGAAGCTTGACGACTCAAGTGCTGACGATAGCAGCCATGGGCACTGCGATCTTATTGGTCAGTCCTTGGTTTATTCTGCTGCTGGCCGTCACCATCGTCTGCAGCTTCCTGCTGCAGCTGTACGTGGACAAGGTAAATAAACTGATTGCCGACATCAGGTTCTTATTTGCGCCGATCTGTACGTACATCTTCCATCAGGGCGGCAGCTTCGAAACCGCCAAGGATATTCGCTTCTATAATATGACGAATTATCTGATGGACAAGTACGAGTTCAATCACGGCAAAATTCTGGTCAACGACAAACGCACCTTCCGCAACACGAGACAGCGGGAGCACTTCGATACGGTGATGGCTCTCGTTCAGGATTCGTTGACCTATGGCTGGCTATGTTATGCGGTCTTGTATCGCGACATGAACATTGCGACGTTCGCAATGCTGGTACTGGCGCTCAGCACGTTTTCGCGCAATTTATCCAGCCTGTTGAAGTACAGTGCTTCGGTGCTGATGCAGACGCGCTATATCGATGACTTCCGCGGCTTTCTGGATTATGCCGAGGGGCATAATGAAGGCATTTCTGTCCCGACCGCTTTTCCGCAGGGGATGCGTTTCACCTTCAACGATGTCAGCTTCCGCTATCCGGGAGCCGATGCAGATGTCATCAAGAATATTTCCTTCACCATCGAGCCGGAGGAGAAGCTTGCGATTGTCGGGCATAATGGCGCGGGCAAATCGACGTTTATTAAATTGCTGACGCGTCTCTACGAGCCGACCTCCGGCGAGATTCTGCTGAACGGCGTTAACGTCGCAAGCTATGACAAAAACGAGTATTACAAGCTGATTGCTCCGGTATTCCAGGAGATCGCTCCTTTTGCATTTACCATTGCCGAGAATGTGACTATGAAGGAAGCGCCTTCGGACATGACGCGAGTGAATGAATGCCTGCAATCCGCTGGCTTGTGGGATCGCGTTAACGGCCTGCCCAAGAAGGCAAATCAATGTCTGTCCAACGACTGGGAAGCGGATGGCACCAACATGTCCGGCGGGGAGCAGCAGAAGCTGGCACTGGCCCGTGCCCTGTACAAGGATGCGCCATGCGTCGTATTGGATGAACCGACCTCGGCGCTGGATGCTTTGGCGGAAGAGAAACTGTATCAGGAGTTCGGCAGCATGGTGCAGGGCAAGACCTCCATCTATATTTCGCATCGCCTGTCCAGCACGCGCTTCTGCTCGCGCATTGCGCTGTTCGAAGAGGGAACGATCGTGGAATGCGGCAGCCATGACGAGCTGGTCGCCCAAGGAGGCAAATACGCGGAGATGTTCCGGATGCAGGCCCAGTACTACAAGATGGAGGGCGAACATGTTTAAGCGCATATGGACGGTTATGAAATACTTCTACGGCCAAGCTTGGAAGATGGACAAATATTACTTTCTCGCCGTAATCGTAGATATGGTGGTCACTGGTCTGCAGCCGCTGATCGCGATTATTTTCCCGCGAATCATTATCGATGAATTGCTCCATGAACGCCGTCCGGGCGTCATTATCCAGACGGTAGCGATCATGGTGCTGCTCTTCTTCGCCGCACGGATCATCGGCAACTTCTGCCGATACGAGCAGACGGTATTTCATCAACGGTTCAGCGACTATAGCGATCGTCAGCTTACCCGTAAGACGATGGAGATGGATTACGAGTACACGGAGGATCCGGCTATGCTGGAGATGCAGTCCAAAGCCAGAAACGGCATGGGCTGGTGGTCTAGCGGCTTACGGGGACTTACGGATATTCTGAAGACATTCACGTCCGGTATTATTACATTCGTGAGTACGCTAACGATTATCGGCAGCGTAGAGCCGCTGTTGCTGATCGCCTTGCTGGCGCTGGTGGCAATCGGGTTTCTGTTCACGTATCTGTCTCGCCGAGCCGAGCTTCGCTTCAAGGAGGATCGCGCCAAACTGGACACCAAGTACTGGTATCTGGCCGATCGCGTGCTTCAAGGAGACAAGTACGGGGTGGATATCCGGCTGTATGACGGTCAACAGCTGGTCAACGCCAAGGCGGAAGGCTATATGAATCATATGGTCAAGGAAACGAACCGGTTTCTGAAGCCCTTCGTATTCATCACCTCCGGCAGTCTGTTGGTGACCGCTGTTCAACAAGGCGTACTCTATGGCTATCTGGGACTTCGGGTCTTGGACAAGGCCATCTCGATCGGACAGTTTCAGATGCTGTTCACGGCCTCGGTCAGTTTTGCCGAGAGTATCACGAACATTCTGACGCAAGGCATTCGGCTGGCCACCACCTGCGATTACATGAACGACTATATTATCTTCATGGAGTATCCGTCTATGAAGGACAAAGGCACTCGCAAGCTGGAAAGGAATGCGAAGCATACGATTGCATTCGATCGCGTCAGCTTCCGGTATATCGGCGCGGAGAGGGATGCGCTGACGAATGTATCCATCACCTTGGAGACAGGAAAGAAGCTGTCGCTCGTAGGAGAGAACGGCGCAGGCAAGACGACATTCATCAAGCTGCTGGCACGGCTCTACGAACCGACCGAGGGCCGGATTCTCTTGGACGGCGTGGACATTCGCGAGTATCCGCTCGAGGAATACCAGAAGCTGTTCTCGGTGGTATTCCAGGACTTCCAACTCTTTAATTTCACGCTAAAAGAAAATTTGGAGTTCAACCGGCCCCATGACGCGGAGCGCTTCGACGAAGCGATGCGCAAAGCCGGGTTCATAGAACGGATGAACGAGCTCCCTCACGGGCCGGACACGCATATTCGCAGCTGGTTCAACGATCAAGGCGTAGAATTCTCGGGCGGGGAGCAGCAGAAGATTGCCATCGCAAGGGCGATCTACAAGGATGCGCCGATCATGATTCTGGACGAGCCGACCGCCGCGCTTGATCCGCTGGCCGAGTACAAGGTGTATCACAACTTCAACGAGGTGATCAGCGACAAGACGACGATCTACATCTCTCATCGTCTGTCCTCCTGCCAGTTCTGCGATACGATCGCCGTGTTCGAGAACGGGATGATTACCCAGTACGGCAGCCATCGCCAGCTCGTCGAGGTGCCAGGCAAGTACGGCGAGATGTTCAAAGCACAAGCCAAGTATTACGTCGTCGAGAATCCTCAAACCGCCTGATCACGAATAGAGGTGAGAACCATGGGATCAAGAATCATGCACGCGATTATCGCGAATCGGATCGCGGACATTCTGTCTATCGAAGAGCGGACGCCGTTTCTGCTTGGCAGCCTTGCACCGGACGCGGTGACGACGAAGAACGAGTCCCATTTCTTCCAAGGGGATGTGCGGGACTATTCGCGAAGCGTGGATTATAGAGGGTTTCTATATAAATATCATACGCAAGCTGCGAATCCGTATGTATTGGGCTATTTCACGCATCTGGTTGCGGACGATATATGGCTGAAGGGGTTCAATCTGGCATGGCTGAAGAACCGGATGGACGCCGATCCGGCATTATATCCACGCTATCATAACGACTTTCGACTGCTAAATGGTAAGCTGTTGGAGCATTACGATGCCAGGGATCGATTGCGCGAAGCGCTCTATTACGTCCCCTCGGTCCTGGATATCCATGAGGTGAAAGCCAAGGAAGTTGAGGACTTCCTTCCTCAGGTACTTGGCGATATGGCCTACGATCAGGGCACGTTGAAGGAGCCGCTGCAGGTTTTCACTTTCGACCAGATCGTCGGCTATATCGAAACCTCCGTGGACCTGGGACTCCTTGCGCTTAGGAGAGCCGCCCTCTTATACCAGATCCCGTTCGCTCGCGAGTGGGTAAACGCCGCCAATTAGGGGGCCTTAATGGTCGTTGCAGGCCGCGATCAACTAAGCCAGCATACTAGTCGTTGGCGCCGTCGCTACAATCACGGGCCAAGAATAGACGAGGCGAACTCGAATAACGATAAAGCCCGGCTGCATGCAGCCGGGCTTTATCGCATCGATCCATGCTCGGTAATCCTTGGATTAACCTCGACATCAGTTCTTGACGATCCGTCTCCCTAAGAGGATATGGCAGGATACCGCATGTACAATATCTCGCCAGGACGAATAAATGAGTTTTGAAGAACAGCTATAGTCGCTAACGAATCGTATCGCGCTTATAGGTTCGAAAATAAAGGGAAATCCAATTTAACGAATCCCAGCGTCGCTATGATAGGGAAAATACGTGAAAATGGGCGAAAAAGTGAGATTTTGCTAGCAATAAAGCTTGTATGGTTCGTTAGATATTAACATTGGCGTATTGGGGCCCCATAAGATTCATACGATTCGTTGCCAGGTGCTCGTGCTCCAGCCAAGTACGCCCCGAGAATCGGAATCGACTTTGAGCATCGACTTCGGCATCGGCATCATCGGAATCGTCTTCGACTTCGAGCATCGACTTCGGCATCATCGGCCCAACCCAATGCACCGCCCGCTCAAACCTTCTTCGGCAGCAGCTTCTGATACTGCCGCCGCAGCCGGTGCAGCTCCTCGCCGTTGTGCAGCGCCTGCTCCTCGCGCAGCTTGCCGACGGCGACGATCAGCGCCTCGATCATGGCGACCGGCGCGACCATGGAGTGAAACTCCCACTGCTCGCCGCGAGCCGTATACAGCAGCACATCGGCTTTGCCCAGCATGCCGCTGACGACCAAATCCGTCATGAGCAGCGTCCGGCAGCCGCGCTCCTTGGCAAAATCGAGCAGCACCGCCATCTCCGGCGACTCCGACACGAAGCCGAAGATCACGATCGCATCCTGTTTCTGGACGTGAATGATTTGATCGAACAGCTCATGCCCTCCGCGCGCAAGCCGCCGGACAGGCACGCCGAAACGAGTCAACCGAAAATCCATGAGCGCGGTCAGGCTTTCCGCCGAACCCGGTCCGTAGATATAGACGGTTCCCGCCGTCCCCAGCAGCCCGGCGGCCCGCTCGAATTCAGCCTGCTCCAGCCGATCCGCCGACTGCCTGAGGTACTCGGCCGTTGCCAGCACATTGGCCGCGGCACCGGTTCCGGCGCTCGCTTTGTCGAAAGCGGACTGCAGCTTGCGGGAAGGCGACAGCAGCACCTCGTCCTTGACCCGCTGCTTGAATTCCTTCAAATTCTTGGCGCCGACCTCCGCCCAGAAGCGCGAAACGGTCGAAATGCTCACTTGGCACGCATGCGCCAGGTCCTCCTCGACCATGAATGCGATATCGTCCATATGCTTGCTTATATAATCGGCGAGCCGTTGATGGCCCTTCGTGAAATTTCGATCGGTAAACAGCGATTCCATGCGCATCCCTCCGCGGTCCCTGCAGCGATTAAACGACTTCCTTCTTCTTCTTGAGCAGCTTCTTCACCAAGTTCGCCGCGCGAACCTGCAAATGCAGCGATGGCGAGATGACGCGCTTGTAGGCGCCCGACCGGATAGCGGTTTTCAGCTCGGCGATCGTCTCGAAATTCCCGACGAACTCGTTGTGCACGCAGCCGACCTGGAACATCTGATGGGCATCGCTTCCCGCCACGACCGGAACGCCCAATTCGGCGCCGAGCGGCAGCACTTTCGCGATATTCTCCTGAATGCCGATCTCGTGCAAATCCTTGCCGTTCAGATCGAAGGCATCGAACCGGCGCAGCAATGCGCGGTCGATATGGTACAGATGGTTCGACTCGCGGAAAGGGTGACCGCCGATGACCATCATGCCGCGCGGCTCGCACAGCTCGAACAGGGCTTCCAGCCCGATGAACGTTTCGGTCGTCGTATGCCGATCCAGCGCATTGCGAATCTCGAGCAGCTTATCCTTCGGACCGCTGACCAGTATATGGCCGCCTTCGGCAACGTCGACCTCCATGCCCGTGAAGATTTTGAAGCCGTCCGCGTTATAGTAATGATTATTGCACGGATACAGACGGTCGAGCGAGCCGTAAACCTCTTCGAACCGGTGCGTGTTGAAATGCTCCGTCAGCGTGATGGCGTCCAGGCCCTGCGCCCGCGCTTCGTTAATCATGCTGCCGAAATGCTCCTGCTCGAAATTGGTTTTCTTAGATAGCTTAACGTGAATGTGAAAGTCGATCTTCATGATGCGATTCCTCCAATGTGTTCGAAATCGGCGTGACATGCTCCATGCGAATGCCCGTCCGTTTGTCGTAGAAATTCAGTTGTTCCTTGCGCAGATCCGCATAAAGCACGGTCCCCGGCTCATAATCGGCGTCGCCCATGACGCGAACCATCATGGCGGTGCCGCCGGCGGCGTTCAGCTGCACGAGCGTTTCCGCTCCGGACGGGAAGACCGCCTCGACGGCAGCGGCAATACGGTCCGGCCCTTGCCGGTCGTACAAGCGAATATCCTCCGGCTTGATCGTCATGACCACGTCCTTGTGCGTCTCCAGCTCGCAGCCTTCGACCGGAATGGCCGCCACCGCCGTCTTCAGCCAAGCTTGCCCGCGCTCATGCGTAATGACGCCTTCCATGCTGTTCAGGTGCAGTCCCGCGTTTCCGATAAAATCGGCCACCTGCAGCGTCTTCGGATGCTTATACAGCAGGCGCGGCTTGTCGGTCTGCACCAAGGATCCGCCGAAGAACACCGCGACCCGGGTCGATAAGGACATCGCTTCGTGCTGATCGTGCGTGACGTAGATGATCGTCGTGTTCAGCTCCTGATGCAGCCGCTTCAGCTCCGCTCGCATCTCGACCCGCAGCTTCGCATCCAAGTTGGAGAGCGGCTCGTCGAGCAGCAGGATATCCGGCTCGGTCACGATCGCGCGGGCGATCGCCACGCGCTGCTGCTGGCCGCCGGACAGCTCGCTCGGATAACGGCCGGCCAGCTCCGGTATGCGCATCTTATCCAGCGCCGCCTGCACGCTCCGCTTCACCTCGGCTTTGCCCATCCTGCGCACCTGCAGGCCGAACGCCACGTTCTCGAATACCGTCATATGCGGCCACAGCGCGTAGCTTTGGAACACCAGGCTGAGACCGCGCTTCGACGGCTCCATATGGAAATTCGTCTCCCCGTTGGCAACCTCGCGGCCGCCGATCCGGATCGATCCGCCATCCGCCTGCTGGAGCCCCGCGATCGTGCGCAGCAAGGTCGTCTTGCCGCAGCCGGAAGGGCCGAGGAAGGTGATGAAATCCCCCTGCTCGATGGTCAAATCGATCCCGTCCAGCACTTGCTTCTGCTGCAGGCGCACCTGGATATTGTTCAATTCGATTGCCGCCGTTGTCATGTCATTGACCTCCTATCCCTTGCGTCAGATCCGCCTTGCCGAACTTGACCGCCACGGCGTAGACCGCAATGACGATGGCGATGATAATCATCAGAATCACGTTGGTGAGCTGCTCGTAGCCCTTCTCGGCATAATAGAAGGTCAGCGTCGTCAGCGTCTCCGTCCGCGGCGTGATGAGCATGATGATCAGCTCCATCTCCTTCATCGCGCCAATGAATACTAATAGGAAGATAGACACAAGGCTCTTGCGGTTCAGCGGCAGCAAAATCCTTCGGAAACGCGTAAACCAGGATGCTCCCCCGATCTGCGCGGCTTCCTCCAGCTCCGGCCCGATTTGCATCATCGCGGCGCTGCCCGCTTTCACGGTGAACGGCAGCTCTTTCACGACGGTAATCAGAATCAGCAGCGTAATCGTGCCGTACAGCGCCGGAATGAAGAAGACCGGCTTGGCGAAAATCGAAATGTACAGCGCCGCCAGCGAGATACCCGGAATCAGGTACGGCAGGAACGACACTTGGTCGACCATGCGTCCAAGCCACGATTGCCGCCCCCGCGCCACGACATAGCCGAGCACCAAGCCGATAACCGCCGCGATGATGGACGCGGCTCCCGCGATATAGAGCGAATTCTTGAGCGCCAGCATGAAGATCGGATTGCGCAGCACGCCCTTCTCCCCCGTGTTAATCGCCGGATCGGAACCGCCCGACCAATAATGCATGGTGAAGTTGCTCAGGTTGTAGGAGCCTTCCTTCAGCATGAACGACTGCACCAGCAGCACGAGAAGCGGCACGATGGAAATCGCGGCCATCGCCAGCGTGGACAGCGTCGCGGCGGGCACCCTCCACGAGCCGAGCGGCGTAAGCGTGCGCGCGCTGCCTTTGCCCGAGACGGTCACGAAGCTCCGCCGGCGCCCGATGACCCGCTGATTCAGATAAATCGTCAGCATCGAGATGATCATGAGCGTCAAGCTGAGCACGTTCGCCTCCGTCGTGAGCCGGGAGCGCATGCTGGAGTAGAGCATGGTCGAAATCATGTAGAAGTTAACGGGCGTGCCGAGCAGCGCCGGAACCCCGTACGAGCTGATCGCTTTGGTGAAGATCAGAATGAATCCCGACAGCATCGAAGGCAGCACGAGCGGCATGACGATCCGCCGCAGAATCGTGAACCTCCGCGCTCCGGCCACGCTGGCCGCTTCCTCCAGCTGACTGTTCATCGAGCTGAGCGCCGCGCCGACGATCAGGAAGAAGAAGACGCTGTCGTGCAGCGACAGCGAAACCACGATCGGCACGAAACCGTAAGACAGCCAATCGGGCGGCGAAACGTGAATCAGCGATTGGAGAATGCCGGGCGTCCCGCCGATCTTGCCGTTCTTGAAGAACGTCAGCCACGCCTGGGACAGAATCCATGCCGGCAGCAGGTACGGAATGACCGCAAGGAACGAAATCGTCCGCTTCAGCGGAATATCCGTCCGCGTCACGAGCCATGCAAGTCCGCAGCCGATCGTCATGGAAAGCGCGGATACCGTAACGCCCACGGCCAGCGAGTTCAGGATCGGCTTATAAAATAACGAGGCGCTCATGTCGCTGGCGAGCACGCGAATCCAATGATAGAGCGTGAAGTGGCCCGGATTCGCTTCGGCCGTCAGCCGGACGTCCTGCTGCCGCCACATGAACGTCGTATACGTGATTTTCAGCACGGGCCATATAATCGTGTACGATAAAAAGATAAGGGCTGCAACCCCGATCAGATGAACGGGATTACGCAGCCAATTCAAGGTCTGGTTATACAACCGCGCCCGATGGTCGGTCAGCGCCGGTTTGTTCGCCAATGCTCTCTCCACCCTTGCCAATAATGACTTTCGATCCGTTTACTTTTGCTTGATCCAGAAGTCGCGTACTTTCGGTGCCGAATTGTAAAGCGCCTCGCCGTCGAACGCCCACAGGTTGAGCGACTCGAACGAAACGTCGTTCTTCGTCTGCACGTCGGAGCGCGGTACCCACGAGCCCACTTCGTTGAACGGCGCGAGACCTTCGCCCTTGCCGTCCGTCTCGCCCATCATCCAGCGGATGAACAGCTTCGCGGCAGCCTCGTGCGGCGCTTTGTTCGCGAGGAAGAAGTAACCGGAATCCGGAACGGCCGTCTTCGGCTTGATGTCGTAGACCGGCTGAATCGTCCAGCCGTTCTCTTCGTTCTTCGAAACGTCGCCCGATACCGCGAGTCCGACCGCGTCGCTGTCCGCTTTGCCGATGGCATCCAGAACGTCGTCGCTGCCTTTCAGCACGATCAGGCCGTTGTCGAACAATTCCTTGATGAATTCGTAGCCGGCATTCTCGGTGCCGTTCAGGACGATGTCCTTGCCGAATTCTTCTTTGTACGCCGCCGCCATATCGTCGCTGTTGTTGACCATCGTCGTGAACAGATCCATGAACGCCGGGGAGCTGAGCGGGTCGGCCGTGTATACCTTGCCTTTGAACGCCGGCGTCGTCAGGTCCCACCAGTTCTTCACGGGCACTTCCGCATAGTGCTTGGCATTGTAGAAAATCGTCCGGAATTCCACATAGTTGGCATAGGCTTCCGCTTGCGTGCGGTAAGGCTCGTCAACGTTCGGCGCGATATCCTCAGGCAGATATTTGATGTAGCGTCCCGGCTTAACCATCTCTTCTTCGACAGCGCCGCTGACTTCTTTCGTCAGGATAACGTCGGGATTGAATTGACCGGCATCTTGTTCCTTCATGACTTTGTCCATCATCTCGTCGGACTTGACCTTGCTCACTTCGACTTTGATTTCCGGATATTTCTTCATGAATGTCTCGGCGGCATCGTTGGCGCGGCCGGACGTCGAGTAGACGATGACCTTGCCTTCTTCTTTGGCTTTCGCATACAGGGCGTCGACCGAATCCTCCGAAGCCGCTGCATCGGCTCCGCTCGCATTGGCTGAAGCGTCGTTGCCGCTGCCAGCGTTGTCTGCTGCCTGTCCGTTCGCGTTCGCTGTTGTATTGGCATTCGTGTCGGCATTGCCGCTTGCCGTGGTGTTGTCATTGTCGGTGGTTTGTCCGCAGGCTGTCATAATCATGATTGCAGTTGCGAGTACGATCGCAGCCTTGGCAGGCTTGTTGGTATGTAGCCGGTTCATCATGTTACGGTTATCCTCCTAGGCGGCGGGCCCTTCTCGAGCCTCATCCGTATGGTTTCTCTTCTCTCTCCATGACTATAAGGTCGAAGTGTAAGCCTCATGTTACGGGCATATTGATTTTCGGTAAAAAACTTTTATTTCTATAAAAATGATAATTTTTGTTCATTTACGAAGAAAAGCCGGCGAGCCTGTAGGTGAAAGGCCGCCGGCAATCCGCAGTTGGTGATCAGGTATCGCTGTCTTGCTTCGCGCTTCTGCTAGAAGTCGGAAAATGCAGTGGCATAAAAGCTTTCCGGACCGAACCGGATCGGCCCCAGATTGCTGGTGCTGACGAACGCCGAGTAGACGAGCTCGTTCTCGGGCGGCGCAGGCACGTCGAAGTCGGCCCCGGCAACGGTAATCGTGCGTACGATCGACGTCCCGTCGGCCCTTCCGCCCATAGGCCGCTATACACCAGCGTATCGGACGGGTCCGTTCCCCGAATGATCTGGACGAGAATGCCTGCCCCGGAAGACTCGCCAAGGAATTCAATCGAGACGGTTGCCGAAAACTGAACGCGAATGACTCCGCCGGGCTGGACGACGTTCAATCCCACCTGACCGAACAATACGGGCTCGGTGGACTCGAATGGAATTTCAATCGACTCTTCGAAACTGGCGTTTTGCGATGTTCTCGCATCTAAAAATCTGCTCATATCCATCTCCTCCTTCATTGGCTTGTACATTGCTATATGAGCCGCTCACGGCGACCGATATGGACAGGCGTTGAATCCTCACGGCACAGGCTGCATGTTGCGATCAACATGACAATCGGCAAGTCTCCCCATGCGCGGTCCATCCGCATCGCGGGCGTCCGCTAATTGTTGTACAATTCCCCCGTCTAGTCTGATAGGATGAAGCGTATGATGTACCACGGACACCATTCTTCCCGGGGAGGATTCGATATGCTTCTGATCGATCTCGTCTTTTTTCTGCTCGAACTGTGCGCGCTTGCGGCATTCTGCTACTGGGGGTTCAAGCTCCCGGGGGCCGCTCAGTGGGTTCGAATCGCGGCAGGCGTCGGAACGCCTGCGCTGGTCGCCGTGCTGTGGGGCACTTTCGTCGCTCCCAAAGCGTCCATGCCGGTCAGCAGCCTGATGCGCTTCGCCATTCAGCTTGTCATCTTCGGAACGGCCGCTGCCGCCTTGTACGACACGGGCCGGCATAAGCTGGGGACGATCTTCATGCTTATCGCGGTCGTGGAGCTGGTCCTGTCGTATTCGCTGAAGGCGAAGCGGAAAATACGTTGATTGCCTGGTGCAACGTGGATTGCCAACTTGCTGGCCGCTTACAGCCGCTTGCTGCCCGCTGCCGCCAAAAAAGGAGCTGACCGAACGCCATTAGGAAAATGACGTCGGTACAGCTCCTTCGTTACGATTAACGCGGTTTATCTTTCGTTCCGTTAATGATCATGGCTATCATGAGACTCATGATGATGGTGATCATGCTCCGGCTCTGCGCCGTCGCACAAGATCGAATTGCCATGCGGGTGACGATCGTCCTCCATCTGAATCGTGCAGTGGCCGATGTTCAGATGCAGCAGGCGATGCTCGATCTCCCGCAGCAGCGCCTGGCTCTGCTCAATCGTCGTTGCACCGTCCAGCGTTACGTGGCAGGACAGCGCATTTCTGCCGCTCGTGATGCTCCATACATGCAAGTCATGCACGCCATGAATGCCGGGGACGGCGCTTATCGCCTCGGCGACCTTGTTCAGCGGCACGTCTTTCGGCGTCGCCTCCATGAGAATATGGATCGTCTGGCGGACGATGCCGACGGCGCCGAACGCGATCAATACGGCAATCAGCACGCTCAGGATCGGATCGACCACGTACCATCCGGTGAAGCGGATGATCAGCCCTCCGACGATAACGCCGGCCGAAGCCGCCGCGTCGCCCATCATGTGCAGCACGGCGCTGCGCACGTTGATATTATCCTCTTTGCTCAGCCCGAGGCCGAGGTATAGATTCATGACAAGCCCGACGCCGGCGCTGATAAACATCCACGTGCTCCCCACCTCTTCAGGCGCTTGAAACCGTCTGACGGCCTCCCACAAAATGACGACCGCAATCAGAATAAGCGAGAGCGCGTTAATGAACGCGGCCAAAATGCCCGAGCGATGGTAGCCGAACGTGTAGCCCTCGGAAGGCGCCTTCAGCGACTGCTTCATCGCATACCAGGAGAGCCCGATCGCCGCTATGTCGGTCAGCACATGCCCTGCATCGGACAGCAGCGCCAGGCTGTGCGAGATGAATCCGCCGACGACCTCCACGATGAGGATGAAGAAGCTGAGGAAGAACGCCAGCTTCATCTTGCCGATCGGCGCATGCGTATGAAACACGTCGCCGTGACTGTGATCATGGCCGTGTCCATGACCGCCATGCCCGTGAGAATGATTGTGACTCATCTGCGTATCCCCCTTTCATCGATGCGAAATATGGGCAAGACCGGTTTCGAACAGCGTGAGCACATGCTCGTCGTCGATGCTGTAATAGACCATGCGGCCGACTTTGCGGCGCTTAATGAGCGCGAGGTTTTTGAGATAGCGCAGCTGATGGGAGATCGAGGACTGCGTCATCTCCAGCACGGCCGCGAGATCACAGACGCACATTTCCGCATGAATGAGCGTATGCACGATGCGTAATCGGGTCGGATCGCTCAGCGCTTGATAGAAATTCGCCATCTTGACCACCATATCATCGGTCAGTTGAACCTGCGCCGCCGCCGACACCACGTCGTCATGGATAATGGTGACATCGCAGCAATCCTTGATATCTTCTTCCATTGCATTCAGCTTGTCCAATTTGTCCACCCCATTATATCTGCAATATATGAGCAAGTATTCATATGTTGTAGTTTAGCATAACAAGGAATCTACGGACAACCATTATTAGACATTTGCCGGATTGGCTCGACTTTCGTGATCGGGATACTGCTGCGTTTGCTAGCTGCTTTGCCGTATACGCTGGTTGCCCCGTATGCTATTTTGTACGATATTTCGTGCATAGCGTCGGTGACGGACTGCTTCACGCGCTACTTTGTGCGATTTTTCGTACAAAACCCCTGCGACGGGTAGACACAACTTTTCACTTCTTCTTAACGTTGTGTCCACTTTTTATTCTAGCTTCAAAGCGCCAGTGTCTGGCTGCCTCGCTAGCTTCATTATACGATTTTTCGTACAAAACCCCAGCGACGGGCTGATTCGCTCGCTTCTTTGTACGATTTTTCGTACAAAGACCCAGCCACTGGCCGCCTCGCTCGCTAGTCCGCGAAGCAGCCCGCCTGCCCGCCTGCTTCGCGAGCCGGGCCCCCCGCGCGAGAATAAAAAGAAACCCGACGCTACAAAACGTCGGGTTTCTCTATTCTCAATTACTTCAGGGCCACGCCCGCCGTGAAGATCTCGCACGGGCCGAGCTTCGCCGCGAACGCGGCGGCCGCTTCGCCCGAAGGCGTCACGGCTTCGACCGTGCGCTCGAGCACGTCGCTCTTATACACGGATGCAGCCGTCTCCACGTTCGGCTGAACGCTCAGCGACGCCGCCTCAGGACGCAGGTTGAACCAGCGCAGCATGAGGTCGCCCGTCGCTCCCGCGATCTTGGCCGACGAGAAGGCAACGCCTTCGCCTTCCCAAGCCAGGAATGCATGCGCCGGCGCAAGCGTGCCGCCGTGTACGCCGGTTTGGACGGCTGTCCACGGCGTTTGGAACTGATACGCCGCCGCGAACGCGCCGTCCGCCGTTCCGTCCGCTTGATGCGGGAGGATCAGCAGCTCGGCCGTATGCTCGCCGAGGCACTGCGCTTCCGGCGTCGGGAAGACGCCCCAGTCGCCGAGCTCCGCCACGGAGCGAAGCAAGGTAACGGCAATCGTATTGCGGCCGTCGCGAAGTACTTCGTACTCGTTCAAGCCTTTGTTCGCGATCGCGAGTCCCTGCGCGCCGTCGCTGACATCCGCAAAAGCCTGCTGATGCTGCGCGTTGCTCGGATTCTCCCACTCGGCAGCCGGTTCGTTGTCGCGAACCGCCACTTCGAAGATCGCATCGGCCCGATGCACGGACGCGGCCAGATCGGTCGGGAACAAAGCGCGCACGCGATGATCCTTCGCTTGGTTATTGAAGGTCGTGCGGATGCCTACGCCGCGGCCGGAGCGCTCCAGGCTGACGACGGTACGGATCGTGAGCGGCACGAGCTCCTTCGAACGGCCGGCCTTCCGGTACGGGTAATAGACGGCTTCCTGCTTCTCTTGCTCGAACAGCTCGTCGGCCGATGCCGGGATGGACCAATGATGCACGATCTCGAACGACGCGCGGTACGCGTTGTCTTCGATTACGCGGATTTCGGCCGCGAGGCCTTTGGTCGTCAGCGCAGGCACGCCGTCCGGCTGCTTGTACATGTACTCGTTGCCGATGTCCCCGGTGTTCTCGTAAATCAGCAAATCGCGGTACGTGCGGCCGCTCGCGAAGTCCGTCACCGCCAGGGTGCCGTCCTCGGCGATCTCGACGCCCAGCTGCGCGTTCCCCATCGCGCGCGGGCCGGTCAAGAGCGACGCTTCCGAAACGGTGCTAGCCGCGTCAAGCACCCATGCGTAGGCCTGCAAGCCGATCGCAGGCGCTACGGACGCTTCGAACGTCAGCTTCACGCGGCGCGCCCAGTACGGCTGACGGAATTTATCGTCCGGCAGGTCGTAACCGAACTGCAGGCCGAGGTCCGCCATCGTATGGGAAACGGCTTTGCCGTCCGAATCGACGAGCGTGCGGCCCGTAACGTCGACCGCCTTCATCATGCGGGTCATTTCATTGAAGCCGATGCCGTCGCGGAAATACACGCGCGCAACGTCAAGCTCGACTTCGACGACGCCGCTGTGCGACCAGCCCGTCGTGTTGAACACGACGAACGGCAGCGCGTCGCGGCCGAAGCGCTCGAATCCGCTTGTATCGACGGCGCTTGCGAGCGACAGCTTGCTGTCGTCAACGATCGTTTCCGCAACATGACGGCTCTTATCGAACCGGGTGATCATCTCGCGGTGAACCTCGTCGACGCTGCAGCCGCAGATGCTGTCATGCGGGTGATTCTGCATGAGCGTCTTCCAAGCATAGTTCAGCAGATGATGCGGGTACTGGGCTTTGCCCGCGGCATGCGCGAACGCAGCCAACGGCTCGGCGACCTTCTCGAGCATCGTCTGGCCGACTTGGTTCATCTGTTTCAGATACACCCGCGCGGAAGCCGTGTTCACGAGCGTGGACCAGCCGTCCGTACGCTGGCTGCGCAGCTCGCCGCGCACGACCGATAGGTCCGTGTCCAGCGCGGATTGCAGCGAGGCCAGATAGTCCGTGAAGTTCGAATGCACGAAATCCGTGTCCGGATACAGCTTGCGCGCCGTGCGGATCGCTTCGGGCAGATCCGTCTGAATCGGCTGATGGTCGCAGCCGTTCATGAACAGCAGCTGTCCCGTGGAAGCGTATTTGCCGGCGTCGGCCAGCTTGCGGTCCCAGTATTCCTTGGCTTCCGCTTCGTCTACCGGCACTTCGTTGCCGTTGCTGTACCAGTTGGCGAACAGAATGCCCAGTACGCGCGAGCCGTCCGGTCCCTCCCAGATGAGCTCGGAGAACGACGATTCGTACGCCGAGTCCGCAACCTCGTTGTTGAAGCCCGTCGGCTTAACCCCGCGGCCGAACACCGCGTTGTCGATGCCCGCCTGCCGCATCAGCTGCGGCGCCTGGCCGATATTGCCGAACGTGTCGGGGAAATATCCGACTTTCGCGATCGTGTCGTAATGCGCGGCATCTTGATGTCCGATCTGCAGGTTGCGCACGTTCGCTTCGCTGCTCGTCAGGAACGCATCCTGCAGCACGTACCAAGGTCCGATATGAATCCGGCCTTCGCGGATCCATTTCTCCAGACGTTCCCGCTGGTCGGGACGCACCTGCAGGTAATCCTCGATGATGATCGTCTGTCCGTCGAGGTAGAAGCTGCGGTATTCCGTGTCCTTTTCCAGCGTGTCCATCAGCGTATCCATCAGCGCGATCAGACGCACATGATGCTTCTCGTAAGGCAAATACCATTCGCGGTCCCAGTGGGTGTGCGAGATGATATGCGCCGTTCTTCGCTTGTTATCTCCGTTCGCCATCGTTAGCTCCCCTTTCCCTTTCGCTTTCGCTATTCCAAACTCGTTTCGCTTTTCCAAACTCGTTTCGCTTTTCCTATTCCAAGCTCGTTCCGGCCGCAGACGCAGCCACTTCGACCTCATCCGGACGGTAAACCGACGTTACGCGGCCTTCGCGGTCGACGGCGAACAAGACCGCCCGTTCCCGTTCCAGCACGAACGTATACGCCGTACCGGTCGACGCGGAGCGAACCTTGATCTCCGTATCATGCGCGTACTCCGACACGAAGACGAAGAGCTCGCCGTCCTTGAAACGCAGGCTCCGGCCATAGATGCCAGGCAGGTCTCCGCCTTTGATCCACGCCATGTCAGCCTGGCAGCCGGCCGCTTCCAGCGCGTGCGCATAGAGCGCCGCGACCGGTTCGACGCGTTCGTTCAGCTCGACGGGCAGCGGGCACCAGATCAGGCTTCCTTGTCCATAGGCCGCTTCCCTCACCCGGTCGGTCGCCGCAGGAACGGCGCCGCCTTCGCGAACGGCTTCTTTGAACACTTCGGCGATTCTCCGCTGTCCGTACGAAACCGGATAGGCTCTCTCCCCGATTGCGATCCGTTCTTCGCGAACGACATTGCTCAGCTTACGGTCGCCGAAAGCGTCCGCAAGACGGTCTGCCGAGCGCCAGTAGGCATCGAGTCCGAGCGGACCCGTGAACAAGAGCGTCGCTCCCGTCCGGTCTACGATTTCGAGCAGGCGCGCAAACGCCTCTTCGGCGAAGTTATGCGCGGATGGCACGATAATCAGCTTAGCCGGTGCCGATGCCAGCGACTCCAGATGATACTCCGACACGCCGCGGAACGGCACCTTCAGCTCGTAACCCAGCACGCGCGTGAGGCGCGTCGTCGCGTCGAACGCCAGCTTGCGGTTCGAGAAATCGTTGGAGTACGGGAATACGACGGCAACGTCTTCCAGCTCGCGCTCACGGAACAGATCGCGGATCTCCTCCATAAAGCTGCCGAACCGGTAAGAAACGTCGGCCTCCGGCTTCTCCGTTCCGTCTGCGCGCAAGGCGCCGATATGCGACTCGTTCGCATTGTCCATGTAGAAGTTCGTGTTCCAAATCCACTGCACCGCGCCTGCGCCGCCGGTTGCGAACGAATAAGCGTACTTCCGTTCCAGCATCGCGCGCAGTTCTTCCTCGGTGCGCTTCGCGAAGCCTTCCGGCGTTTCCACGTACATGATGCCCGTCTCTTGTACCACGTTCGGCTTGTCCGCCGTCTTGGCGAAGATACCGTCCCACAGCAGATGGTCGTTCAGCCACCAGGAATGAACGGTCGTGTAATCCACCGCTTCGCCGTAGAAGAACGGCGACGGACGCTGCGCGCCCAAACCTTCGTCTTGGCCAACGGTTACGAGCTGCCCCGGATTGCCTTCTTTGATCGCATTCACGAGCTCTTTCGCCCAGCGGTTATGCATGTCCATCGAGAACAGCGCGTAATCCAGCCAGCGCGTGCCGCGTTTGCCTTGATGCATATCCTGCACGTCGAAGTTGATTTCCTCCGGCTCCGGAATGGAGGCGGCAGCGAAGTCCGGCAGCTCGCCTGGCGTCATGCCCCAGCGCTCGCGCAGCTGTTCCACGGAACCGTGGCGCTCCGCCAGCCATGCCGCATAAGCCTCGCGCTCGAAACGATCGCGGCTCGACCGCGGTCCGTCGGAGAAAATACGCGGCGGATCGAACATCGACGGCTCGTTGATCAGATCCCAATCGACATTCGCCGTCTCGCGATGGCGGCTGACGATCGAGCGGATGAACCGCTTCTGCGCTTCCACGCTGCGCGGATCGAGGTACGGATTGACGCCTTCCCACGTCTCCGGCGTGAACGAGAAGAACGTGAAGGTCACTTGCAGCCCATGGCGCTTCGCGGTCATGAAGAACGCGTCGATGGAGCGCAGCACCTCTTCGGAAGCATGCCCGTCCACTTGCATGATGTTGCGGTACGCCGTCCAAATGCCCGTACGGATCCAGTTGATGCCCGCCTTGCGCATCTGCGCCATGTCGCGGTCCCATACCGATACGTTCGGCAGGAACAAGAACTTGCGCGCCACGTCCGAGGTCATGTACGTCATGCCGACGACAGGCATCGGGCGTCCGTCTTTCTCGAAATAATCGCGCCCGCGCGAAAGCATGCCGCCCGTGCGAAGCAGCTCGGCATCCGTGCCCCAGAAGCCCTGGCGCAGCAAACGCGTCTCGCCGTCCGCCGATTTCGCCGTGCACGACACGACGTAATAGCCCGGACGAATATCGAACGGAAGCGGAATGCGGATCAGTTCCAGCGCCGCCCCTGCTTCGACTTCGTGCTCATACGCGAACACAGCCGCCTCTTCGCCGAGAAGGGAGACTTCGATCGCAAACGTCCAGCGCGTCGTCTCCGATCCCGCGCGCGCTCCGCCGCGGCCCAGCTTCTGCACCTGCAGCGTCAACAGCGGACGCTCGTGCAGCTCATAGGACGCATAGCTCGGCTTCAGCCACAGCTCCTTCACGCCAGCTGCGCAGAACGCCGTCCACTCGCGCAAAGCGTCGATCCCGCCGCGCGCAAAGAAATCCGCGCCAAGCGGCTGATTGACGAACAGCCAGCGTCCGCCGGCAAAATCGCCCTTCGTGTTCTCCCACAGCACGACCGGAGCGGCAACCTCGCGGCCTTCGCCCGAGACGCCCTTCAGCAGCGGATAGATATGCGCGTCCATCGGACCGGCAGAGCCCATTTGATGCGGCAGATCGCTAGTCTTCGTGACATGCGGCACCAGATTCCACGTATCCGAAACGGCAAGCAGCGCCTCCCGGCCTCGGAACAGCGGAATTTCTTCCATTGCCACAAGCGTCGCGACAGGCGCAGCCTGTACAGGCAGCATCTCGTGAATGCGCAGCTGACGGTGATAGGCCGTCTGCTCGGGCTCGGTGACCCAAGCGCCGGCTTCTTGCCTCACCGGACGGCGGAACGGCGCTCCGCCGGCGCTGATCAAGCCGCCGCCGCGTTTCAGGAACGCCAGCAGCGATTCCCAAACCGCGCTCGGAAAGTACGGCGCGTGCAGCGATACGAACACGCCGCCGTCCGTTTCATCGAGCCGGCCCGCCAGCTCTTCGGCTCCGCAGACGTCTCCGATTCGGCGAAGCTGTTCCAGCTCCGCCGCCGAAACGGCAGCGGAGCCCGGGAACGAGCCGTCGTAGAAAACGATCGTCTTCGTCGTCCCGTTAGCCATCGAGCAAACCTGCTTTCATCGCCTTGTACACCAGCTGCGAGAACAAGCTGTTGGACCATGCGAACCATTTGCGCGTGAACACGGCCGGGTCGTCGGAATGGAAGCCTTCGTGCATGAAACCGGTGTCCGCGTCCGTCGCTTCCAGCATCGCGATCATGGCCAGCTTCTCTTCGTCCGTGGAAGCCGTCAGACCTTGCATGGACAGCGCCATATGCCAGACGTAGCCCGGAGGCGTATGCGGGCTGCCGATACCGCGGGCTGCCGCGCCTTCGTAATAGAACGGGTTTTCTTTGCTCAGGGCAAAACGGCGCGTATTCTGATAAATCGGATCGCTGCCGTCAACGTAGCCCAGATACGGAATCGAAATCAGTCCGGGCGTTCCCGCATCGTCCATCAGGCAATGATTGCCGAAGCCGTCCGTCTCGTATGCATAGATCGGACCGAATTCAGGATGACGGTAGATGCCGTACAGCTGAATGCCGTGGTTGATCTCGCGCTCCAGCTTCGCCATCTCCTGCTCGAACGACAGGTCGCGGAAGACGAACTCGGCGATTTCGCGCATTTGGCGAAGGGTAACGACGGCGAACATGTTGTCCGGAATGTTGTAATGGAAGTCGCAGGCGTCATCGCTCGGACGGAAGCCCGACCAGACCATGCCCGTATAGTTGACCGGCATGCCGCGGCCTTCGTTCTGCAGCGTATCGTGCATGATGCCGTTATCCCGCTCGAAGCGGTAAGGCGAGCGTTCGAAGTGAAGCTGTTCCCGCTTCCACAGGTCGACCGTCGCGCGCATGGCGATCTTGAAGTCCGCGTCGAAGATGTCCGCGCGGCCGGTTTCTTTCCAATAGGCAAAAGCAAGGCGCATCGAGAAGCAGATGGAGTCCAGCTCGAATTTGCGTTCCCATACCCATGGCGACATGTCGGTCTTGTCATCGGTGTTCCAATGCCAGTCGTTCGCCATCTCGTTAAAGGCGTTCGCGTACGGATCGATGACGATATTGCGCATATGCAGCTTGATCAGTCCGCTGATGATGCGCTGCAAATCGGCGTCTTCCTTCGCGAACGGCACGTAATGCATGACTTGCTCTACGGAGTCGCGCAGCCACATCGCGGGAATATCCCCCGTGATGACGAATGTCGTGCCGTCATTGAGCAGCTTGGTCGTCGTCTCCAGCGTATTCGGAAAACAGTTCTTGAACAGTTGAAGCAGTTTGGGCCGGTGCGCCAATCTCGTCTCGGCTTCCGCCAGCACGTCCTGAATGGATTGCGGCAGGGGCAGCGCCGGCATGTCGATTTTCGGTAATCTGAATTGTTCCATTGTATGGTCCCTCTCTCTCTTTTTTTACCTTAACGACATTACTCTTTTACGGCACCGACTGTCAAACCTTGTACGAAGTACCTTTGAAAAAACGGATAAGCGAGCACGATCGGCCCCGTCGCGAGCACGACCATCGCCATCCGCGACGTATCCTGCGGCATCGACTGCAGCACGCCCACGCCGAGCGAGGTGTTGTTGCTGTTCGCCAGAATGAACTGCATGCTGTTCTCGATCCGCATCAGCATCGATTGCAGCGGAACCAGATTCGGATCGTCGATGTACAGCAAGGCGTTGAACCAATCGTTCCAATAGCCAAGCGTGCTGAACAGGGCAATCGTCGCCAAGCCCGGCAGCGCGAGCGGCACGATGAGGCGGAAGAAAATGCCGAATTCCCCGGCGCCGTCGATTTTGCCGGATTCCACGATGGCGTCCGGGATCATCGTGGAGAAGAACGTGCGCATGATCATAATATAGAACGCATTAACGGCAAGCGGCAGAATGAGCGCCCATAACGAGTTTTCCAAGCCGAGCAGCCTCGTCGTAACGATATAGCTCGGAACGAGTCCGCCGTTGAAGAGCATCGTGAAGAAGGCGAAGAAAGAGAAAAATTTGCGATATTTAAACCCTTTGCGCGAGATTGCGTACGCGAACAGCGAAATCATGATCAAACTGATGATCGTGCCGACGACCGTGACGAGAATCGTGATCCCGTAGGAGCGAAGCAATTGGTCGCCCGCTTTGAACAGGTAGCTGTAAGCGTCGACGCTCCATTTCTTCGGGAAGACGGAATATCCATCCCGCGCGAGCGCCTTCTCGTCGGTGAACGAGATGATCATAACGAATAGGAACGGGAAGACGCAGGCCAGCGCGAATATGCCGGCGATAAGGTTGAACAGGATGTTCCATACCGGGGAAAGCCGGTGGAAATCCTGGTTTTTGGTCAAGGATGCCATGAAGGTTGCTCCTTTCTTATTAGAATAGCGCGTTGTCCTTGTTGAACCGACGCACGATATAGTTGGAAGTGATAACGAGTACGAAGCCGACGAACGATTGATACAAGCCCGCCGCCGTGCTCATGCCGATTTCCCCGGTCGTTTTCAGACCGCGGTACACGTACGTGTCGATAACGTTCGTGACGCCGTAGAGCGTTCCGGAATCCCGGGTAACTTGGTAGAACAACCCGAAGTCGGCGTAGAAAATGCGGCCGATCGCGAGCAGGGTCAAGATGGTCATAAGCGGATAAAGCATCGGCAGCGTAATGTTCCGAATCTGCTGCCACTTGTTCGCGCCGTCGATCATCGCCGCCTCGTACAAGGATTTGTCGATGCCGAGAATGGCCGCCAAGTAGACGACGCTGTTGTAACCGAGCGATTTCCACAAGAACACGATGACGAGGATGAACGGCCAATATTTCGGCTCGGAATACCACTGCGTCGCATCCATCCCGAAGGAAGCCGCGATCTTGTTCACCATGCCCCGGTCGAAGCTGAGGAAGCTATATACGAAATAACCGACGATGACCCAGGACAAGAAGTACGGCATGAACATGCCGGTCTGGTACCATTTCGCCAGCCGCTTGTTTGCGATTTCGGAAAGCACGATGGCCATGGCCACCGCCAGAACGAGTCCAATGAATATAAAGACGATATTATAGAGCAGCGTATTGCGCGTAATGATGAATGCATCTTTCGTGCTGAACAGAAACTTGAAATTATCGAAGCCGACCCAGCGGCTGTGGATGATGCTGGACAAGAAACCGCCGTGCACGCGGTATTCCTTGAATGAAATGACCGTGCCTAACATTGGCAAGTACGAGAAGAAAATAAACCAGATGGTCGCCGGAAGCACCATGAGGAGCAGGGCTTTATTACGGTTCATGTCTCTGAAGAAGCGCCCTATGGCTTTCATTCGGGGTTCACCCTTTCTTAAGCAAATTCGGTTCGCGGCGCTTGGCGCGCTGCGTGCTCATCCTCATAAAAAAGGGCGAATGCCGAACATTCGCCCTTCGGTACTATGAGAAAGCGTCTTACTGCTTGTCTTACTTCGTTTTAGTTGCTTTCCAAGCATCAAGCTGCGTTTGCGCTTCGGCCATGATTTTGCCAAGGCCTGCCTCGTTCAGCTTCTTGATCGCCTGCGGTACGTATTTCTCGGGATCGACCGTACCCGTCATAAGCGGCGCCCAGAATGCTTCTTTCGCGTTCTGCACGGCTGCGATTTCGCTCGACACTTTCGTCGGATCGAAGTTGAAGCCGAGCAGTGCCGCCGGTTTGCCGGCTGCGTTATACTTCTTGAATTGCTCCCATTTGTCGGCAGGATCGCCAGGGTTCAAGTAAGTCAGCATGATGTTCCCCAGGGCGAACGTCGGCATGTCGTAGTTCTTGGATTCCGGCAGGTTCTCCATGTAGTCGCCGTCGGTTTTCTTGTAATGCGTGCCTTCGATACCGGAGTCAACCATGTTGCGAAGCACCGGATCCGTGTTCAGCAGGTTCAGGAATTCCATCGCTTTCTCTTTGTGTTTCGAGTTGGAGGAAATCGCCTGCATGGAACCCATGACCGACGAGTTGTAGATCAAGGCGTCGCTCATCGGCGTCGATACGATCGGGTAGCCGTAGCTTGTCGACCATACGTTGTCCGCGAACGGCTGCGTGGTCGCTTTATCCGCGAACCATTTGCCTGTCGCCTGCACGTCCGAGGACGATTCCAGCGTTGCCGCTTCCGTCGGAATGTAGCCGGCCTGGTAGTACTTACGCATCGTTTGCAGCGCTTGCTTCATCTCCGGCGTCTCGAAGACGTTAACGACTTTATAGCCGGTATCGCCGAGCTTAACAGCCAGCGGGAATTTCTCGATCAGGTAATCGTAAGGAATGTAAGGCTGGTAGTTCTTGTCCACCTGCAGCGGCGTCACGTCGGGATTGTTCTGTTTCACCGTTTTCAGCAGCGGCTCCAAGCTCTCCAGGGAGTTGACGTCCGTGATGCTCAGCTTGTTCGCGTCCAGCAGGTTCTTGTTGAAACGCCATACTTCCGCGGTCGGAAGCTCTTTGTACGCCGGGATGCCATAGTTCTTGCCATCGACCTTGGAGCCTTCCAGGAAGGCCGGGTCAAGCGTATCGGTAATGCCTTTGCCGTACTGCGTCAGCAGGTCGTCGATCGGGGCAAAAGCGCCTTTGCGCGCGTTCTGCACGTAGTCGAACGCCCATGCGGCCGTGAACATGATGTCGATGTCCGCGCCGGAAGCCGTCAGCACTTGCAGCTTCTGGTTGTAATCGCCCCAGTCGATCATCGTCATTTTGACCGTAGCGCCGATTTTGTCCTTCGTATATGCGCTAACCGCTTCCATAACCTTGTCGACGTCTTTCTGCGGCGTGCCGATCGTGTACCAGTTCAATTCGACCGGTTTCGCGGTTTCGCCGGACGCGCCGGAATTGTTCGAAGCGGTGTTGCTGTTGTTGCTTCCGCAAGCGCTTAACAAGAGCATGACGGCCATGGCGGACGTCAGCCCGATAGCTGCCTTTTTGCGAGTGGTTCTCATGGTGTTGCCTCCCTTTTATCTGTTCGTGAAGCATAGTCGCGACTGTTTGCTCTTTCATCTTAGAAGATGAAACCATTTTCAAAAATAATAGAAAACAAAGATTAAGTGTACAAACTAAAGAAAGGAACCGCGCGACGGCAATCGTCACAGCAGTTCCTTAAAGTCGCCCGGCGCCATGCCGACATGTTTCTTGAATTGTTTATAGAAATACCCGGTCTCCCAATAGCCGACCTGCCTGGCGATCTCGCTGACTTTGAGCCTGCTGTCGGCCAGCAGCTCCTTGGCCTTGTCGATCCGGTATTTATTCAAGTAATCCGTAAACGTATCGCCCGTCTGCTTGTGAAAGAGCTGCCCCAGATAATTCGGATGAATGTGGAACTCATGCCCTAGCGACTTCAGCGTCAGCGCCTCCGCGTAATGCTCGCGGATATAGCGCAGCGCCTGTTTGATGACGGGACTCATGTCTTCGCCGGCGAACAAGCCCGCCATGACCAGCGCCGCCGCCTTGACGGCATACTCCACGGCTTCCAGCGTTTGCGCGGCCACGGCCTGATCCAGGATATTCTTGAAGACGTCGGCCGCATCCGCTCGCCCGAGCTTGTCGACTTCCATCTTCATCAGAATGATCAGCTCGACGGCCGCTCCCTTCGCCCGGCTCGGATTCAAGCCTTCCGACGTCCGAATCGCCGCGAAATCGCGTTCGATCCGGCGCAGCAGCTCGTCCTTGTCCTTCTCGGCGATGGAATTGGCATATGCCTCCCACTCGAACAGTCCCTCTGGAATAGCAGCCGACTCCGCCGCGATCTCCGCATAGGCGATAAGCCGCCGATCCGGCTGCAGGAGGAAGAACTGCTGCGCCCGGCGCGCCCGTTCATAGCTGCGCGCGGCATCGGCCGTCGGCAGCAGGTCGCCCGCGGCGATGCGAAGCGGACTCCCGCAACGGCTTTCCCATGAATCCGCCAGCCGTTCCAACGCTTTCGTGACCTTAGCTTGATCCTGCAGGCCGCCTTCTATGCAGCAGCAGGCCACGACCAGCTCGCCCTCTTCGTTATGGAACTGAACGAACGACAAGCCCGCTTCGTCTCTCAGCTCCGCTGCCGGATTCCGGTCCGCTTCAGCGGATGAGGCAAGGGAAGAGGAAGATGACAGGGAAAGGGAAGAGAACGCAGAGGGGGAGGCGTCATTCCCCGCCTCCTCTCGGGAGCCGATAATAGCCAGCGCGGCGAACGGCTTCGACAGATCGATGCCGAGCAGCGCCGTACGCTCCGCCAATTCGAGCGGCGCGATTCGTCCGTTCGCCCAGCGCGTCATCACGTTGTCGCGCAGAATCTCGATCTCGTCCTGTCCGAAGGCCGGCATCGGCTTGTCCGCGTTCAGCTTGCGGACCGTATCCGTCAGCGTCGCCTCCAGCTCCTCGAAGCGGATCGGCTTCAGCAAATAGTTCTCGATGCCGAGACGCATGCCTTCCTTTAAGTAATCGAATTCGTTGAAGCCGCTTAGAATGATGACCTTGAGCTGCGGAAGCAGCGCGCGCGCTTCGCGGATCAGCTCCAGCCCCGTCATGATCGGCATCGAAATATCCGTGATGAGCAGGTCCGCTCCCGTTTCCCGCAGCCGCTCCAGCGCTTCCTCGCCGTCTTCCGCGCTGCCGACGACCTCCAGGCCGAAGGCCGACCAGTCCACGGCATCGCTCAACCCTTCCGTAATAAAAGGCTCGTCATCCACGAGCAATACTTTATACATCGTGCGCTTCCTCCCTTTGCTCGGCAGCGGCCGGCCAACTCAGCGTCACCGTCGTTCCCTGTCCCTGTTCGCTGACGATATCCAGTCCGTACGCCGGTCCATGGATCAGGCGAATTCGTTCATGCACGCTGCGCAGGCCGAACGATTGCTCCTCTTCGGTTTCCGGCATCCGCAGGCGGAGCATTAGCCGCTCCAGCTTGTCCGGATCGATGCCTTTGCCGTTATCGCGAACGAAGACCCGAATCAAGCCGTCCTCTCGGATGGCCTCGATCGTGAGCCGATTGTCTTTGCGCCGTGCATTCAACCCGTGGACGATGTAATTCTCGACGATCGGCTGCAGCAGCAGCTTGGGGACCTGAACCGGCAGCAGCTCCGGCTCGCAATCGATCGCGTACGTGAATTTATCCTTATACCGGATACGGAACAGCTCGAGGTACAGCCTGCACATCTCCAGCTCCTCGCCCAGCGTGTTCTCCGCCCGGCTGCTGACCGTGTTGCGGAAGAGCGCGGCCAAGCTGTAGATCATTTCGCCGACATCCACGGCTCCCTGCGACATCGCGCGCATGCGGATGACCTCCAGCGTGTTGTATAGGAAATGCGGATTGACTTTGGCCTGCAGCGCGGCGAGCTCCGTCTGCTTGAGCCGCAGCCCCGCTTTGTACTCCCGGTCGATATGCTTATCCAGCTTGTCCAGCATGTCGTTGAAGCTGTGTGAAATTTGGCCGAGCTCATCTTCCCGTTGGTCCTGCAGGCGCGCCTTCAAATCGCCGCCTTCCACCTTCCGCATGAAATGGACGATCCGATTCGTCCGGCGGGCGATGCTGAAGATGACGATCGACGGAATAATCACCGCGACGGCGATGCAGATCGAGCTGATGAGGATTATCGTCCGCTTCAACCCGGCATACGCGCCGGCCGCGACGCTCTTCGGCAGGATCCCGACGACGATGTAGCCTGCCTGATTCTGCGTCAGCGTCGAGATGTACGATGGCTCGTCCAGCGTTTCAACGTCCTGGAGCGAACCGATCTGCTGCATATAAGGGAAGGGCTTGCCGTAGTATCGATTCGAGGAATCGGCCATGACCTGCCCGTCCGGGGTCAGGACGAGGACGGTCCCTTTGAACGGAACCTGCTTCTGGTCCAGCGTCCGGTTCACCATGCCGGCGTCGAAATAGACGAGCAGCTGCCCGATGTTCTCGAGCGAATTCTTGTCGTTCAGCTGAAGGCGCATCGCGTACAGCTGCGTATTCCATTGGTTGATCAGCTTCCTTATCCAGATGTTCGGCGTGCCCGAGGCCGGCCCTTCTTCCGCCATGATCTCGGGAATGTACGAATGGGTCCGGTCGGTCGCATACAGCTTCCGCGGGCCGTTCGCACTGAACGTATAGAGCTGCTGCATGTCCGTGCTGTACAGCAAAATATTTTGAATATCGGGGTCTGCATCCATCTTGTCGGCCAAATAGCCGAGAATGTCGACCGCGCTCTCGTTGCCGCCGGCGTAATTCTGGTCCAGGATGTATTGCGCGTAATCGCTATAGGAATGGCGCAGGAAATAAGACGCGTTGCTCGCCAGCAGGCTGTTGCGGTAAATGTCCTGCACCGTGTCCTGCATCCAATCGTACTTCTGCTCCATGTAGCGGTTCACCCGTTCCATCGCCTGCTTCTGGCTGTTCAGCTCATTGTTCACGATGGAGGCCGACATGATATTGAAGAGCAGGTACGAGAGCGTGATGATCGTTAAATTGACGATAATGGCGAACACGAGAATGATTTTGACGAACAGGTTATTCTGGATGTAATTGCGATAGGTTTTCCGAACGTTCAAACAAGCGCGCCTTCTCTCGTGGATCAATGATGGATTGCGGACATTATACCTCAACTTGCGCGGCGAATAAATCGGCACCGGTTCTTCGCCTGAAGAGGCCGGGCAAATCAGCCGTAAAGGAAGCTTAACGGCCCCTTGTCGTCTACCGCCGTAGAACGCAAAGAAGGCAACCCTGCGCGCCCGCGGTGCGGGGGGTCGGGTTGCCTCGAGGGAGAAATCGGATTGCTACGCCGATAAGCAAAGGCGGTTGCCTTGCGAGCTCGCCGGCGCAGCAGCTGTTCCGTTAATCCACTGGCGCCGGCTCTACGAACAAATGCTTATACCGCTCGTAGTCCGCCTTCTTGCACTCCATCGTCAGACGTGTGCCGTTCACTTCGTAATCGGTTGCCTGGACATGGGCGTTCACATTGAAGTACGCCACCAGCCGTCCTTCCGCGAACGGAATGACGACGTCGCACTGGATATAATCTTGGAATACCCGGTCCTTCAAGAGCGCGACGAGTTCCTCGACACCCGCTCCCTCCTTGACGGAGAGATACACGTTGTCGCCTTCCGAGCGCGGGTATCGTTCGCCGGTCAGATCGGTCTTGTTGTAGGCGTAAATCATCGGAATATGATCCGCGCCCAGCGCCTTCAGCGTTTCGTTCGTCACGTCAATGAGCCGCTCGTATTCGGGGTTGGCATAATCGACGACTTGGATCAGCAGATCCGCTTCGGCGACTTCCTCCAGCGTGGAGCGGAAGGCTTTGACCAAGTGATGCGGCAGCTGGCTGACGAAGCCGACCGTATCCGTCAGCAGGAACGACTTGTGATCCGGCAGCTCGATGCTGCGGACCGAAGTTTCCAGCGTGGCGAAAAGCATGTCTTTGGCCAGCACCTGTTTGTTCGAATCCGGCATGTACTGATCCAGAATCGCGTTCATGAGACTGGATTTGCCCGCATTCGTGTAGCCGACGAGACAGATGACGGGCACGCCGGTCTTCTGCCGCTGCTTGCGCTGCACCTGGCGCCGGGAGACGAGCTTCTCCAGCTCCGCCCGCAACGCGGAGATCCGCTCTTCGATGCGGCGGCGGTCGAGTTCCAGCTTCGTCTCGCCCGTGCCTTTGTTCTTCATGCCGGAGCCGCCGCCTTGGCGGCCCAGCGATTCGCGCAGGCCGACGAGCCGCGGAAGCATGTATTGCAGCTGCGCGACCTCGACTTGCAGCTGTGCCTCGTGCGTCTGCGCGCGTTCGGCGAAAATATCGAGAATGACCAGCGTCCGGTCCATGACCTTCTTCTGCAGCGCACCCTCCAAATTGCGAAGCTGCGACGGCGACAGCTCGTCGTTGAATATAACGGTCGAAGCGTCCAGCCCTTCCGCGAGCGCGGACAGCTCCCCGACTTTCCCCGTGCCCAAGTAGTGGGAGCTGGTGATTTTGGACGCGTTCTGCGTCAGTTCGCCGACGACCTCGATGTTGCAGGCTTCCGCAAGATTGCGCAATTCCTCCATCGAGTAGGCGAAATCGGGCCGATCGTTGAGATTCACGCCGACGATGACGGCTTTGTTGTTCATCGCTTGTTCCATATAGAAATTCCTCCTTCGTGAATGGGATGATCGCGGAATACAAATAAAACGCACGGGCGCTCGGGCCTGTGCGTTTCGCGGTTACGAAAGAGAGGAACTCAAGGACCCTTGCGGGAACGGAAGCCTGATGCCGTCCATACCCGATCGGGAAATCAAGGTCGGTTCGACGCGCGGTTAGCGAAAGAAGCCCGCCGAACCGGCGAGTGCTTACGATCGATGCGCTTGTCGAATGAGTTAAAGGCAACGCGAGAACCGGCGCCCTTCCGGCGCTGGTTCCGTTCGCGTCCATATGCTTCATGGGTTACCTTTAAGGGACAGACCTATCCTGAGTCCTCTGCACGCAGGCAGAGCCTTGGCGCTATTCAATTAGCCGCGCAAAGTGCGAACTCGGATAAAATCTATCACGCGTAACCCTCCGTTCCATTTGAAAGTAAGGCCATCTTACCATACGGACGAGCGGAAATGCAAACAACTGGAAGAGCGGTTGTCCGCCCTTCCAGTTGTTTTGGCCTCGCGCTTCGTTATTGGGACCCGAATCAGGCACTGCCGCTGCCGGTAACACTTTGTCACGCCTGGCCCTGCTTCGCGACTCGCCTCGGTATCCTCAAGAGCGCTGCTGGACGAAGCGCGCGAAGAATCGGCGCAGCTCCTTGCGATGCGTATAGACCAGCAGCAGGAAGCTCGCGAGCCAGCATAAGAGAATCGCGCCGGAGTAGCGGCCGGCGATCAAGAATATGGCCAGCAGGAGCATACCGAGCACGACCTGGAATCCGTCCGCATCCGAGCTCGTCGGCTTGCCTCTCGTGAATATACGGGAAGCGGCCAGCAGCAGCGCGAGAATGACGGCATAGGCGAGCGATGCCGCGAAGCCCGTCAGCGCACTCCAGACGCCGAACGTTACCGCGATCGCCTTTCCTCCCCTCCCCCTCATGAAGGGCGAGAACGCATGACCGAGGATCGCGGCTGCAGACGGGAGCACGATGCCGTAGCCTTCCACGGAACCGGTCGCGATCAGCACGACCACCGGCACGTATCCTTTCAGGAAATCGAGCGCGATGCCGGCAAGCCCATAGGTATACCCGGCCGCCCGCCACAGATTCAGCGCCCCGGGATTGCCGTCGCCGACATCCTTCAGATTATGATTGGCCAGCAGGCCGAGCCAGTACGAGAACATCAAGGAACCGGACAGGAACGATAGCAGCGTCCATAGCATGATCATGATTTGTTTCGTCCTCCTACTTCGACCCGTCTGCCTTTCCATGCGACGCGGCCCAAGAACGCGACCTGGTACACCGAGTACAGCATAATGAAAAGGAAGAATAGCGTGCTCAGCGGATGTAGCGCAGGCATCCATCTGCCGAACCGTCCGGTATACCGGACGAAATAATAAATCTGCAGCGTGTACAGCACGTAACCGATGATGAACGGCATCGCCCAGGAAGCCGCAAGCACGAAAGGCGCCGCTTCCGCTGCGATTAAGCCAATCAGCCATACGGCAACGAGCAGCGTCGTTCGCACGTTCAGCTTGCCCGTGCTGAGAACCGCTCCTTTGCTGAAGCCTTCGACCTCGCTGCGAATGCCCCCTGGATACATGCGAAAGGAGACCTTATCGCGTCCGATAAAGTTCGTGACCGGTATGCCGGCCTCCCTATACTTGGCGCCGAGGTTCAAATCGTCGAGCAGCTCGGACTTGACCGCTTCGTGGCCTTGCGCCTGCTCGTAATCCGATCGTGACGTGAGGATACATGAGCCGTAGAGACCCTTCTTCGGGTTCGTCCGTTCGAACGGCGACGTGAACGCGAACAGACCCAGAATATTGGGGATGAGCGCCAGCTTCTCGTACAGCTTCTCCGTATGGTGGAACGGTACGACGGAAACCACGCCTCCCGACTGCGCTCTAGCCGCAACCAGCGACTCCAGCGCCACCGGCCCGAGCCGGACATCGGCATCCAGGAAGGCGATCAGATCGCCGGACGCGCGTTTGTATCCGTTCCAGACCGCCCAATTCTTGCCCGTCCAGCCCGGCGGCAGCGGCGTGCCGTCGACGACGGTCACGCCATAGCTCTCTGCGGCGGCTCTCGTCCGATCTTCCGAGTTGTCGTCCACTACGATGATTTCGAACGGTTTGAAGGTTTGAACGTGGAGCGAGGCCAGCAGATGAGGCAAGTTCCGTTCTTCATTCCTTGCCGGGATGATGACGGACAACTTCGACTTCTCCGGAGACAGCGGGGAACTGCTTGGACGCCGGACGGGAATCGTATTGCGGTGGAACAAAACCAAGCCCGAGGCGCACGCAGCCGCGAGCAGCAACATGATTAACAAACTCATATCCTCACCTCCCTGCATAGTGTAGCATATGAATCTATCATTTAAGATATGGCTCTTATGGATAATTTTAACGAGAGAGGCGCATCATGCGAATGCGTGCGCTTATCATACAACAAAAAACCACAACCATTAGCGGTTGTGGTTTTCAATGTCGGCGCCATGCTTTCGAGCCTCTGCACGGACGTCATAACGTTCAAGAAGCAAGCCTTTCCTATGCGGACTCTGCGGCTCTACTCTTCTTTCGCCTTCTTCGCGGCTGCATTTCGATCATAGCTCGATTCATGCAAAATAGGGAGCTCTTTCATGTCGTTAGTCATCGGAGACTTGCACTGCGCGCAAGTGGGAACCTCTTCAAATGAATAATTTTTCCTCATCCATCCGTTGCAGCCTTCCTTTGTGCACGACCAAATGGGCGTCATTTCAGTCGGTAAATCAGCGATGGGTTTCTTCCGAGAATAGTACATAACCAAGTCCTCCCCCTCATTTAAATCATAAAAAAGCCACACACCGAAAGAAGCAGCATCGCAGCCCTTTCAGAATGTGACATGTTCTCCTGTATGTGACTTCATTATAGCACAAATTCGTCAAATTTGCGAAATCATCCGTTGCGGGTTTCCTGCTTATGCGCAAGTATGCCATCGATTTCGCTCTTCAACAGCAGATAACGGTGAACGCTGCGCATAATCGATACTTTAGTGAGGCTGTTCTTGTCCACGAATATCTTCATCTGATCCTTCGAGAGCCCCAATAGATTACCCGCTTCCGTCACCGTCAATACGACCTCGTTGCTGGTCGCGTTAAACGTTTCTTTCACTTTCTGATTCCAGTCCTTAAACTCCAGCATGACAACCATCCACTCTCGTTTCTGTGTGATTCGAATACTTGATTATAACATGAGCGTGGCGTTATTCATGTAAAGGGCATGATTTTCCAATTACGTAGCATCGCGAACCGGCCCTCATGACCATCATAATCGTTATGACTGGCATGCAGCCGGCCTCATCGTCTAAACTTCGACAAAAACACGTTTTCCCGCTGCTGCCTCAACTTCTCCTGATCTTTCTCGATCGCGCCTTTAAGCCTTGTCAGGCATTTCACGCACAGCTTCCCCTGGCGGATCGGCTCCTCGCATAAATCGCAAGCATCGGCCAGATTCGGATAATCGAAGAGCCTCAGCCTGCCTCTGCGAATGAGCGACCGGATTCTCTGAGATGACACGCCCGTCAATTCAGCCACTTGATCGTTGTTCATACGACGGTTGCCTCTAAGTGCGTTCTCGATCGATGAAATCTGTCCATCCTCTTCCGACGTACAACTCGTACACAAATTTCGCAAGTTCTTCTGAAAAATGTTCCCGCAGCCAGGACAATGGGCCACCGATAGTTCCATAGACATATTCACACCTCGCCGATATTAGTTCCTTAGAACCAATGATAGCATGACATGGAAGAATTATCATTACTTATTCGAGTCTTGATCCTTCTTCTATGCCGGAACGCTCTCGCTTGCATGAAAGACGGAAAGACGCCCAGCATCCATGCGAAATGGTGCCAGGCGTCTCTATGGGCATTGCATTATAGATTCCGCTTCGCCAGATTAATCTCCCGAATTTTCTCCATCGCGATCTTCGGCTCCCGGGTTTCGGTGAGCAGCCCGTTCACCTCTTGCTGCACGTCCGATACCTGCGTATAGCAATAGCCGCAGATGTAATCGGTGTCCTTGATGGCCTGCGTAATAATGCGGAACCGCTTGAGGAAGGCCTCTTCGCCTTCGACTTGGTTCCCATACCCCCAGCCCTTGTCGGAGCGCATGGCGATGCCGCCAAATTCGCTAATGATGATCGGCTGGCCTCGATACTCGTAACCTTGCGCGAACGCATACTTGAAGTTGCAGTGCGCAATTTCGTTGCTGGTGATTGCATTCTTATCCTCGTACCGGCGCAGGAATGTCTCCCCGTCTTCCTCGTAATCGTGCAGCGCCAGGATGTCCGAGATCGTATGCTCCCAGCCGTCGTTCACGATAACCGGGCGATTCGGATCGAACGCCTTCGTCAGGTAATAGATCGACTCGGTAAACTGCTGCTGCCTCCGGTCAGAGAACACGTTGCCGATGCCCCAGGATTCGTTGAACGGAACCCACGTCACGATGGAAGGATGATTATATTGCTGCTGAACGATCTCCATCCATTCCCGCGTAAACCGTTCGACCGCTTCATCGTTGAATTCATAGGTCGCCGCCGCTTCCGACCACACGAGAAGGCCTTTAACGTCGCACCAGTACAGAAACCGCGAATCCTCGATCTTCTGATGCTTGCGGACGCCGTTATAGCCCATGGCTAGAATTTTGTCGATATCCTCAATGATCGCCTCTTCGGAAGGAGCGGTCAGATGGCTGTCCGCAAAATAGCCTTGATCGAGAATGAGGCGCTGGTAGAGCGGGCTGTTGTTCAACAGCACCTTGCCGTTCAAGATCGAGATCTTGCGCATGCCGAAGTACGAATGGACTCGGTCTAAGACGCGATCGCCGTCCGTGAGCGTGAACTCGACCTCGTACAGCCTCGGATTTTCCGGATGCCAATGCTCGACCCGCCACTCTCGCTTCTCGCTGATCAGTTCAATGCTGGCCGATAGATAAGAACGGTCGACGTTCAAGCTCGTCTCTTTAATGATTTCGCCGTCCATCGTAATCTTCGCGTTTACCTTCAACGACGCAGCCGCGTTGCCGGAAACCCGGTAATCGAAGCGGACGGCATTGGCGTCGACATCCGGCGTAATCTTAACCGAATGGAGATGCTGCGCCTCCACGTATTCCAACCAAACCGTCCGCCAAATGCCCGTCGTTTGGACATACCAGCAGCCGAAATTATCCTTGCGCCAGCGCTGCTTGCCGCGCGGTTGCGTGCAGCTGTTGCTGTCTTCCGCCCGCATGACGATTTCGTTCGCCGCGCCGTCTTTCAGGTAACGGGAAATATCGAACGAGAATGCAGCGTAGCCGCCTTCGTGACGCCCGGCATACTCGCCGTTAACCCATACCTTTGCTTCATAATCCACCGCCTGGAAGTGCAGCAGGACCTGCTTGCCTGCCTGTTCGGCCGGAACAGCGAATGTCCGTTTATACCATACAACCGGGTGGAACTCCTCTTCCCCGATGCCGCTTGCCTTCGTTTCATAAACGAAAGGAACCTCGATCTGGCGGTCGCCTTGGAAGTTGCGGAACCATTGGTCCCGCTCTCCTTCTCCTGCGTCGTCGAATCGGAACTCCCACGTGCCGTTCAGGTTCAGCCAGTCCTCGCGGACGAACTGCGGTCTCGGGTAATCTTGACGGTATCTGCTTATCGCCATTCAGGCTCACCTAGCTTTCTGAATAATAGCTGTATGCTTGCAGCTTCGTCGTTTACTTACCGGTTATAATCTTGCGAATCGCTTCCAGCGGCGCTTTCGGCTGTCGGTCATAAGTAAGCAGTCCATTGATTTCCTGCTCGACGTCCGTCAACTGCGTATAGCAATATCCTTGCACGACCTGCGATGCGAGCATCGGGCTCACTACCGCATTCAGCTTGATCAGGTAATCTTCCTCGTTCTCGGCGCCGGAGTAGCCCCAACCTTCCCACTCGCTCTTCTTGAACGAGATGCCGCCAAACTCTGTTACGAGCACAGGCTGTCCTTGATACGCAGCGCCGCCGACAAAGATCTGACGGTTGCAAGGCATGCCTTGCACGGCCGAATCCACGGTTGCGTATCTTTCTTCCAGCACCTCTTGGCGACTCTCGTAATCATGAATGGTGACCATATCCGTGCTCATTTGCTCCCAGCCGTCGTTGTTGATGACGAGTCTGGTGTCGTCCAACGACTTCGTGAGATGATACATGGCTAGTCCATGCTGCTGCTGACGCCTATCGATCAAGACGTTCGGAATTCCCCAGCTCTCGTTCAGCGGAACCCACGTCACGATACTCGGATGGTTATAGTCCCTGTCGATGATCTCCTGCCATTCCTTCGTAAAGCGGCGTACATATTCCTCCGAGTAGTCGTAGGCGTTCGCCGCCTCGCTCCACGCCAGCATGCCGAGCTTATCGCACCAATACAGGAAACGAGGGTCCTCCGTCTTCTGATGCTTGCGCAGACCGTTGAATCCCATTGCCTTCGCCAGCTCGACATCGTTCTTCAAGGCCTCATCCGAAGGTGCCGTTAAGATCCCTTCAGGGAAATACCCCTGGTCGAGTACCAATCGTTGATAATAGGGACGATTATTCAAGCTTACTTTTCCATTCTCGATCGAGAACTTCCTCATTCCGAAATAGCTCTCGACCTCGTCGAGCACTTCTTGACCCCGAAGCAGCCGCAGCGTAACATCATATAAATTCGGATGCTCCGGGCTCCATAAGCGGCCCAGACCGTGATCCGTGAAGTCGTTAAGTCCAATCGCCCGCTGCTCTTCCGCATGCTTGACCACGTACTGGTCATCCGCGATCGTCTTCCCTTGATAAGACACGGTCACTTGCCATTTCAGCTCGTCCGATACGTTGAACCCGGCGAAGAAGGCGCGAACCCCGATCTCGTTCCGGTCAATATCCGGCGTCAGCTTGATCTTCTTGAGATGGACGGGAGCAACCGGCTCCAGCCATACGCTCTGCCAAATCCCGGTTGTGCGCGTATAGAAGATGCTCGCCGAATTCTCCAGCCAATATTGCTTGCCCCTCGGCAACGTCACATCGCGACTGAAGTCTTCGGCCCGAAGCACGATGACGTTGCCGCCTTCCGCCAGCATGGATGTAATGTCCACCTGAAACGGCGTATGTCCTCCTTCGTGCACGGCCATCAATTGCCCGTTGACCCAGACTTTCGCCAAGTAATCGACCGCGCCGAAATGCAGCATCACCCGTCTGCCTTGCCAGTCCGCCGGAACTTCAAAGGTTCTGCGATACCATACCACATCGTGAATCGAAGGGTCGTTAATGCCGCTAAGTTTGCTTTGAAACGCAAAAGGTACGTTTATCTTCTTCGAGAACGATGCGGCCGAGTCCGCCCGATACCATTGTTCGTCCTCGCCGACCATCTGATCGTCGTAACTAAAATCCCATGCTCCGTTAAGGCTCAACCATGCTTTGCGGATAAACTGCGGTCTGGGATACTCTGAACGCGGTTTCGTTGTGTCGAATTGCTCCATGTTATTCGCTCCTTGCTTTCTCCCATTAGCCTTTAATCGAACCGACGTATACCCCTTTTACAAAGTACTTCTGCAAGAAAGGATAAACAATCAGAATCGGTAACGTCGAAACGACGATCGTACAGTATTTCACTAATTCCCGGTAAGCAGTCGCGCTCGACGCGCTGTCGATCACGACGCCGCCGGCGCTTCCCATCGTGGAGGCCGAAGTGTCGTTAGCGACCAAAATCTCTTTCAACAGGAGCTGCAGCGGGAACATGTCACGATCCTTCAACAGGACCATGGCATTGAACCACGAGTTCCAGTTGCCGACCAAATAGTACAGGAAGATCACGGCCAGCGTCGCTTTGGACAGCGGGATAATGACCCTCGTCAGTAATTTGGCCTGACTCGCGCCGTCGATGATCGCGGCTTCCTCCAGTTCGACCGGTATGGACTGGAAGCCGCTTCGCAGGATAATCATATTCCACGTGTTCAAGGCGGTAGGCAGCACCATCGCCCACAAATTGTTGTACAGATGGATATCCTTCATGAGAAGGAACCAAGGTATAAGACCGCCGCCGAAGAACATCGTGATGGTAATCACAATCATGAAATGATTCTTGAAGTACAGATCCCGTCTGGATAGCACGAACGCGCCCATGATAGTCAAGACCATGTTGATTACAGTGCCCAAGCCCACGTACAGAAAGGTATTCATATAGCCAACCAGCAGACTATCGTCCCTGAAAATCAGCTTATAGCCATTCAAGGTGAAGCCTAGCGGTTTAAACAATACGCCGCTATGGGCGACCAGTTTGCTCGGATTACTGAATGAAGCCAGCAAAATATGCAAAATGGGATAAAAGCAAGCTACCGTTAACAGGATTAATAAGATATAGATGACGACATCGAACGTAAGATTGCCTATTGATCTGCGTCTAATCATAGTCCAATCCGGAGCCCCCTTCCTACCATAGGCTTACATCTGAATTGCGTTTGGCGATTTTATTAGTTGCCCATAACAAGGCGAAATTGACAATTGCGCTGAATAATCCGACGGCCGTAGAGAAACTCAAGCTCGATTCCCGCAAACCTCTGCGGTACACGTAGGAAGCAATAACATCGGCCGTATCATAGGTCATCGGCGTGTACAGCAAAATGATTTTCTCGTAGCCCGACGCCATCAAACCGCCAACCGCGAAGATAAACAGGATGACGATAACCGGACGAATTTGGGGCAGCGTAATATGCCACATCTTCCCGAACCTGCCTATGCCGTCCATCTCGCCGGCCTCATACAACGTGGAATCGATCGCACTCATTGCAGCCAGATAGATGATGCATTCCCACCCGACATTCTGCCAGATGCCGGAAAACGTATATATCGACCTGAAGAAGGACGAGTATCCGAGCAGCGAAGAGTAGTCCTTCCCGGTAATGAATTGCAATAATTGAGTAACAACGCCCTCGTCGGCAGTGAAAATATGGATCATCCCGCAGACAACGACAATCGAGATAAAGTGAGGCATGTACGTTAACGTTTGCACCGTCTTCTTGAATAGGCCGTCACGAATTTCATTTAATAGCAGCGCCAATATAATCGGAGCGGTAAACCCGAACACAATTCCCCACACGTTAAGCAGCAGCGTATTCTTCACGACGCGCCAGAAATAAGGACCCTCGAAAAAATCGATAAAATGCTTGAAGCCTACCCAGTGGCTTTCGGAAAAGCCCAGCAACGGTTTATAGTCTTTGAAAGCGATCAGAATGCCCCACATGGGGCCGTAACAAAAGATAAGAAACCATGCAAGAACCGGAATGGCGAGCATGTAGGCGAACCAATTCTTTTTAAAGTCTCGTTTCAGGATGGACCTCGTGCTCTTGCGTATGATCTCCATGCGCCAACCACCTCACTGTATTGGCATGGAATGGTACGGGCACGCGCCGTCGGCAGCAGCCTGGGCATGCCCGTCTCTCCATGTAAAGTTACTTAACGAAACTTATCTTTGATTGTAACGATCCAATGCTGCCTGATGCAGGCTAAGGAATTCATCCAGACCCATTTGTTTGGCTTCCTTCAAGAACTTGTCGTACGCATCAACCGGCAGTTCCCCGGAAATGATCTTCGCGAAGTACTCACCGCGGAGCGTGGACAGCTGGTTCCCCAGCTCTCCCTCACGCGATGCTTCGTCTTGCGTGAAGGTGATCGGCGGTTCCGCCATGCTGGTATCCATGTTCTCCGTCCAATTCTTCCGGATATCGCCCGAATAGCTTCCTTCCGCCACGATCAGCGGGTTGGAGTTATGCTCGTCGCGAATATCCGGCCAGCTATGCATCCGGTATTTATCCAGCGCAGTGGATACCGGTTGACCATCTGGGTCTTTGTACACGTAGCTGTCCGCAGGATAGTACGGCTTGCCGTTCTCGTCGATCAGATGGACTTTGCCGTACTCGCCGTAGTTCAGCATCTCCCAGCCTTTTTTGGAATAAGCGAAGTCCAGCCATGCCATCGCAGCTTCTACGTTCTTGCTCTTCGTCGAGATCGCAGCCGAACGGCCCGTTCTTTCGAAGTTCTTATACGTGGTAGCGGATTTGTCGCCGGCGTTCAATACCGGATTCAGCGCCCCGACGAAATCAATATTGTTCTGCTGCTTCCAGTAACTCCACATCGTATCCGGCGAGTCCATCATGACAGCCGTTTTCGCGGAGATCGCGCTGGCCATCCGTTGGTTAAAGTCGGCCGTTGCCCAGTCTTTGTTCAGCAGGCCTTCTTTGTTCCATTGCTGCATCGTAGCCAGGTAATCCTTGGCCTTTGGTTGAGCCGGTCCCCATTGCACTTTGCCGTTGGAATCCAGGAACGTCCAATCCCATACGCCGAACGCGCCGTTGATGATGCCCGTAAAGATTTGGCCGTACGTCGAACCGTAGTTGAGCGGCTCGCTGTAACCGACTTCTTTGCATTTCAGCAGGAATTGATGCCATTCGTCGATCGTGTTCGGCACTTCCATTCCCGTCTTCTCGAGCGCTTCCTTCTTGATCAGCATCCCGAACCAGGTCCACTCCGAGTAAGGCGCGATGCCGTAGAAGCCCAGCACCTTCCCGCTGTCGGTGATCGTCGTTTTCCTTCTCGTTTCGTCCGAATTCCGCCATTCGGTATAGTTCGGCGCGTTTTTCTCCATTTTGTCGGTCAGATCCAGGTAGGCTCCGTCATTAACGCCTGCCTCGAAGCCGCCCGGATAACGCTCAGGCTCCATGATAATGTCCGGCAGATCGCCGGAAGAAATCATCAAGGTGAACGCGTCCGCTTCTTGTCCGACCGGCGGCGAGATGAAATTCGCTTTAATGCCGGTCAGCTTCTCCATTTGTTTCTTCACGGCTTGATTATTCATGTCCGCGATATTGGAGTTGGCCGGAATCCAGATGTCCAACGTGACGTCCTTCTTGTAAGGGTACGCCGAATAGTTGCTCGGGAGCTTCTGATCGAACATATCGGCCAGATAGGAGTCGTTCGTCGTATTGTTGACTTCGTCCTGCTGCTCTTGCGTCGGCGTCTTATTCCCGCGAATGACGGTGCCCAGATCGGCAACAGCCGCATCCGCGCCGTTCGCTGCAGCGTTCTTCGTCCCGGCGTTGTTCGTTCCGGCGTTGTTCGTCGCTTCGGCCGTATTATCCGAAGTCGCCTTCGCGTTCTCGGCATTATTGTTCGAGCTGCATGCCGCCAAGCTCATCGTGGCTATAGTCGACACCACCAGCAGGCTCATGACGCGTTTTTTCATTTTGCTCATATCCATCCTCCTCTTGATAAAGGAAAGCTTATAATGGCCATGCTGCTTCCAAGTCAATCCGGGCATTCGCCCGATGGAGCGGCAATGTCTTGGTGATCGCCGAGAGGAACGCCGAAATCCGGTGTTCCGTCGGGCTTCCAGCCTATCTTCTGAATGCGCGTGGCACGCAGGCCCAGCTCCGCGCCGGGAGCCGGCAAGGCATGATAGACGATCCAATCCTCCAGATCGTCCGGAGAGACGGTGAAACTGTTGTGTCCCGGCGCGAACACCCCGTTATCCACGCTTTTGCGAAATACGGGCTGCATAGATTTGGTCCAGGAATGCGCTTTCATCGGATCGGCGGCTTCATCCATGGTCAGCATGCCGAGCGCGTAATCCTCCGACCAAGTGGTGCTTGCCGAGTAGACGAGGAACGCGCGGCCGTTGCGGCGCAGAAGGACCGGGCCTTCGTTAATCGCCATGCCGCCTTGCTTCTCCCATTCCAGCGTCGGCGCCGTCAGCAGGACATGCTCGCCGATTACCGTCCAAGGATCGGCCATTCGCATGATATAGATCGCCGAACCGTAGTCCGGAAAATGTCCGTAGCCCGCGTATAGAAAATACAATTGATCCCGGTGCCGCATCACCGTGCCATCCAATCCGGGAACAGGCGTCTGCAGCGGTCCCTTCCACGTCCACTCGCCTCTCATCGGATCCGCCTCTTCGTTCTCCAAGACGCAGATTCGGCGGGTTTCGTCTCCTCCGCCGTCGTTGGCTGTGAAGTAAACGTACCATTTGCCATGGAGCCAATGGAGCTCCGGCGCCCATAGGTTATAGCTGTAGGATCCGGCGGATGCCGGCGTCCAGATCGTTCTGCTGTCCCCTTGGGCAAGCTTGGTCAGCTTGTCCGATCGGGTAAGCTTCAGATGCCCTGACTGCGTGGACATGAAATAGTAGCAGCCGTCAACATGCTTGTACACCCAAGGATCGGGAGCACCGGCAACAATCGGATTACGGAAGGTAGCCTGGTTGTTCATCTTAACGTCACTTGCCCCTTTCATTTCCGCCACACGGTGCCGGCTTATTCTTCGGGAGCGAGCACATCGATCGAATCGAGCGACAACCGGCTTCCGCCTCCGCCCAGCTTAATCGTGTTGCTGCCCTTCTTCAGTCCGACAGGGATGAACGCATTGGACCATTCTCCCTTTAAGCCGGTATCGAGCGAGACGTCGACATGCAGCTTGCCGCCAATGGTCATATTGAGGTGCTGCGGCACGGATGCTTCATTCAAGTAACGCAGTGCAAGGCGATAAACGCCGTCCTTCTCGACCTCAATCTCCCATTCAACGCCGCTGTCTTCGTCAGTCCACCCGCTGACGATCTTGCCGCCGGAAGCCTCTTCGTTCTCCGTCGCTTGCATGCCTTCCAGCTTCGCCTTCTCGGCTTCCAGCCGCATTCGTGCCGGTTCGCCGGACGGCAGCGGCAGCCATGCTCCCGGCGCGACGGGTTCGCCGAAATCGGGCGTGCCGTCTTCATTCCATTGGAACGGCTGCGTGCGCACGTTCCGGTTCCAGCCCGCGCCCGACGTGATGGCCGCGTGGTAGACGATCCAGTCCTCCTTGCCGTCCGGAGACTTTACGAAGGAGTTATGCCCCGGCCCGAATACCCGGTCGGTCTTCTTGAAGACCGGCTCCGGCTTCTTCGTCCACGAAGCAGGGTCGAGCGGATCGCTGCCCGGATCGGCCGTCAGCAGGCCAAGCGTGTAATCGTCCGTCCAGCTTCCGCTGGCCGAGTAAATCAGGTTGATTTTCTTATCCGAGACGAGCACTTCCGGCCCTTCGTTAATGGTCGGTTCCCCGATCATTTCCCAATCCAGCGTCGGTCTGGAAAGCTCCACTCTATCGCCTGAGATCGTATAAGGATTGCTCATTGGCGCAATGTACAGCCGCTGGCTTACGTTCACGTCTCCTTCCCAGCCTGACCAGATGAAGTACAGCGATCCGTCCGGCTTGCTAAGAACGGTGCCGTCGATTGCCCATTTATCGGTTGAATCTGTGATCTTGCCGCGATCCTCGTATTCGCCCAGCGCATCGTCCGTGGCCGACTCCAGTACGAACATCCGGTGATTCTCGTTACGGCCATCGTCCGCGGCGTAGTAGATATACCATTTGCCATTAAACCAGTGCAGCTCCGGCGCCCAAATATCTGCCGAATTCGGTCCGGTTGCGGGCGGCTTCCATATAACCGCCGTCTCCGCACCTGCCATATCCGTCAATGACCGGGACTTCCATATCTGTATGGCGTTACCGACCGTATGCGTGTAATAATAATAACCGTCATGCTGAATCATCCAAGGATCCGCGCCCCCGTTCATGATCGGGTTCGCGAAGGTTGCCGCTTTCGCCGAGCCCACGCTGCCGATATCGCACGACGACAACACGAGCGAAGCTGCCACGCAGCAGCCTGAAGCAACAAGAGACCATCTGTTCACTCGATTCCCCCCTTTCCTCTATCTCCTGCGCATGCGTATGTCCGCTGATCATTGCATAAAACCGCTGAACCATTGCCTTTGCAGGGGTCGATTCCAAGATACAAAACAAGATTATTGATTCGTTTCATATATATTGTATCTTTTTTTACATATTATCGTTAAAAATAACCAATGTCAACGGTTTCATACTTAAATATTGTAACAATTAAGTAAAAAGGACACTTGATTACAAGAATCCTGTAATCAGTGTCCACGACATCTTATATTTCTTCGTCTAACGAGTAATAGACCTTCAAAAGGATCTCCTGCTCATGATCCCCGAATTGGCGCCCGAACAAGTTTACCCCGCCTTGATGAATCGCATCGCCTTTGACGCCGATCCGCACCTTTACATTCGGGCGGTAAGTAAGCTTCAAATCGCTAATGGTCACATCCGAGGCCTTCTCCATATCCAGCGTCGTCCGCTCCCCGTCAATGCGCCACGTCTTCAGAAACCCGTACTGGGTCATCCAATCCAGCCACCAGGCCGGATTCAGTTTCCCTCTGCGGTCTCCGAAGTCCCCTGGGCTCATCCACGTTCCGATCTCCACTCCGTTGATCCAGAAGGAGATATCGGAAGGCCAGTTGTTATCGTAATTCGGCGCTTCGGAGCACAGCTCCAGCGACAGCGCCATGGATTCGATGCGAGCCTTGGGCGGAAGCTCCAGCGGAATCAGATATTCCACGAACCCCTTCCGGAACCAAATGATCTGCGCCCCGACATGCTTAGGATGGTAGAAGCTTGCCGGCTCGTCTTCGCGGATGAGCATGCCTTCCGCATTGGCCATCCCGCAGGTAGGATATACTTCGCAATCGCCGTAATACCCGATGGGCATCTCCATTTCATAAACGTGCAAAGCGCCCTTGGGCATCGACCGATCCTGATTAAACGAGAGGTGAATATCGTCGTAGTTCCTGCTGCACACCTTCATCGCTCCGCGCGAAGCCGGCAGCAGCTCGGTATTGATCAGTTTCGCCGCTTCCAATATCTTGACGTTATTCGCAACGGTCGAAACCGGCAGTTTAAGCGCTTCCGAAATTTCGATTACGTTCAGCTTCCGGGAACTTAGTAAACGGAGAATGTCAACTCGCGATCGAGTCGATAAGGCATGCGAGACGGCGACCAGCCTTTCCGGGTCGTCAAAGCTCAACTCCAGCATATTCCGCAACTCCTTTCATCCGAATGGGTTATTGATTCACAAAGTTTACACTTATTCCTGTTTAAAATCAACAACTATGTATTAAAACCATTTTCTTGTATTATTCTAAAAAAGCCTTTTGATCAAAGAAGACGATAAATAACCCCGACCTTGTGCGGTCGGAGTTATTAGGATGGCGAAGGCGAAGAAGTACGGGACTACTTGACTACGGGACCTCGGACTTCGAACTACAGGACTTCGGGGCTTCGGACTTCCGGACTTCGAACTACGGACTACGGACTACGGACTGCGGGACTTCGAAACCCCTTATCGCTTTACCGCTTCGCCGCCGAGTAAATCAGGTTTCTGCGCTCGATGTGTCGTTTGTCATGATACTCGATGTGCCGCTATATGTGACTTCGCCGCCGCCCGCTCCCTAACTCAGCTTCTGGCCGCAATTCGGACAGAAGTTCGCGCCTTCGTTCTTGGCGCCGCAGTTGGGGCAGAAGTTCGGCTTCTTGCTGCCTTCCGATGACGAAGGCAAAGGCGCGGCCGCACTCGAGCCTTTGTCAGCCGCCGGCTGCTGCTGATCCTGATTGCGATTCATGTTTTTCATCATTTCATTGGCCATATTCATGCCCATCATCATGCCCGCCATGTCCGAAGCCGCACCGCCGCCATGCACTTTGCCCGACGCAATGCCGTCCGTCATGCTCACTTGCTGGTACTTCTGCAGGTTGCCGATCATCTCATGCGAAGCGGTCTTCGTAATCATATCCTGAATTTCCTGCGGATAATTAAAGCTCATGACCTGGAAGCCCGTGATCGCGATCCCGATGTCCATCAGCTGCATATCCAAATCTTCCCGAATCCCGTTCGCGATCTCCGATGCATTCGCCTGCAGATTGAACATATCCTTGCCCTCGCGGCTGATCCATTTCATCAGCAGTTGATCAAGCACGGACGTCATCCGGGTTTTGACATCCTCGACCAAATACGCCTGTTTGATCCCGGCGATCTTATCGATCAGCGCCAAGTAGTCGCTCACCTTGAAATTAAATGTGCCATTCGCGCGAATCGGCATCCCGCCCGGAAGCTGCGGCGTCGGAATCAATACCGGATTCTGCGTACCCCAGCGAACGGTGAATTCCTTCGTGTTCACGAAGAGCACTTCGACCCGCATGCCGCTGTTGAAGCCGAACTTGAACCCTTTCAACGTCGACAGGAACGGGATGATGTCCGAATCGATCTCGAACGAGCCTTCGTCCTTGAAGATCCCTTCCACCTTGCCGTTATTCAGAAAGATCGCGTCTTGGCCGGCGCGAATAACGAGCTTGCTCCCCTTCTTGATCTCCCGGTTGCTCCACTTCCAGAAAATCATATCGTCTCTGAACTCTTCCCATTCGACTACGTTAGCAAACTGTTTTCCGAAAAGCCCCATACCAATCCCATCCTTCCACGGTCCATATTGGATTCATGCTTGATTCCGTTTGATCGTTTGATCGTTTGATCGTTTGATCGTTTGTTCGTTCCATCCATCGCCGATCGCTTCGTCACTTCTTGGCTGCTAAAAGGAACCTCTGCCTCCGCTATGCGAATGGCCGCCGCTGCTGGTCCCACCGCCACCGCCGCCGCCCGAGCCGCCGCCCTTGTTCCTCTCGATTTTGCTCTTGACTACGGTCGAGCGCAGGTACTGGTCCGAGTGATCCAGCACGCCCGACGTACCGGCCACCTCATAAGTCGACCGATTCACCGTAATCCGGCCGCCGGAACGGTAAACCATGACGCCGACGACGATTGCTCCGACGACGAGCGCCGCTCCCAGTTGAAACCAAATCGCAAACAGGATATTATCGGGATTTACGCCGGGCTTGAATCCCATATACTTGTGCGTCAGCGTTATATACGTTTCGAACGCTTTCGCATAATCCCCCCGCGTTAGATCCGGCGTAATCGCGTTGATGACCTTATCCACCCTGCCGTTGTCGAGATCGGTTTCCGCCTTGCCGAAGCCGGCCACGTAAATCCCCCGGTTCTTCATATCCATGGTCAGAATAACGGCATTGCCGAACATCTTATCGTACCCTGGCCCATGTTCGTCGTAGAAATCCTCTGTCAGCCGCTGGACGTCCCGATTCTCCGCGTTATTGGACGTGTACACGATGATGTCCGTCTCTCTGTCGGCCCCGTAGCGATTCGCCAAGGCGTTCAACTCGTCTTCTTCCTGCTGGCTGAGCAGATTCGCTTGATCATAGATCAGATTTTTCGGTCCGACGGGGACTACTGGCGCAGCAGAGGACCGGACGGGCAGCGTTAATGCCGTTAAACAGGCCACGAACATCATGAGGACGGCGACAGCCGCGAAACGCCTTCTCCTTCTCATAGGAACCCGCCTCCCATCATCCAGGCGACGAGCTTTAAGCCAAGGAAGGAAACGGCGGACACGCCCGCAAACCATGCGGCTACCTTCGCTTTGCTGGTCGGAGGCTTGCCCACGACTTTCCCCGTCTGGCCGTTCATGGCAAACGTGTACTCCGTCCGATTAAAGTTATACCTCACCATCCATACGGGAAGCAGCACGTAATCCGCCTGTTTCATGTTCGTATCGATATGCTTGTCGGTGTAATTGACGGTCGTATAGCCGGATACCGTGGAAGAAATATACGCATCGATGTAGGGGCTGGTTTTGTCTTTGGCCCGCGGCAATAACTGTTCGTCATTATAGCTGTATTTCTCCGCGATATACCCGGCCAGATACGGCGTCTTGAACGCTTTCAATTGCCCGTAGGGAAAAGGCTCCAGCTTATCCATCAACTCATCGTTCATTTTCTCCGAGGCATCGATCGGCAGCCTGGCGTAATCGAGATGGATTTTTCGATAGATAGCGAAATGCTGCGTCTCCGTATACCTGTAATCGCCCTGCTCGTAGATTCTAACCTTGGTCGCCTGGCCATGAACCTCGATATCGTTATGCAAGTCATACAGCCAGAAGGGGACGTACATCCCGGTTATGCCCGCGATCCGGTCCGCCGTCATGAATCCGCGCGGCGTTAGCAAACCGTTCCTGCACCACTTCTTGAATGCCTTCATCGCCTCGTCCTTGGTGATTGCGAAAGGGATGACCATCGCCGGAGCAAATTGGCCGGACACCCGGTCAATGAGCACGACGGCAGAACCGCAGAAGCTGCAGCTCGTTGCGCTTGTCTCCGGTTCGGTGACGATGACGGCGCCGCAGCTGCTGCAGTGATATTCGTTCACCGCATGTTCCGCATGCTCCGCAGACGTCTGATTCTGCAGCGGATCTGGAGCTTGCTCGATATTATCCTTCCGTCCGCAGCCGGGGCAGGACAGCATCCCCGTCGCCGCATCGAAAACCATCCCGCTGCCGCAATTGGGGCACTTGTATTCGATAACCTCCTCCACGCTGCTCACCTCGGTTTTCGTCTTTCTTTCATGGCTGCGAGCTCATCTTCGGCGCTTGTCGCCGCCGCGGCTGCCGGCGTGCCCGCTTCGGCATTCTTCTCGAGCTGCGCGATCAACGTATCCAGGTCGTCTTCCTGCGTCCCGGCCCGAAGCTCGGCAAGCGCCAGCGCTTCGTTCAAGGCCAGGCTGGCTTTCTCTTCCATCGCGCCGAAAGCCGCGTTCGCGCCGCCTGCGTTCGCCTGCTGCCGCGCCTTGGCATCCGCAAGCTTGCCCTTCAGCTCCGCCTGCCGCGCTTCCAGCCGTTCCGCATCCGCCACGAGCTTATCCTGCATATGCTTCATCATCGCCGCTTTCGCGGACGCCCGGTCATAGGCTGCCTGCAGCTCCCCGCATTGCGCGGTCTGCTTCGTCTTCATCGTCAGAAACTTCAGCCCGTTCGCATCATCGCCCGACTCCACGGACTTCTCCGCATACCGCTGCAGCTTCGCAATCTCCGCGCCGCATTCGTCCAACGCCCGCTTCGCTCTGCTCTCCTCCGCCAGCACCGATGCCGTCTCCGCTTTCACTTGACCCAGGTCGCTGCTCAAGCTCCGCATATACGCATCCGCCGCTTGCTCCGGATCTTCCGCCCGGTCCAGCAATCCGTTCATATTGGCCTTCATGACATCCCTGAACCTTGATAAGATCCCCATCGCAAGTCCCTCCTTCGAAAGGCTTTCCATTATCTCCTATACTACATGAAATTCGGAATGGTTTCATGGCCGACTATAATTAACGACATAAACAAACCCAGCCCTCTTAAGGACTGGGTTTACTTTGAATTAATTAAGCTAGAGCGCTTCCTGCGACAAAAATCCTTGCCGGAACTGCTCCGTGAACCGTTCCACCTCGACGACGGTGCCGGCCAGTCGGGATTGTTCGGCGGCAAACGCCATCAAGTGGCTCTGCACGGAATGCACGGCAGAGGTAAGACCGCCGCTCGCCTGTCCGTCAACATTGTCCCGGCGCCCGCGCACCAGCTCCGCGAAGTCGCGAATCAAGCCCAAATCGCCTCCGCCGTGGCCGATATGCCCGTCCGGCGTTTCGAGACTGATGCGTTCCGGCTCGCTTGCGCCGAACCGGATCAGCTCGATCTCGTTCTTCTCCATCGCGGCGCGAATTTCGCCTTTCGTCCCCATCAGCTTGATCGTCCGGCTGCATTCCTGCGTGAAGGCGCTCATCGTGAACACGGCCGTCACCGCATTGGCGAATTCCATGTTCACCACCTGATGATCGACGACATCGTTGTCGCAATGGTACACGCAGCGTCCGTACGGTCCCGTCTGCAGCGCCTTCAGGCGCGCCTCGTAGCTTTGATCGTCGCTGATCGCCATGGCCATCCAGCTCGGGTTATCGCCGAGATAGACGGCCGGCGCATAATAGAGACAGTCGTCCGCCGCCGGGCAGCCGTCGGTGCAACGCTTGGCCGCACCCGCGGGCGCCTGCTCGGCACGGAAATGCGACAGCGACCCGAACGACGACAGCCTTACGCAGTCCGCCCCCGCCAGCCAGAGAAGGATGTCCAAATCGTGGCATGATTTCGCGAGAATCATCGGACTCGACTCCGCCGCATTGCGCCAGTTGCCGCGTACGAAGCTGTGGGCCTGATGCCAGTACCCGACATTCTCATTATGCTGAATGGACATGAGCTGCCCGATCGCCCCTTCGTCCAGCAGCTTCTTCAGCGTTCCGAAGAAGGCCGTATAACGCAGCACATGGCAGATCGAGAAGATCAGTCCGGCCCGTGCCGCTTTCTCCCCCATCTCCACGCATTCCTGCGGGTCGGGAGACATCGGCTTCTCCAGCAGCACGTGATACCCCGCGTCCAAAGCGCTCATCGTCGGCTCGTAATGCATCTTGTCCTGCGTGCAAATGATGACCGCGTCCGCTAGCTTCGGCTGCGCCAGCAGCTCGCGCCAATCGCCGAACACCAGGCTTTCGTCGATGCCGTGACGCTGCCTGAACGTCTCCGCCCGCACCGCGTTCGGATCGGCCACCGCCACGACCTGCATCCGGTCCGGATGGTCGATCGCGTAATTCGTATACACCTGCCCGCGCAGCCCGGCGCCGATCAGCGCTACTTTGATCTTCTCAGCCATTGCGTCGCCCCACTCCCTGTCTATGCAGCTTAACGGCGTCACCGTTTCAATTCCATCCTACTCTTTCACGCTGCCGACCGTAATCCCTTTAATGAAAAATTTCTGCAGGAACGGATACACCAGCATGATCGGCAGCGCGCCAAGGAAAATCTGCGCCGTTCGCAGCGTTTTCTCGCTGATGTTCTCCAATCGGCTCAAGTCGTCGAGCGAAATCGCCTGCTTGTTGATGGAGGTAACCAGCGTCGACAGATAGCTCTGCAACGGATAATTCGCCGGCGAATTCATGTACAGAATCCCGTCGAACCACGAGTTCCAATGCCCGACGACGGTGAACAGCGTAATCGTCGCCAGCGCCGGCAGCGAGACCGGCAGATAGATTTTCCACAGCAGCGTCCAATGGCCCGCACCGTCGATCGTCGCGGCTTCATCCAATTCCTTCGGAATGCCCCGGAAGAAATTGAGCAGCATCACCGCGTTCCAGACGTTCAACGCGCCGGGCAGCACGAGCGCCCAGATCGAGTCCAGCAGATGCGTCTCCTTCACGATCACGTACGTCGGAATCAGTCCCCCGCCGAAGAACATCGTCACCGCGAAGAACCATACGTACAGCGTCCGGTACCGGAACTGCCCGTTGCTCCTCGAGAGCGGATACGCGGTGATGACGACGAACAGCATATTGACGACCGTCCCCAGCAGGACCCGCTCCACGGAAACGCCCAGCGAGTGGATGAATTCCGCCTTCTGGCCGAGATAACGATAAGCCTCCAGCGAGAACCCGACCGGCCACAGGCCTACTTCCGCTGCCGCGGCCGCCGTCGTGGAGCTTAACGAAATCGCGAGCATATGGATGAACGGCAAGATGCCCAGCGCCAGAATGGCGGATAATAGCACAACGTTGAAGAAGATGAACACCTTGCGGCTCCACGATGCTTTGTACACCATACGACTTCTCCCCTCGCCGCCTAGAAGATCCGATATCTGCTGAATCGGTAGGCCATATAATAGGACACGGACACCATGCCGAGCGAGATCACCGACTTGAACAGCCCGATGGCCGCAGCCGGCGAGAATTGCTGACTGAACAAGCCTAACCGGTACACGTACGTGTCAATGACATCCGCTTTATCGTACACGATGGAATTATACAGAATGAGGATTTGGTCGAACCCCGCGTTGAGCACATTGCCCAAACTCAGAGTGGCGAGCAAAATAATGATCGGCGCCATCCCGGGCAGCGTAATGTGAAGCATCTGCTTCCATTTGCCCGCGCCGTCCACCTCCGCTGCCTCGTACAGGCTCGCGTTGATTCCCGCGATCGCGGCGAGGAAGACGATCATGTTGTAGCCCATGCCCTTCCATACGTCCGAGCCGACGATGATCCCGCGAAACCAATCGCCGTTGCCCATGAACATGATCGGGGAGATGCCGAAGCTGTGCAGGATGGCGTTCACCGGCCCGTGCAGGGAGAAGATATCCAGCATGACTCCGCCGAGCACCGTCCAGGACAGGAAGAACGGCAGAAACACGCTTGTCTGCACGAACCGCTTGAACCAATCCCTCGTCAGCTCGTTCAGCAGCAGCGCCAGCACCAGCGGCACGATCAGTCCGAACGCCATTTTCAACACGGAAATGATGACGGTATTCCATAAGATCTGATTGAATTCGGGCAGGTGGAAAATATAATCGAAGTTCTTCATGCCCGCCCACTTGGACTTGAAGAAGCCCTGCAGCGGCTGGAACTTCTGAAACGCCATCACGATGCCGAACATCGGTCCGTACGCATAAATCAAGGTTACGATGACGCCCGGCAGGAGCATCAGGTGCAGCGGCATTTCCCGAAACTTTCGTTTTCTTCCGATCGATGCATCCTTCATGATCAACGGCCTCCAGAGTCAAGAATAGTCGCCGGCCCGGTCATTCAAGCTTAAGCAGCAGGAAATGGGAAGCATGCCGGAATGATTCCGCACTGCATCCCATCGCCCGTTTATTCATTCAGCTGCGGGTCTCTAAGCTGCAGGATTACTTGTTTTTGTCGTACCACGCATTGACTTCTTTCGTGATATCGTCGCCGCCGAGCGCCTTCCAGCTGCTGACGAATTTATCGAACTCGTCGATTTTCGCCGAGCCCATAATGATTTTGACGAAGGTTTCGTTCACGAGCTTATCCAGCTGGGCGCCTTTATCGATCTGCGTTTCCGTTGCCGGACCGTAGTATTCGTTGAACACGAATTGTTTGTTGTCGCGGATTTGACGGGTGAGACCCCAACCGCCGTTCTCGTCGACGCGGCTGTTGTACAAGCCCCATACCGAGCCGCTCTTGTCGCCGGCCAAGTATTTGTTGGCGGCATCAAGCACCTGCTGCGAGTTCGTGTAATAAGGCGTTTCTTGATCCTCGATCTCGGTCAGCTTCTTGCCGAGCGCATTGTTGACGTTCGTGTAGATATTCTCGATATCCGTCGGGTTGAAGATCCTTGGCACGAACCAGTTGTACACGTACCCGTTCTCCGGTTTATTCGTTTCATAATATTTCTTCGTATTCATCTCGATGTAGAAATTCGCCATTTTAACGACGGCTTCCGGATTCTTGAATTTCTTGTTCGCCACGACGATATGCCCCATGCGCACGGTCGGCACGAGCGATTTGCCAGGCTGTCCGTCAATCGACGGAATTTGCAGGGCGATCCAATCCGCGTTCTTGTCTTTGTCCTTGTTCAAATTGAGCGGCCAGTTCGCAACCCACCATTCCCCGTAGGCGATACCGACTTTGCTGCCGATGATGTCCTCGCTGACTTTGGATTCGTCCTTCAAGCCGAATTCCTTATCCAACAGCCCTTTGCTGTACCATGACTGCAGCCTGGCGAGCGCCGCCTTCGTCTCGGGTTGAATTTCGCCGGCGGCAAGCTTGCCGTCCGCGCCTTTCGTCCAGCCGCCCATGTACGAGTTAAAGCCGTTAAAGAAGCCTCTTGCGTCGAAGGCCCAGCCGACTACGGTCTTCGGCAGCGTAATGCCGAACGTATCGTTCTTGCCGTTCTTGTCCGGATCGTTCTTCGTGAACGCTTCGGCCACTTTCTCGAGCTCGTCGATGGACTTCGGAGCTTCCAAGCCGAGGTTCTTCAGCCAGTCCTGGCGAATCCAGAGCAGCTGCGTCGACAAGAAAGGCTCCTCGAAACCGGGAAGCGCATATAGTTTGCCGTCTTGAGATACCGATTTCATGGCCGCCCCGCCGTCCGACTCCATGAATTTCTTCAATGCGGGCGAAGCATATTGGGCGTAAGCGTCGGTGAGGTCGGCCAGTACGCCTTGATTCTTGAACTTCTCGAAGTTACGCGGATCCAGGTCCATCACGTCCGGCAGGTCGCCCGATGCGATCGCGATCGAGAACTTCTGCTCGAATTGATCCGTCGGCACCGTCCACAGATACTTCACGTCGATGTTCATCTGGTCCTTCAGATCTTTCAGATACGCATTCTTGTCCGGGGTCAATCCCGCCGGCGTCTTCGGATCTTCCGGAGGGTTATACCCGAGCACCTCGGTAACCGTTACCGGATCGGCGTATTTGCCGAATGGATCCGCCGCTTTGGGCGCTTCATTGTTTGTCTCTTTGGAGTCGGTGCTTGTCGCAGGGCTGTTCTCGTTGTTTCCTTTGTTCCCTTTGTTTCCGGCGTCCGCGTTCGAAGTCGTTGATTTAGCAGGTTCATTCGCCGCATCGTTGTTGTTGTTCCCGCATGCGCTCAGAACCGTACTTGCCGTAAGGATACCTAACAGCACTAAACTTGCCTTGCTCTTCCCCATACAAGCTCCCCCTTTTTCTTGTCAATGAAGGTGAACGTGCTTTACATATCCATCATAAGTGGCCGGTCATTGAGGGAACAATGCCAAGATCTTTACCTGCTTCTGTTCTATTGACTTCCTGCTAGCGCGCGTGTCCATAGGTATCCCGGTACTCCTGCGGCGACACTTCCTTCATCTTGCGGAAGAACGCCGTGAAGTAGGAGGGCGACTCGAAGCCGAGCCTTAAGGCGATTTCGCTAATCTTGAGCGGGGTCTCCGCCAGCATGGCGACGGCGGCCTCCGTCTTCGCCGCATTGATGTATTCCGATAAATTGCGGCCGGTCAGCTGTTTATAACAACGCGATAAGTACGAGGGATTGAAGAAGACCGACTCGGCGATGCGCGCCAATGACAAGTCTCCGCCCAAGTTCTCGTGAATGAAGCGGTGGATCCGCTCGCACAGCAGGTTCTCTCCCCGCTCCACCTGTTCTCTCCTGCGAAGGCAGATCGAGATGACCAATTCCATGAACTGCCTCTGCGCGCTATCCCACTCGACAGGCAGCTCCGCGCCGGGAAGGCTGGCCATTCGCAAGCCGCTGTCCGCCTTGTCGGGGTAATCGGTATCGTTCATATGCGAGATGACGGCATGCAAGAGCGAATAATAGCGCTCGAGCCCCAGCATGTAATGACCGGACACGTTGCCCTTCAAGCTGCCGAACAGCTCGGACGTCACGTCGGCCGCCGCTTGCTCGTCCCCGGCATGAAGATGCTTCTGCAGCGCGGCTACCCGTTTATTGAAGTCCGCCGCGTTCGCTGCCGCCGGCTTGACCGCTTCATGCCTGTACACGTCGGGGATGCCGAGATCCAGGATGGCCATCTGCTGACCGTAATAAGCCAATCGCTTCAACGAGGCCTTCAGCAGCTCATACTGCCCCCCGATGTCCGCCCAATCGACCGCGCCGCCGCCGATTCCGAAGGACGCCGACACGCCGAACATGTCGCGGCAGTCGTTCTGCACCGTTTCCAAGATCCCCTTCATGTAGGTGATGACGCCTCGCCAGTCCGTCCCGCCTTCGGCGTCCGCGAATGCAACGGCCGCTTCCTCCGGTTGTATGAACCAGACGAGCTCCGCGCGGTCGTGTACGATCCGTTCTTCCTTCAGCAGCGCGGACAAGCGATGGGCGAACAGATTCTGAATGGAATACAGCACGTCCATTCTCTTCGTGTACGACAGCTTCTCATCCCAGCTGTCTGCCTTGCCCAGCACCATCAGCATCGGCCGGCCGCGGTCGAGCCGGATATTTAATCCCGCGAAATGCCATTCGCCCGCAATGTCGGCCGCCTGTTCGCCCAATAGCAGCGCTTCGAAGAAGGCCTTCTTGAGCAGCGGCTCGGCCACGGTCATCTGCTGCTGCGCCTGCGCCAGCAGCGCTCTTCTGCCGTTCTCCTCGTCGAGCTTCGCTATCGCCGCCCGTACCGCGGCCGAGATCGGCTCAATGCCTTCCGTCTTCAAAATATAATTATCGGCGTTCCGCCGAATCGCCGTATGGACGTACTCGAATTCGCTGTGGCCGGTAAGCAGTATGACCCGGCAGCTCGGCCAGAACACCGCGATTTCCTCGATGAGCTGCAGCCCGTTCATGCCAGGCATGCTGATGTCGCTGATCAAGAGATCGATCTTCGTTCTCCGGGCGATATCGAGCGCTTCGTCCGCCGAATACGCCTTGCAGATGTCGAGCTCCGGCTGCGTTTCCTGGAAGTGCTGCATCAAGCCGTCCACGATCGACGGTTCATCGTCCACGAGCAATAGTCTGTTCATCCCGTCAGTACCCTCTTTCGCTGAAATGAATTACGATTTCCGCCTTCAAGCCGCCTTGTTCGCTGCGCGAAACGAACACCCCGCTCGTCTCCCCGAACTTAAGCCGAATCCGTCTGCCGACGTTAATCAGCCCTGTTTTCTCATGCGCCTCCGTGGCATGGGCCAGCTTGGCCTGCAGCGCTTGCAGCGCCTCGCCTTGCAAGCCGCCTCCATCGTCCTCCACGGAAATGCGCAATACCTCGTTCTCGAACGCCGCCCGTACATAAACATGGCCGCGGCGTCTGCCGTTCTCGAACGCATGCTCGAATGCGTTCTCCACCACGGGCTGAACGATTATACGAGGGACCTCGTACGCCGCGCACGATGCCGGCAGCTCGTCTGCTTCCACCTCGATGCGGTTGGAGAAGCGGATGCTTTGGATTTCGCAGTAATCGAGCGCGTGCCGGTATTCGTCGACGAGATGCGCCTCGTCCTTCCCGCTCCTGGTGATAAACTGATAGTAGCTGCCGAGCCTTCTCGCCATCTCCGACGCCTGCTCCATGTCGCCGCTGCGGCAAATCATATAGATATTGAAGAAGCTGTTATATAGAAAATGGGGGTTGATCTGCGATTGCAGCTGCTTCAGCTCGGAATGCTGCAGGGCGATCTTCTGCTCGTAATTCTCGCGAATCGACAGCTTCAGCCGTTGGACCATCTGATCGAAATTGCGGTACAAGTAACCGAATTCGTTGTTTGGCCTGATGCCGGTCGATCGAATGAGACTGTCTGCTTCAAGGATTTTAAAAGAAACGATGAGGCGCTTTAATGGCTTATGGATCATGAGGTTAACGGAAAAGGAGAATAGCACGATGATGACAATCGATACGATGGACAAGACGATGTACCAAATATTAAACGTCCTTAACTGTCCGGTCAGCTCATTCTGATTCAGATAGGTGAATAACGTTAAGCCTAGCGTACTGATGCGGCTGTTGGTGACGAGGTAGGTCTGCTTCCCGCTTCGCACGGTAAAGCTGGCATCCGGCTGATCGGGCATCTTGGCATCGATTCGATCCCCGATCAGCTTGACGACTTCATCCTTCGTCTTGAAGGAGATCCGGCTGCGGAACGTATCGTCCGCCAGAAGCGCGCCCGAGTCGCCGTAACGATCTACGAGCGGACGCAGCGTTTCCTCGAACCTGGGGACGGACAGCTGGAAGTACGCGATGATCGCGGCATTGTTCGCCGAAGCCAGGAAGAACAGCTTCCCGTCGCGATAGTAGAGCGGACGCGAAGGCTGCAGCTCCGAATACCCCGCAACGACGTCATACTCGGCATTCGGCACCGGCGTTATGCCCGACTGCGTGGAGATCGTCCGGCCGAACGACTTGATGTACACGCCGACGTTCACGAGATAATCGCTGGAGTTGAGGTTCGCGATCAGCCTGTCCCTCACCCGGTTAACCAATTGAATGCTGTCGAATTCATTGATCTGCTTGCCGAGGAAGTTCAACTTCTGCAGCTCGGGCTCGTTCAGCAGCTGCAGCTGCAAATTGCGGATGAATGACATCTGGTCGTCCAATTGCCGCGAGTAGAAATTGACATTGGATTGGGTGGAGTCCGTGATGTCGCCTCTGACATACTTCTGTCCCTCCAGATTCATCCACAGATTAATGAGGCTATACGGGATAACCAGTGCTACAAAGACGAAAATCACTTTCTGATAAACATGCAATTTAGCCCATGCTTTCCAAGACTTCATAGCTTGTCCCCCCCTGTATCCGCACCACGGTCAGCGATGATTCATTATACACCGGGCTGTAATATTGGAGTAGGGTCATGTCTGCCGGCGGACATCCCGCGTGCGATGCGGGAAAAGACATGAGCGACGCGGAAAAAACGCCTAGAACCACTTTGCCGTGGATCCGGGCGTCTCTCATCGTTCGCTTAAGCGTGCGGTTGGGTGCGATCAGTTCATATACTTCATTCTTCGCAATAGCGATTAGTTATTGGCAATGCCCTTCTGATAAATCTCGGTGTATTTATCGACTTGCAAGCCATCGAAGCCCTTCACGTAGCTGTCCCATTCTTTATTGATATCTTTGCTGCCCGTAATGAATTGGGCCATGTTCGACTTGATATAGTCCCGAATCGTCGTCCGCAGCTGCGCGGCGATTTCCGCGTCTTCAAGGGGAATGAATACGCTGCTCGGATACATTTCTTTGGAGATGTACGGCTCGTATTTCTCCGACTCGCGCTTCAGTCTCGTTTCGTATCCGCCTTCCGCGAGCGGATCCTGTGGCGCCGTCCACGAATCGCGGTACTGATACGTACGGATCGAAGGGCCGATTTGCTCCCAGCCTCCGTTTTTAACCGTTTTGCCCGACGTGTCCGGAATCGGCGTGTATTTAGCCGGCTGTCCGTTCATGTCCATCTCGCCGTCCGTCGCTTTTCTCCACTCGACGCCTTCCGGACCATGTTCTTCAAGCACGACCGATTCTTCCGTATACAACGAGTCCGCGAAACGGATGGCCGCGATTTGCTGCTCTTCCGTCGCTTTGTTCGTAATGGCGAACTGCGATTTGCTTACGCCGGCGAAGTAAGGCGTCTGCTGGACGCCGTTCGGTCCTTTGAGCGGCGGAACGGTGACGTATTCCTTGTGGCGCGGATGCTTATCGTCCGGGCCGAACGCATAGCTGATCAGCGCCGTCGTGATCGAGCCCATGACGTTAGGGTCCTTGTTGCCCAGCTGCTGAATCGCATCGGCGTTCTGGGTGAAGGCCGCAGGGTCGATCAGGCCTTCGGCGTACAATTTATTGAGGAATAGGAGGCCTTGCTTCCATTCGTCTTTATCGGCTACGAGATCGACCTTGCCATCCTTCACTTGCAGGAAGGTGCCGCTGTCTTTGTCCGCATAGTCGTCGATGATGAAGCTGTTCATGATGAAGGCGGCGATGTTGCCCGACCACATCTCGTCGGAGCCGGTAAGCGGAATTTCATCCTTCTTGCCGTTTCCGTTCGGATCTTGTTCTTTGAACGCCTTCAGTACGGCGTACAGCTCATCCGTCGTCGTCGGCATCTTCATGCCGACTTTATCGAGCCAGGCTTGGTTGATCCACAGCTTCTGGGCGAAGTTGCAGTGGTAGCATTCGTTGATTTGCGGCAGCGCGTAGATATTGCCGTCCGGCGCCGTAACGGAGCCCTTCAGGTACGGCAGCTCCTCCATGATTTTCTTGAAGTTCGGCGCGTACTTGTCGATCAGTTCGTTCAGCGGGATGAATACGCCTTGCTTGCCGTATTTCATCTGCTCGTCTTTGGTCAAATCGGCGTGCAGCAGCACTTCCGGGTAGTCGCCGCCGGCCAGCATCAGCTGCTTGCGGTCGTTCAACGCGTCGTTCGGAACGAGCTCCCATTTGATTTGAATGCCTGTCTTGTCTTCTACGTATTTCGTGAACAGGTTCGTGTCCATGTTCTCGATGGAAGGAAACTGCGGCGCGAACATCGTTAAAGTCGTCGGCTTGGTGACGATCGGATATTGGCCGACGGGCGAGAAGAGTGCATCGGCTTTCGCGGGCGCATCGGCCGCATTGTTGGTCGTCCCAGCCGGACTGTTGGCGGATTCCGACTTGTTCGGTGCATTGTCCGAATTAGAACTGCATGCGCTCAGCACGAGCGTACAGGCTAGGATGGCGGTGCATGCTGCCGCAAAGGTACGTTTTGTTTTGTTCACGGTAATGACTCCTCCTTTTTGTATAACAACCATTCCGTCAAACGCGCTGCGAGAATCGCTTCGTGCAGCTGGCGCCTGCCTTACGGCAGGTTGGCCCCACCTCCTTAACTACGTTAGCCGGCCGGTCGCCCGGTAGACGGTTCACCAGGATTCAGCAGGTCAATCAATCGGTCACCCTTTGAGCGAGCCGATCATGACGCCTTGGACGAAATATTTCTGCACGAACGGGTAGACGATCAGAAGCGGCCCGCTGGCGATGATGATCAAGGAATACTTCAGCAAATCCTTCAGTCCCTGCTGCGCCAGCACGACGTTGACGTTGGTCATCATCGACGGGTCGATCGTATTCAGAATCAAGATGTTGCGCAGGATGATCTGAAGAGGGAACAAGCTTGGATCCTTGAGGAAGATCAGCGCATCGAAGTAGGCGTTCCAGTGGCCGACGGCGTACATCAGCGTCATGACGGCCAGGATCGGCTTAGACAGCGGCAGCACGATGCTCGTGATGAAGCGCCAGTCGCTGCAGCCGTCCAGATCGGCCGCTTCAGACAGTTCGTCCGGAATCGTCGACAGGAAGAACGTTCGCGCCACGATGACTTGAAACACGGTCAACGCGCCGGGGATGATCATCGCCCATGGCGTGTTCAGCATGTGCAGATTCTTGACGACGAGATAATAAGGAATGAGACCGCCGTCGAACAGCATCGTGATGACGAGCATGACCATGAAGAAATTCCGGCCGTACAACGTTTTGCGTGCCAGCGGATACGCGAATAATACGGTCATGACGACGTTTAGCGCCGTTCCGGCGGCCATATAGAGCAGCGAGTTTTTGTAGCCGATCACGATTTGCGGATTTTTGAAGATCGTCTTATACCCGATCAGGGAGAAGTCGACCGGGAACAGCCACACCTTGCCCGACTGGACGGCCAGCGGCGAGCTGAACGACGAGCTGACGATATACAGCAGCGGACCTACGATAATGACGAGCACGAGAGCCAGGAAAACATAAATGCCGACTAAAAACAACCGATCGCCCGCCGATTCTCTGATCGCGGTTTTGCTAGCCATGTTAACGCCTCCTTTATTACCATAGGCTCGAATCCGACAGTCTTCTGGCCGTGTAGTTCACCATCAGAAGCAGAATCACGTTCACGACGGAATTGAACAACCCGATCGCCGTGGAGAAGCTGAAGCTCGCCGTAAGCAAGCCGACCTTGTAGACGTAAGTAGAGATGACTTCCGAGGTGCTTAGGTTCAGCGCGTTCTGCATCAGATAGACTTTCTCGAAGCCCAGCTTCATGACGTTGCCGCAATTCAGCACGAGCAGGATGACCGATACCGGAATGATGCCGGGAATGTCGACGTTTCTGATCTTCTGCCAACGGGACGCGCCGTCGACCTTGGCCGCTTCGTAGAGCTCCGGATTAACGCCCGCCAGTGCCGCCATGTAGATGATCGCGCCGTATCCGGCGAACTGCCAGACATCCGACCAGACGTAGATCGACTTGAACAGCCCGGGAATGCCCATCAAATTCGAGTTGTGAACCCCGAACGCTTCAAGCAGCTTGCTGATGACCCCGATGTTCGGCGTCAGCGTAACGATAATGATGGAGACCATGACGACGGTGGAGATAAAGTAGGGCGCGTAGGTGATGAGCTGCACCGCCTTCTTGAATGCGCCGCCGCGAATCTCGTTCAGCGCCAGCGCCAGCAGAATCGGCGCGGGGAATCCGACGAGCAAGCCGTATACGCTGATGCCCAGCGTGTTCTTGATATACATCCAGAAGTTCGGCGAATCGAAGAATTGATTGAAGTACTTCATGCCCACCCACGAGCTGCCCCATATGCCTTTAATGACGTTGTAGTCTTTGAAAGCAATGATCGTTCCGGTGATCGGAATGTACTTGAACAGAATCAAATACAGAACCGGGGGGAACAAGCACACGTACAATTGCCAATGACGCTTGATCTGTTTCCAATGCGATAGAATCGGCATGCTGCTGTCTCCTTTCTTCCTGGTGCTCTATGCTCCCCATTCTGCCTGTATGGCATCGCTTACACAATAAACAAGAATCGGCGCATAAACCCGATTCAACAAAAGACGAGCAGCCCGGCGGGCCGCCGGAACTGCTCGTCTGTATGCGTTGCAATGCCTTCACTACCAACTGTTTTCTACGCTAAACTGATTTCACCTGACCGCTTTCCGCTCCAAGGAGTCGCGGTATTCGCTCGGAGAGCTTCCCGTTACCTTCTTGAACACGCGGCTGAACGAAATATTGCTGGCATAGCCGACTTGCTCGGCTACCTCCTGCACCGTCGACTGCGTGTTCGCCAGCAGCTTCTCCGCCTCCTTCATTCGAACGTCGATCAGGAAGTCGACGAACTTCTCCCCTGTTTCTTCTTTGAATAATTTGCTTAGGTACTTTGCGTTCAGATGGAAGTAGTCGCTCAGATAATCCAGCGATAAATTATGATTTGCGTAATTGAGCTCCAGATACTTGCGGACATCGCGGATCGTCGCCGCATGCTGTCGCTTGGTTTGCGCCTCGCGCAGCGTATCGGACAGCGCCGTCAGCACGCCGAGCGTTTGATCGCGCATTTGCTCGAGCGTCTGGAATTCAGCCAGACAGGCGTTCAGCTTCGGCAGCCAGTCGCCTTCCCAGTGCTGCGAATATTCGCGGCTCATCCCCGCCATTTCGTTGCTGAGGCTGTAGACCAAGTAATTCATCAAGCTCGTAACTTCTTCTTTCGTCAAGATGCCTTGCTTCATGCGATCGAACAGCTCGTTATAGTCGCTTTCCCAATCTTCGAGCCGCCGGATCGACTGCACGATGGAGCGGATAATCGTCAAATGCGAGAACAGGACCTCTTGGCCTCTGCTGACCGTCTGCTCCGTCGTGATGACCCTGTTCTCGCCTAATACGGCTTTGTATTTCAGCGCCTTCAGCGCCCCTTGGAACGCTTTCGGGATATCCGAGAAGCGGCGCACCGGCTCGCCGATACCGATCGTGACAGTCAACTTCAAATTGGACGCCGTCCAGCCGCGCACGTCCTCCAGCAGTTCCAGGATGAGCGGCGACCGCTCGTCTTCCTGCTCCGTCCCGAATACCATCACGCTCAAGGAAGAAGCGGAGATCCATTCGCTCCATAGGATGCACGCGAATTTCTGCGACATCTCCTGCATCATGCTGCGAAGAGCGAATTTCAGCAGATTCTGATCCCTGCTGGAATAACTGCTGCTGAATTCGGCGTAATGGTCCAGCTCCACGACGAATACCGCCTGCATGCGGGAAGGGTCCGGCAGCTGCAAATACGCGGCTTCCTTCATCCATTCCTCGTTCGTCAGCGACGATCCGCCTTCGATTAACCGTTGGAACAAGTAGTGCGTGCGCGAAGGCAGCCCTTCTTTATGGGAGCGCTGATATTGGCTATGCTCCGTAATCATGTGTTCCAACGCCGTTTCGATGAACGAGAATTCGTCCCCGACGTTGGTCTTCGTCAAACTGCCGGCTTGCGGGTTCGTAAAATCCCGGATTTTCGTCACGATATGTTCGATCGGTTTGTAATTGCGCCGCGTGACGTAAATTAACCATATGAAGGAACCGATGATCATCACGATGCCGATCAGGAACCAGATGTTGTTCAGCTGCGAAATCAGCCGTATCAATCGCCCGTTGACGATTCCGCTTTGGTAGGTCCACCCCGTATAGCCCGAGACGTAGTGGGAAGACTGCACCGCCTGTTTCGTATCCTCGTCCTCCTTGAGCAGCGAGCTTCCGGAGGTATCCTTGACGCGAATGAAGCTTGCATCGGCATCATAGAGATCCGCGATCATCTTGGAGAGCGAGTCCGTCGCCACGTTCACGACGATGAAGCCTTTCTCGCCCGTAATGAAAGGAACATCCCTCACCAGACTCACGACTCGCTTGCCCTCGATCACCGTAAACGGCCGATATATCCGTGCTCCCGTCCATTTGGATGAAGGCTTGCTCATGTGCAGCTCCACGAACGGTTTGTCCAGAAAGTCGCTCAGCGTGCCGCCCGTCGCATTGCTGAGCACCATCTGATCCTTCGTGCGGACCAAATAAATCGAGTCGATCAAAGGCAGGGAGATCATTAACTCCCGCATTTGCTTAACCGCCGTTATTCTCGCGTACACATCGTCGTTGTGCTCGTTAAAGTACGACAGCAGCTGCTGATTGCTCTCGATTTCCATGCTTTTCAGCATGATCGCATTGTCGATCGCCTTCAGCGAGGAGTCGATGAGACGCAGCGCTTGCGCGGAGAGCGCTTTGTTAGCCTTGATCGCTTCGTTGCGATTCTGATCGCTCAGCAGCTGGAAGAAGATAAAGAAGGTGAACGTGACGGTAATAAACAAGATCGGCGTATACGAAAACAACAACCGGTAAAACCACTTTTTTCTCAAATGCCGTCACTTCCTTAAAAGAAAAAACCTCAGGGGGGCCGGAAGCGCGCCGCCTAAGGATCTTTCGATTATTTCGTAATCATGCGAAATCCATGCGCGATCGGGGCTTGTCCTTGAACGGCCGCATCCGGCAAGCGAACCAGCCAGCCTTGTTCCGACCTGCTGCAGGCCAATGCCTCATTTCCGCCGCCCATCAGCTCGATCCGGTCGATAGCACCCGGATAAGGAATGATCAGCTCGCTCGAGACAGGTGCGTCCGCGCTTCTATAGATCCGGTAAGCGTATACAATTTCTCCTTTGCGCGTAAACGCCCATTCTCCCGTGAAGTACGGATCGCAAATCCGGGTGCCGTATATGCCTTCTCCGAATTCCTTCAACCACGCGCCAAGCTCTTTTATGCCCTTAATCGCGCCTTCCGGCAGACGACCATCCGGCTGCGGTCCGACGTTTAGCGCCAAATTCCCGCCTTTGGCTACGACCTCGAGCAAGATGCCGACCAGCTGCCGGGCTGTCTTGTACTGATCCTCGTAACGGAAGGAGAAGGAGGTTCCCATCGTAATGCAGCTTTCCCATGGAATGTTCATCGGGCCTTCCGGAATCGTCTGTTCCGGCGTAACGATGTTCTCGTAAGGACCGCCGACCGTGCGATCCGCGGACAACAGCCACGGCTGCTGTTCCCGGGCTCTCTCCACCAGCTCCCCTAGACGGATATCCTGCGGCACTCGGCTTCCTTCCCGCACCCATCCGGCATCCAGCCACAGGACATCGATGCGGCCGTACTTCGTCAGCAGCTCCATCAGCTGCTCATGCGTGAATTGCACGAATTGTTCCCATAGCTCGGGATGCTCATTCGGATGATAAGACGGCCCCCGCCATGTTTTGCGTCCGTCCGTCTTGAGGCCCTGCTCCCAATAATACGGCGTGTTCCAGTCCGCTTTCGAGAAATAAGCCGCTATGGACAAGCCTCTGGCTCGAAAGGCATCGAACAATTGGCCGCAAATATCCGCATAGCGATGCGTATGGAACGGACAATCCGCGCCGGTAATCCGATAATCGGTCGTTTGCGTATCCCACATGCAGAATCCGTCATGATGCTTCGTCGTAAACAGAAAATATTTAAAGCCGTTGTCGGCCGCCAAATCCGCCCATACGTCAGGCTGCAGCCGGATCGGATTAAACGTCTTGTTGAGGTCGAAATATTGGCGCTTGAATGCCTCGCCGTCCTTCTCCCAATCGATGCCTTCTCTGGACCAGTCCGCGTCGTCATCGCTCAACGCCCACGATTCGACGATGCCAAGCTGGGAATAAGGCCCCCAGTGCATCATCAGCCCGAGCTTCTGATCCCTGAACCATTCCAACCGTTCGAGAAGCTGCGGGTTCTCGGGTTTGACCCATTCTTCCTCTTTACTGAAATTGTGCACGCCCGTCTGAACGACTTGGTCTTCCTGTTCTGCCTGCTCCATTGCATCTTCTCTCCCGTTGTTCCAGGTTCGCTTACACCCCACTTATATCTTCTTTTCGCTTCCGCGAGCAATAAACAATAATCGTGTCTTTAGCAATTTTCACTGATTTATCCATTTTACAGGCTCCATTGCAGCACATCAATCAATTCTTGTACCTGGCCCGCGCCATGTCCCCCTGCTGCGCCAGCCCTTAAAAATCAAAGAGAGCACCGAACACGGTGCTCTCCGCTCTTCGAATCAGGTGATCTCCTACACCGATTCGGTCATCGATGGTTAAAACCGTTTGGAGCGCCTCATGAGCAGGAGCCCGCTGACGACAAACACCAGCAATGCGCCTCCCGCAATCATGAGCACCTCGTTGCGCTGATCGTGGTCGTGACGTTCCGCTTGCGAGACTTCGACGGCAGGCGCGGCGTCGGCCGGTTTCGATTCCGGCTCCGCGTTCGCCGCAGCCGAAGCGCTGCCGGAGGTCTTGTCATTCGCCGGCTCGCTCTCCGGCGCATTCGTTGAGTTGTTCGTTGCCCCGTTTGTTGCTCCGTTCGCTGTCCCGCTTGCCGGCGCGTCTACTTGCGTTGAGAGTCCGGTCACGCTGGATGACTGCTTCTTCAGCTTATAGGGGACTATCTCCCCGCTGCCGAAGTGAAAGTTCAACGTCACTTCCTCGCCGTCCTTCAACGTTTTCAGGAAATCCGGCTTCATCTCAATATGCCCGTTCTCGTACTCTGGCGAGAACGCCAGCCCGAACTCCTGGTATGATGTCCAGTCATTGGGGCCTGCATTGCCGCCTTCCGCGTAAGTCGCTTCCATCGTTGCCAGCCGATCCCCGCCGAATTGCGTCGGGATACTGAAGAACGAGTCCGAGCCCTCCGTGCTTTGCATAAGCGGCGTATCGTAGGCAATGACGTTTAATTTCCAATCGGCGCCCGCGGAGAACGAGCAGTTCAAGATGGCGTTGACGCCCGTCGTTCCGGTCAACAGCGATTGCAGCAGGCCGGCCTTCAGGATTAAATCTTGACCATCCAGCTCGTAATCGGTTCCTTGCACCAGCGTCTTATCGCCATTCTTCAGGGCCGTAAAGGTGTTGCCGTTCAGGTTCAACGGGATGCGCTTATCCGTGGCCGCCGCATTCGCCTTCATGTAGACGTCATCGGTTTCGGCAGTGGAGGAGCGGCTCTTCATTCCCTCCATTATGACATCGTACAAGTCCTCGTCCGACCATTTGTAGTTCTGTCTGTCAAAGTGCTGGCCATTGTCCCACAGCATGAGCGGGAAGCCCTTTTCCTTCGCGTAGTACGTTATATATTCAAAGAATTTAAGGACTTCTCCGTGCTCGATCGTTTGAAGCGACTTATCGAAGCCGAGGAGACCGAATTCGCCTACGATGACGGGAATTCCTTTGACCGACAGCGTATCGTAGACACGGTCGAAGGTGTTGACAAGGTCGGTTTGCGCTTCGTTCGCGAATGTCGTCACCCCCGCGACATTAACGCTGAACTGCCAATAGCCATAGTAATGGAACGTTGCGATGAGGTTCTTGTCCTTCAAGCTCTCAATCGTCTTGAGCAGCTCCTCGAGCCTGTCGCTCTGCGCAGCCGAGGCCGCGATGGTGGGCAGTACGAGCGGGCGCTGCGCGTTATGGCCGCCGGATGCGCGAACCAGGTGAACGAACGCCGTATTCAACTCGCCCAGCATTTCAAAATAAACAGGCGAGTCCTTATTCCAATCGTCGGAGAAGCGCGGCTCGTTCACGCTTTCGAACATAAGCTTCTCGGAGTAGTTCTTGAAATGCGCAGCTACCTGCGTCCAGATCGCCTTGAACCGAGCCAGTACCTCGTCGTGCTGCGTCTCCATATTCATGATCCAGCTGGAATCATGATGAATGTTGACGATGACGTAGAGCCCGGCATCGAGCGACCAGTCCACCACTTCTTGAATACGCGACATGAAAGCAGGATCGATCGTATAATCCGGCTCCGTTCCCAGCCGCTCCTGCCACGTCACGGGAAGGCGAATGCTCTTGAAGCCTGCGGCGGCAATGGAATCGATTAATTCCTTCGTGACGACCGGATTCCCCCAGGCCGTCTCGTCGCCCCCGGTGGCATCGAATGTATTGCCCAGGTTCCAGCCGGGCTGCATCGCATCCACGGTAGTCTGCAGCGGGGTTTTTTTCGTCGATGCGGCAGCCGGTGCCGCGGCTGCGCGTTCCGCATACATGGGGAGCAGCGCGAACGAACATAGAATAAGCGAGAGGATGAATGGTGCTAGACGTTTCATAAACAGCGGCTCCCTTCTCCAACCATGAATGTATTCGCTTACAATGGTTTAAGTGTAACGCCTTGGGCGCGATTTTGGAAGGTGACTTCTGTCATTTAATTGGCAGCTGCGAATTAATGATCCGCTAATAATCGGCCTTTATACTTGACCTACGGCGGCAGCAAGCCAACCTTCATCCAAGAAAGGAATCGAGGCTCTATGGGCATTCACGCTTATTTCCAATCGCTGACCGATTTAGAGCGCATCATTCGTTGTCCCGGCAAATTCAAATTTCAGGAGCACAGCGTTGCCGAGCATTCGTGGAAAGTCGTCCAGTATGCCAAGACGCTGGCCGATATCGAAGAAAGCCACGGCATCGCCGTCGACTGGAAGAAGCTCTACGAAATCACGAGCAGTCACGACTACGGCGAGATTTTCATCGGGGATATCAAAACGCCCGTCAAGCATTATTCCCTGGAGCTTCGCTCGATGCTGCAGCAGGTCGAGGAAGGCATGGTGGCGCATTTCATCGACGAGCATATTCCCGAGGCGTTCAAGCCGATCTTCCGCAAGCAGCTGCGCGAAGGGAAAGACGATTCCGTCGAAGGGCAAATTCTCGAAGTCGCCGATAAAATGGATCAGATCTACGAAGCGTTCGCCGAGCTGCAGAAAGGGAATTCCGAGCAGGAGTTCATCGTCATGTACCGCCATGCGTTAATTAAGATCAAAGGCATCCGGCTGCACTGCGTCGATTATTTCCTGCAGCATATCTTACCGGACTTGGTCAGCGAAGGTGCCCGCTCTCCGATCGACATCGAACGGATCACGAGGGAGGCGCTTGCCGCCTAATCTCTTCATTGCACGACGCCCAGCCAAAGCAAGCCTGAGGCCGGCGTCTTTCGTTTTCGCCGCGTGCACTCACGACCTTAAATTTCGATCGCCGTATATAAACCTAGCAGGAAAGGAGAACCTAATAACAGAAAGTGATAGAAAGCCAAAACACAGGAGGCTGTTATGGGAAGATTGGTTCATTTCGAAATTCATGTCGACGACATGGAGCGTGCGAAGAAGTTTTATGGCGAGGTATTCGGATGGACGTTCGAGGACTGGAGCAATTATGCCGGCATGCCCTATTACGGGGCTACGACGGGAGACGCGAACGAGATGGGAATCAACGGCGCTCTGGTGAAGCGTCAAGGTCCTCCCCCGCAGCCCGGACAGGCCATGAATGGGTATGCGTGTACGATGGGGGTCGGTGACTACGATGCTGCCGAAGCCAAGATCCTCGCTCTCGGAGGCCAGCTCGCACTGCCAAAATATGCGCTGCCGGGGATGGCGTGGCAAGGGTACTACCTGGATACGGAAGGGAATATCTTCGGTATTCATCAGCCTGACGAGAACGCCAAATAGCATTAGCTATGCTTAATCGTGCATAACGTAATTATAAGCCCGGCCTCCCGTGGCCGGGCTTGCATGCGCAATCGCATACAGGACTTGTCCCAATAAAGGAGGCTGAGCCGTATTGGAGACGCCATGTTTAATCATCGATGCGAAGCGAACGAGGAACAACATCGAACGGATGGCTGCGCGCGCGAAAGCATTGAACGTGCAGCTAAGGCCCCATGCCAAGACCCATAAGCTCCCCTCGCTTGCCGCGGAACAGATTGCCGCAGGCGCGGTCGGCATCACGACGGCCAAGGTCTCCGAAGCCGAAGTGATGGCACGGCACGGCATCGGGGATATTTTTATCGCGTATCCGCTGGTCACGCGGAGCAAAATCGAACGGGCCATCAAGCTCTCTCGCCAAATCCGGTTAATCGTCGGTACCGACAGCTACGAAGGGGCGCTGCGTCTGTCCGAAGCAGCCGAGCAGCAAGGCGTTGTCCTCGAGGTCCGTCTGGAAATCGATACCGGACTCAAGCGCACAGGCGTGCTGCGCGAGCATGCCCAAGAGCTCGCTTCCCTCATTCATAAGCTGTCCCATCTGCGGCTTCAAGGCATCTTCACCTTCCGCGGGCCGCTGCTTGACGGCAGGTCCACGCTTGAACTGGAACGCGCAGGCATCGAAGAAGGGACATGGATGGTGCAGCTCGCCGACGAAATGAGGGCCCTGGGCATTCCCGTCGCCGATGTCAGCGTCGGTTCGACGCCTACCGGCTTATATGCCGCAACGGTCAAAGGCGTAACCGAGATCCGTCCCGGCACTTATATCTTTAATGACGCGATGCAAACGAAGCTTGGCGTATCGACTTGGGAGGATTGCGCCGGATCGATTTTGGCTACAGTCATCAGCAGACCCAGCCCGGATTATGCAGTCATCGACGGCGGAAGCAAGACGTTCGCTACAGACGTGCAGCCGAATACGGAGCCGCTGCTGCTGCATGGTTTTGGCCATGTGGTTGAACTTCCGGAGGCGGTATTGGAGCGGATGACCGAGGAACACGGCATGCTGCGGCTGCTTCCCCATCACGAGCTGAAGGTCGGCGACCAGATACATATCATCCCGAATCATATCTGCAGCACGCTGAACCTGCACAACAAACTATACTGGGCCGAAGCCGGCCGATTCGATGAGCGGCCGATCTTGGCCCGCGGAATGCTTGAATAGCCATGCTAGCTCGTTTATCAGCTTGGATTGGGAGGAGAACGAAACCATGTCCGTTATCGAGAACCGATTGAAAGAACTCGGCATCGAGCTTCCTGCCGTCGGCAAGCCCAAATTCAGCTACATCCCCGCAAACCAAACCGGCAACCTGCTCTATCTCTCCGGTCAGGACTGCCGCATTGACGGCGTGTTGATGTTTGAGGGCAAGCTTGGCAGCGAGCTCACCATTGAACAAGGGCAGCAAGCGGCGCGTCAAGTCATCATTAACTGCCTCGCCGTCATGAAACATCATCTCGGCGATCTCGATCGTGTCGTCAAAATCGTCAAAATGCTCGCCTTCGTCAACAGCGCCCCGGGGTTCGCCGATCAGCCTTACGTCGTCAACGGCGCTTCCGATTTCCTAATCGACGTCTTCGGCGAGAACGGCCGGCACGCGCGATCCGCGATCGGTACGAGCGAGCTGCCCTTTCACACGCCCGTAGAAATCGAACTTATCGTAGAGATACGCGACTAGTCCCATCGAACCCGTTAGCAGCCAAAAAAGAGGCCTTTATCCGTTAGGATACAAGGCCTCTTATCATTAAGGTAAGCGGGTGATGGGAATCGAACCCACGCCATCAGCTTGGGAAGCTGAAGTTCTGCCATTGAACTACACCCGCAATCAAGCAGATATGGTCGGGATGACACGATTTGAACATGCGACCCCCTGGTCCCAAACCAGGTGCTCTACCAAGCTGAGCTACATCCCGTGAACAAAAGCAAATTCAAAACGAAACAGCCAAGGCGCCACCCAGATTCGAACTGGGGGTGAAGCTTTTGCAGAGCTTTGCCTTACCACTTGGCTATGGCGCCATACAAAAATGGAGCGGAAGACGGGAATCGAACCCGCGACCCTCGCCTTGGCAAGGCGATGCTCTACCGCTGAGCCACTTCCGCAATTGGTGCGGTCAAGAGGACTCGAACCTCCACGTCATTGCTGACACTAGAACCTGAATCTAGCGCGTCTGCCAATTCCGCCATGACCGCAAATATGTAATGGTGCGGTTGATGGGACTCGAACCCATACGCCCAGTGGGCACTACCCCCTCAAGATAGCGTGTCTGCCAATTCCACCACAACCGCATAAAACAAGGAAAAGTGAGTCATGTAGGATTCGAACCTACGACACCCTGATTAAAAGTCAGGTGCTCTACCAACTGAGCTAATGACTCAAACTAAAATGGCTGGGGATCTAGGATTCGAACCTAGGGAATGACGGAGTCAAAGTCCGTTGCCTTACCGCTTGGCTAATCCCCAATAAAAATGGTGGAGGATGATGGATTCGAACCACCGAACCGTGAGGAAGAGATTTACAGTCTCCCGCGTTTGGCCACTTCGCTAATCCTCCATGAAAATGGTGCCGGCGATAGGAGTCGAACCCACGACCTACTGATTACAAGTCAGTTGCTCTACCAACTGAGCTACACCGGCATATGTTGTTGCTTGTCTTAAATGGTGGCTCGGGACGGAATCGAACCGCCGACACGAGGATTTTCAGTCCTCTGCTCTACCGACTGAGCTACCGAGCCTTACTTGGTTATAATGGCGGAGCCGACGGGATTCGAACCCGCGGTCTCCTGCGTGACAGGCAGGCATGTTGGGCCACTACACCACGGCTCCACATTATAATTTCTCGGTAAGACACCGAAAGTAAATTGGTTGCGGGGGCAGGATTTGAACCTGCGGCCTTCGGGTTATGAGCCCGACGAGCTACCGGGCTGCTCCACCCCGCGTCATTTCAAGCCTTGCTATGCATTTATGGTGGAGGCTGACGGGATCGAACCGCCGACCCTCTGCTTGTAAGGCAGATGCTCTCCCAGCTGAGCTAAGCCTCCATAATGTTTAACCCCGGGTTCCCCGAAAAGTACTCGGATTAACCTGCAGCGCATTACTTCACTTTTGGGGGTAAATTGGTGACCCGTAGGGGACTCGAACCCCTGTTACCTCCGTGAAAGGGAGGTGTCTTAACCACTTGACCAACGGGCCTTGAACAAGAATAAGAAGAGTTCTGGCGGAGAGCGAGGGATTCGAACCCTCGAGACGCGGTTAGCGCCTACACGATTTCCAATCGTGCTCCTTCGACCACTCGGACAGCTCTCCAGAAATGGCTCCCCGAACAGGACTCGAACCTGTGACAACTCGATTAACAGTCGAGTGCTCTACCAACTGAGCTATCAGGGAATAGGTGAAACAAGTATTGGTGGAGCCAAGCGGGATCGAACCGCTGACCTCCTGCTTGCAAGGCAGGCGCTCTCCCAGCTGAGCTATGGCCCCGTAAAGGAAGATATGGTTGGCCTTAGTGGACTCGAACCACCGACCTCACCCTTATCAGGGGTGCGCTCTAACCAGCTGAGCTAAAGGCCAATAAAAAACCCACTGCAAGGTGGGATACTCTTTAAATGGTCATAGAGATAACACCTTGAAAACTGGATACGAAATCATTGCAGAACATTTAGCTGGTTGTCTCTGGGTAGAGACGTTAGGATAAGCCCTCGACCGATTAGTATTCGTCAGCTCCACGCATTGCTGCGCTTCCACCTCGAACCTATCAACCTCGTCGTCTTCAAGGGGTCTTACATACTGGGAAATCTCATCTTGAGGGGGGCTTCACGCTTAGATGCTTTCAGCGCTTATCCCGTCCGCACTTGGCTACCCAGCGATGCTCCTGGCGGAACAACTGGTACACCAGCGGTGCGTCCATCCCGGTCCTCTCGTACTAAGGACAGCTCCTCTCAAATTTCCTACGCCCACGACAGATAGGGACCGAACTGTCTCACGACGTTCTGAACCCAGCTCGCGTACCGCTTTAATGGGCGAACAGCCCAACCCTTGGGACCTACTTCAGCCCCAGGATGCGATGAGCCGACATCGAGGTGCCAAACCTCCCCGTCGATGTGGACTCTTGGGGGAGATAAGCCTGTTATCCCCAGGGTAGCTTTTATCCGTTGAGCGATGGCCCTTCCATGCGGTACCACCGGATCACTAAGCCCGACTTTCGTCCCTGCTCGACTTGTAGGTCTCGCAGTCAAGCTCCCTTATGCCTTTGCACGCTACGAATGATTTCCAACCATTCTGAGGGAACCTTTGGGCGCCTCCGTTACATTTTAGGAGGCGACCGCCCCAGTCAAACTGCCCACCTGACACGGTCCCTGTACCGGATTACGGTACCAGGTTAGAACTCCGATACGATCAGGGTGGTATCCCAACGATGCCTCCATCGAAGCTGGCGCTCCGATTTCTAAGGCTCCCACCTATCCTGTACAGATCGTACCAAAGTCCAATATCAAGCTGCAGTAAAGCTCCATGGGGTCTTTCCGTCTTGTCGCGGGTAACCTGCATCTTCACAGGTATTAAAATTTCACCGGATCTCTCGTTGAGACAGCGCCCAAGTCGTTACGCCATTCGTGCGGGTCAGAATTTACCTGACAAGGAATTTCGCTACCTTAGGACCGTTATAGTTACGGCCGCCGTTTACTGGGGCTTCGGTTCATAGCTTCGCCTTGCGGCTAACCACTCCCCTTAACCTTCCAGCACCGGGCAGGCGTCAGCCCGTATACTTCGCCTTACGGCTTCGCACAGACCTGTGTTTTTGCTAAACAGTCGCTTGGGCCTTTTCACTGCGGCCCCCTCGGGCTATTCACCCTACCGAGGCACCCCTTCTCCCGAAGTTACGGGGTCATTTTGCCGAGTTCCTTAACGAGAGTTCTTCCGAGCGCCTTAGCATACTCTGCTCGACTACCTGTGTCGGTTTGCGGTACGGGCACCTTCACCTGGCTAGAGGCTTTTCTTGGCAGCCTGAACTCATGACCTTCGCTACTGCAATTTTCGCTCCCCATCACAGCCCAGCCTTATCGATGTGCGGATTTGCCTACACATCAGCCTCACTGCTTGGACGGACATCCATCAGTCCGCGTCACTATCCTTCTGCGTCACCCCATTGCTCGTAACGGCTTACGGTGGTACAGGAATATCAACCTGTTGTCCTTCGACTACGCCTTTCGGCCTCGCCTTAGGTCCCGACTTACCCTGAGCGGACGAGCCTTCCTCAGGAATCCTTAGTCTTACGGCGGACAAGATTCTCACTTGTCTTTTCGTTACTCATACCGGCATTCTCACTCGTGTACGGTCCACCAGTCCTTACGGTCTGACTTCAGTCTGTACACGACGCTC
>NZ_CP048286.1:3255000-3335000 GCF_010365285.1 Paenibacillus rhizovicinus
CGCATTGTTAACATTCAGCTGCAGCATCTCTTTTTCCAAATCCATACCTTTTTCCAAACCCATGCCTAAACTCCTTTATAAGTAAACTTTATACATAGATTGTACCCTAACCCGGGTCGCAATCAACAATTTTCGCAGAATTCCTTCGTCTTCTTCCTATGTAAATAAAACCACATCCTCGTATGGACGTGGTTTTCGCTCCTGTTGAGACAGCCTTAATGGCGTGTAAGTAAGCGTATTCCTCTTAGATTAATTAACATAAAGACTTAACATGCAAATAACCCTCTTTCATGGGTGAAAAAGGGTTGTTTGCGCTCAGACATCATAATTGACAACGTAATGATGATGCTCGGTATGGTAATAGCCTTCGCTGTATTCGATCAATTCACCGCTTTCCTCGTACGCATAACGCGAGCGTTTGAGTAACGGCGTTCCCGCCTCGATTCGCAAGGCGGCCAAGACGGAAGCAGGCGCTGCCGCAGAGACAGAGAATTCATCCCTGTACTTGCCGAGCGACACGGCCTGTTCTTCAAGCAAATCATAGAGCGACTGCTCGCTTAGATCCGGCAATTCGGGGCATCCAACCCGGCTAGACAGGTAGTGCGTGTAATGAATGTACGGCTGGTCATTTAAATAATACACTCTCTCGATGCGCAGACACCGTTCGCCGAATAAGTGGTACGCCGCCGATCCCGCTTCGTTCACGGCGCTCTCCGCGAAAAGCAGCTGCTTGCGAATCCGATGGCCCTCCTCAACGAGCACTTCCGTAAAGCGTTTCAGCTTGGACAGCTTGGACACGGAAGTATTGCGTATGACCTTGGTGCCTTTCCCGCTGCCCGTCTCCACGTAGCCATCCCACGCCAGCTCCTTGATCGCGCCTCGCACCGTGGCTTTGCTGACGTTGAACTCTTGCTCCAGCTGCTGTTCCGTCGGGATGTTCGTTCCGACAGGATAGACGCCGTGCAGAATCCGATCCTTCACGATGTTCGCGATTTGCGCATACAGCGGCTTCTTGATGCGCGACAGCTTCATTAACGAATCACATCTCCGTTCGTATCCGTCATGGCTCGCAGGATTTCGCCCTCGCCCGACATCGGCGTGTCTCCCGACACTGTGTGGGCAAGCCCTGCTGCGGCTGCGGCGAATTCAACCGTCCGTTCCGGTTCGAAGGCAGCGAGCTCGCCGTGCAGGATACCGCTGGCGAACGCGTCTCCCGCTCCGATCCGGTCGTAGACCGCAAATGTGCGAGGTCCTGCGAACGAGAGGACGCCGCTCTTATACAAGAACCCGAGCAGCGAGTGCTTGTTATCGGCATGAACGGTGCGGTGCGTGCCCGCGATCACGGAAATGCCGTACCGGCTGGCCGCTGCCGGTAACAGCTCCGCGAGCTGCTCGAGGCGATCCGTCTTGTCCGACTTCATGCCGAGGATGTGGATCATATCCCGCTCGTTCATCATGACGATGTCCGCGAGTTCAAGCATCTGCTCATAATGGCGTTTGGCTTTCGCGTATCCATTCTCGCCCCAGTGGCCCGGCCGATAGTTGCAGTCGAAAACTACCTTGCCGCCTTGTGCTTTCACCGCATTTGCAAGCCGAAGCATGTGTCCCCTGACGACATCATTCATCGCCAGCGTAATTCCGCAAAAATGAATCAAATCGATGCCTACGGCGATCGCTTCATACTCGTAAGCGCCAGACGGCGCAGCGTTAAAGCTGCTCTCTTGCCGATTGGAATACGTGACCCGGCTCGGCCTCGCGCCGAATCCGTTCTCGAGGAAGTACATGCCTAGATACTGACCGCCACGGACCGCGAAATCCAGCGACAACCCCAGTTTCCGCACATTCGCCGCCGCAGCGTCTCCAAGCGGGTTATCCGGCAGCCTTGTGACCAGAAAGCTGTCATGTCCAAGACGGGCAAGCGCCGCGCCTACGTTCACGCCGGTCCCGGAGAACGAATAGCGAAGGCTGTCTGCTTGCGACAACAATTCATACCCTGGCGTTTGCAAACGCATCATGACTTCCCCGAACGCGGCGACGCGCATGCGTTTAGCGTTAGCCATGCCGGTCAACCAGCTTCTTCATGATCTCCAGCAGCACGCGCACATCCTCCACATTCGTCCTGCCGGTCGCCTTGTCGACGATGGATGAATAGACATGAGGGATGACTTGCGGCACGCCGGCTTCAAGCGAAATGCGCAGAATCGCCTCAAAGTTGTCCAAGTCGATTCCGCCCGTCGGCTCGAGGGCGAATCCTTCTTCCCCGCATGCCTTCGCCACGGCACGCAGCTCATCCTCGCGAGCCAATCCGTTCATCGGGAAATATTTGAGCGCATTGCCGCCCATGTCCCGCACGAGTGCGATCGCCGTCTTCACAGGCACAATAGCCTGCTCCGGATGCGCCGCACTGACTGGCCCCGTCGATATATTCACGTAGCCTGCCTGTCCCGCAGGAGAAACAAGACTGTTAATCCAACTGTCCTTCTCGCCCAAATTCGCCCGGGTAGCGCCGACAGCAGGGAAGACCTGATTGATATGCGTGCCGGGGTAATGCTTCGCAATCTGCGCGACGACGGCCGCCTGCCGGTTATCTCCGGCGCCGAGTCCGATCGAGACCGCGTCATCGATCGCTTCGCCGATTCGTTTCATTGCGGAGACGGCGGCTTCGGCGGTCGGATAGTCCTTCGATAGAACGCCGACGAGCACGAAGCCTTCAGCGGCATCGAATACCTCTTTTGCATTTTCCAAACCGTTTGCCAGTACGTTCAAAGCCGCGCGGCCTTTATATAATCGTTTCGTCATGTTAGACATGTTCATTGGCCTCCCGTAAGCGAACGTATGCCGTCCGCAATAACATCGATGTCATCGCCGAGAAGCGGACGCGGATCGATATCGAAATAGCCCTGCTTCACGCCATAATCGCGCGTATAAATGGCAATGTCGCCGTTTTGCAGCCCCTCGACGACCGCTTTGGCCGTCGTCCCCGCAAGTTGCGGATCGATCTGGATGCGCGCTCGGAATATCGCGCGCCCCGCTTCGTCTTGAACGATCGTCACCTTGACGCCCGGCTGCTCGTTCAGCGGCATCAGCGCCTGCAGGGATGCTTTTTCCTGCTCGCTGTTATCCTTCTTCGCCGTATATTCGTCGAGCGCCTGAAGCAGCCCGAACGAAGTTTCCTTGCCGACCTTCATGGATCGGCCGATCCCATGCAGCTGCATTTTGACCATCTCGATAAAACTCCGTTTGCCCGCGACAATACCGGAGGTCGGTCCTTCGATCGCCTTGGATCCGCTATATATCGCAAGGTCCGAGAGCTTCACGTATTTATAGACGTCCTCTTCCGCCGCCGCGTCGACGATGAGCGGAATTCCTCTGCGCTGCGCGACCGCCCAAGCCTCCTCCACGCCGATCATGTTCTTCTGCACGGCATGGTGGGACTTGACGTACAGAATCGCAGCCGTCCGCTCGCCGATGGCATCCTCGATATGCTCGGCCTTGCCTTCGTTCGCGTAGCCGACTTCGACGAGCCTGCCTCCTCCGAGGTATACCATCGTTTCAATCGGCGCGCCATATTGGACATTATGTCCTTTGAAGATAATAATCTCGTTCCGCGCGATCGGCTCCTGATGAAGCCGCTCGCTCAGACGCCGGTTCCCTTGCGTAACGATGCCGGCCACCGACAGCGCAATGCCGCTTGATGCCGAATTCACGATTACCGCGGCTTCGGAGCCCAGCAAGCCCGCGATGTAATCGCCTGCCTTGTCTACGAGATCGGCGATTTCAACATAACTTTGCCCGCCCTGTCTCATCGCCTCCATGACCGAATCCGCAGGCGCGGACACGCCGAGAATGCTCATGCGCCCGCTAGCGTTGATCACGCGTTTCAATCCGTACTTAGCATGCAATGAACCGCCCATTCGTATAAACCCCTCTCGCAATAATTTGATGCTCGCCTATGCGCGTCGCTCCCTCGGAATCGACGAATGTGATTTGCTCGCCCGTGACAGAGAATAACGTCAAATTCGCTCGATCTCCTGCTTGAATACGGCCCAGCTCCGGTTTGCCCAGCCATTGCGCCGCATTAGCCGTCACGGCGCCGATTACTTCGCTGAGCGAATAGTTTAAGGCCAGAAACTTCGACAGGACATGCGCCAAGCTGTAAACGGGACCGTTCTGCCGGTTTCCGCGATAGATGTCCGAACTGATCGTATCGAACCTGACCCCGCTATGCTTGGCCGCTTCCGCCGTCCCGAAGGAGAAACTGGCCGTCCCGTGTCCGACATCCATGCGAACGCCCCTCGCAACGGCTTCGATTAATGCGGGAATCGGCCTGCCGTCCGCTTGGAACAAGCGGTTGCTCTTCCCATTCAAATAATGCGTTACGACATCGCCTCGCGTGAGCAAGGGAAGAATCTCTTCGACTTTCGGCGGCGCTGAACCGATGTGGACCATTAACGGCAGACCGGTCGCTTCGGCCAGCTCCTTTGCAATCTCCAAGGGCCGAATGCCGTTCTCGCGAACGACGCTGCCGCTCATTCTGGCCTTCCAACCGACGATGAAATCCGGGTACAGCCGAACGGCTTGCATCGCCTGCTCCTTGTCCAGCCAAGCGAGGTCTGACAGCTCGTCAATCCGCTGCAGTCCAACCCTGGATACGTTAAGCAGCGCAAACACGGTCGTTAACGCGGCCGCGCGGCTTGCCGCCAAATCGCCGATTCGGTCCGCGCCGCAGCTGCCCGCATCCACGATCACCGTAACGCCTTGCTTCACGCCGATCTCGTCAATCTCATCCCCGTAGGGATGCAATTCCGGAAACGCATGGACATGAAGGTCAATCCAGCCGCTCGAGACGAACAAGCCGGAGCAATCCAGCTCCCGGCCGCCTGCGATACCGCCGCTCCCTGCTTCCGCCACTTCGGCTATCACGCCATCCACGATCGCAATATCCACCTTCCGTCCGTCCGTCAGCTTGGCCCCGCGCAATACCATGTTGTCGCTCATCGTAAGTTCACCCTAAGATTATAACGTTATAATGTTACTCTATATGGGTTTTAGGATGGCGTCAATAAACATTATAATGTTTGCATTCAGAGGCGGAGGCGTCGAGCATGCAAGGAATGAAATGATAAAAAGAAGTGTAATGAATAAAAGGAAATCGAGCAGCTCTGGACACTCCTCACGCTCGCAGCTCACGTTCGTACCCGTTTCCATTGCTTCCATAGACACATCCGAAGTCTTCGCCGTATCCACTGATCGAATCTTTCTACGCGACTCTTTGCCGTGGCTAGTCGGTAATAGCCAAGCCATCCCATCATGTATCGGTTAATTTGCCCGATGCGGTCTTCCATGGCTATGGAGCGCGTTCGGTTCGTCAGCTCACGTACTCGCTCTTTGAATCGCGAGATGCTTTGCGGGGCGTTTGACGGGCGAAGGCCTGTACGTTCCCGTTAGGAGTTCGGCTTTCACCGTTTCCCAGTGTGTTTTCAGGTAAGCTTGTAGCTGCGCTACCGTTACGCAGTCCACACCGGGCGCTCCTCCGTTTTGTACGACTCGTTTGTAAGCGAGCCGAAGGTTCTCTCCTTCGAGCATCCGCCCCAGCAGGTCGTTCTGCTCTTTGCGCGAACGCATCGGTTTCCACTCTCCTTTCGGTTCAGCCCTTCCGTGGGCTGTTGCAACAGCCTATGTACTATGGCTTCTGCTAACTTCTGCGGGTTCAGCGCAACCTCTCGGCTGCGGTTACGAAGTGACTTCGCATTTTTTTCTCCCGCAGATCTCCCCAGATAAGAACGTCATCTTTCTGCCCGCAGCCACTGGAGTTTACAGGGATAGCCTTTGGCGACTTTGGATTTCGTCATGTGTGGGTGACTCATCCGGCTAACCCTGCCTCGAATCCAGTTCGTGTACTTTGGCTCGTGCATTTGCCTAAACTTCCTTCAGATTCCGCCTCGCGGCGGACACCCTTGCTCTTGGCTAACGGTAGGCGTTCGCCAGCCCCCGTTCGGGACTTTCACCCTAGAGACGACGCCCATGCTGGGCGTACTACGAAAAACCACATCCTTGAAAGGATGTGGTTTAACTGGCGGAGGAGTTACGGAGACTTCGGTACTAGTTATAATGAACTTTCTGTCGTTCCCTTCATCATTTCCTTCACCGCATCCTGAATCGTGCTGGATGGAATGGCGAATCCGATGCCTTGGGCTTCGGCGTTGACTGCGGTGTTCACTCCGATCACTTCGCCTTTCGTGTTCAGCAGCGGTCCGCCCGAATTGCCGGGGTTAATCGAAGCGTCGGTTTGGAGAAGATGTTCGTATTTATGCTCCGATCCATCGTCCTCCGCGACCGTAATGGGACGCTCCTTCGCGCTCAGAACGCCTGTCGTCATCGTATGATCCAAGCCGTACGGATTGCCGATCGCGATGACCCAGTCGCCGATATTCGCCTGATTCGAGTCACCGAAGCCTAGCGTCGGAAAAGCTTTGCCGTCCTGCGTCTCCACCTTGATCACCGCCAGATCCAAATCTTCGTTCTCGTTGACGACCTTGGCCTCCAGCGGCTCGTCGTAACCGGGCACCGTTACCTTCAGCTCCGAGGCATCTGCAACGACATGCTGGTTGGTCAGGATATAGCCGTCCTTATTGAAAAAGAATCCGGATCCCGTGCCCATCAGCACCGGCTCTTCGTTGGTCGGCAACGACTGCTGCCGACTGCCCGACTGACCTCGGCTGCTGCCGAAGAGGTTGGATCTCGACTGATTGTTCTCGACGCCGTAATTGCCGATCTCCACGACCGCCGGGTTCGCTTGATTAAATACCGCAGCGAAATCCTCCGTAGAGGACTGGAGAGAAGCGGTCTTCACTCCGGCATCGGCCGAAGCAGGGTTAGCGGTCGATGCGGACGTTTGGACCACGTTGGCTGTCCCTCCGCTGAATAGATTCATGCGATCGGACATGTAAGCTAACCCGCCGATCGTCAAAGCGCCGGCAAGAAAAGCGGCCAAAAGCGTTTGGGACGACGTTCTTTTGCGCCGTTGCGCTCCGCTCCCCGAAGCCCCTTTCCGGTCATTTTCCGCGATTGCATCTTTATACGCTGCTTGCAGGTCAGCCGCCTTCTTCGGGGAATCGTAGCGATATATAGTTAGACCTTCACTGGCGTTGTCACGTTCATGTTTGATATCCTTGTTCTCGTTCATTCGAATCATCCTCTCTTGCTCTTGATGACTCTATTATGTGGGACGATTCTAAAAGGAAGCTTAAATCTAGCTAAAAGGTTGCTGAGTATCCTTTGAATATGTCAGGAAAATGGATCCGAATGGAGTGCCTTTAGTTACTCGTATATTTTGGCTGCATATAAAATATCGGCAAAAACCTTCCACGTTTGTTCTGGAATGGTCTGGTCGGTGTCTGAATAGTAACCATCCATATCTTGTATCCACCCTTGCATGGCTTCGAGGTACTTATCTAAAGTCGGATTTTCCCAGTCATTCGAATTTTTAACCAAGTCGCTCCTAAGAACAGTAAGAAACCGCAGAAAATCATTTTTTGATCTTATTTCATGTAATTGCATGATAAACCCCCTTGCCCGGATTTTTCCTTAAAATGAAACATCAATGACCTCGTACGGCGAGCAGCATCTTGCTCACTTTCATTTCCACATCGATTAAGGAGAATGGTTTAAACATATACGCATCTGCGCCAAGTTCCAGCCCTTTATGTACGTCCTCTTCGCTGCTTCTTCCGGAAAGGAGTATGACTTGGGTCTTTGACGCACGCGTGCCTTCCGTTCTCAATCGTTCAAGCACTTCAAATCCGCTCATGCCCGGCATAATGCAGTCCAAGATACAGATATCCGGCTGCTGTTCGACTAAGATCCGATAAGCCGTTTCTCCGTCTTGCGCCTCGAGCAGCTTGTAAGGCTCTTTCCTGAATTGATCGGCGATCATCTTGCGGAGCATACGGTCATCGTCGGCAATCAGAATCGTTTTGGACTCTTCGGCTTGAGTTTCCAAGCCAGCCGGATTTTTTTTCGCCATGCCGAAGGATGTTCGGACAACACGATTCCGCCCGGTCCGCTTCGCTTTGTACAACGCATAATCCGCGACTTGGAACCAATTCTGAACGGACTTGCTTGTATTCCAAGATGCGATGCCTGCCGAGAAGGTAATAAAATAATCAAAATTATCGTGGCTAGCAATCGACTCGCTTCGGACGCGCTGCAAGATGCGATTCATGATTTTTTCCGCTTCAAGGTCGGTAATCCCCGGAAAAATGACACCGAACTCTTCACCACCGACGCGCGCCAGTATATCGGTGTTCCGCAGACAGCTTTGCAGCAAATGGCCGAATTTCTGCAGCACGAGATCGCCGGCTGGATGACCATGTCGATCGTTAACCTCTTTAAAGAAATCAATATCGATGATGACCAGCGTCAACGGCTCATTGTATCGCTGCGCACGGTTCGCTTCTACTTGGAGCTGCAGGTCGAAATACCGCCGGTTATGAATTCCGGTCAACGGATCGTTGAACGCCAGGAGCGCCAACTCCTTGTGCCGCAGCAGCATCCGTTGAATCCGCGCGCTTAGCTCTTCATAACGAAAAGGTTTGGTGACGAAATCATCAGCGCCCATCCGAAAGCATCGCACGACATCCTTCATATCATTGCGGCCGGACAATACCAGCATGGGAAGCCATTTAATCATTGGATCTTCTTTCAGTACCTCGAATATTTCATAGCCGCTATGCGGATGCATCATCAGATCAAGCGTAATTAACTGATAGTCATTCTCTTTCAGCAGCTTGATCGCAGCTTCCACGTTCGAGGCCTCATCTACGTTATAACCCTCAAGCCTAAGCTTGCGAGCCAAAAAGGACCGTAACACCCGGTCATCATCTACGATCAGCAATCTGCTGCCTAAGAGTTGGGAGGGAAGGGCCTGCTTGCGCGGTGCTTGCTCTTGTTCCAATAGCAGTGCCTTGCAGTTGATTTCGAATTCCATTTCAAGCTCCTGCAAGAGGGGAGCGCTGGCCAAGCAGCAATCCTGAAACAGATTTTGCACTTCGTCTACTGCGAAGGAACTCGTATCGTAGCTCCATTCCCAGGATTGGGAAAACAGTTCGGCTACTCGCCCCATGCGTTCCATCCCCAGAATGGGGGCGGTTCCTTTGATCGTGTGGCCGATCCGGTACCATTCTCTCGCTCGTTCGATGACCTCGTCAGAGCGGATTATGATTGAAGGATCATTCAAAACATCCAGTTGCTGCCTCAGTTCTTCGAGATACTGTTGTCTGCTTTCAAACTCCAAACTGGGGCTAGCTTCCACGTAATCATGGCTATCAAACTCATCCAAGCTGTATTCCTCATTTCTCTCACGTTGTCACAATCACAAATATGAGCTAGATGATATCTGCGTCAGCATTGATATCGACAGTCAGTATATTCAGCCTAAATGTTTGATCAAATAATAATTCTGGGTCATTCTTGGGCCGCTCTCCCTCTCTCAAATCATGCAATGTAGTTTCAAATAGCTATGTTACGGGCGCTGCTCCTGAAACATAGCGTTCATCCGTATACTCATTCGACTTTTCCAGATATAATATGGATGATCCTTCTAGTTGATGAATAAGCTGTTAACGTTCAAAATTAACCCTAGTAAAAGATTCATTCGAGCCGTTCTGATCATCCATAGTTATCCACCACCGTATGATCAATCTAGAAATTATTCACATTGTGTATCGTTTTATTTAACTACTTGAGGTAAGGTGACCCGATGAATTCAGAACAGATCCGATATATTCTACAAGTAGCCGCAGACAAATCAATACGAAAAGCAGCAGATAAATTGCATATAACTGCCTCTGCCATTAGTCAATCCATTCAATCATTAGAAAATGAACTAGGAGTAACCATATTCCAACGAACGAGCAAAGGAACAATTCCAACACATGAAGGCGAAATCGTGCTTACAAAACTATTAGAAATGAAAACTAAATATATCGAATTATACGAAGATATTAATCGCGCAAAAAATGGCGATTATTTGAAATTGAAAATATCGTATTCTTCTGCGTTTGGACATATCATTAAAGAAGCGTTATTTTCTTTCAAAAAGGAGTTTAAAGATATCCAGATAGAGCTCTTTGAAAAAACACCTCAGCGGATTTGCGAAGAAATTTCAACCAATAGCATCGACCTTGCTTTTCTTGGTGAAGAAAAAGAATTAATGAATCGGAATTTTGATATTGAAATTTTATATACAAGCTATTTGTGCATTTGCCTCGGAAAAGAGTCCCGTTTTCGCTTTAAAGAATATTTAACATCGGAGGATTTAAGGAACGAATCCATCGTTGTCCTCGACTCTCCCGCTCATAAAGAAATGATCAAAAGAGCAAATCTAGACGGCAATCCGATTTATGTAACGGTGACCCGAACTGAACCAATTGGTGAGTTTATTCTGCAAGGAAACGCCTTTACAATTATGGATAATTTTACATTAAAGGGTCATATCTACATTATGAATGAAAATTTATTTGCTATTCCATTTAAAGATCCTGATTATTTTTATAGAGATATTTGGGCCGTTCATTGCAATACGAATCTATCCAGCTATACCAGGGAATTCTCCAAACATGTAAGAGCTCAATTTGATTAAAAAGGAAACCAAGTCCTAGTAAACTGCTCCCTAATGCTTCTCTCGATGCGAATAAATTGTTTCTCCATACAGGAAGAAATTAATAGGCGTTCACTCTCAATGAGTGCCCGCCATGTATAAGGCGATAGGGTTCGTTATAACCGCCAGCCCCCATCACTGCTATACTTTAAATTTCATAACAAGAGCTTCCAAGTTCTGAGAATCTTTGCTGAGAAGTTCGGTAAAAGCTGAGACCTCTTTAACTAAGACATTTTGCTTTACCGTCATATCGTTAACGCTTCTCACTCCTTTAAGCGATTCTTCAGCAACCGATGCCATATCGGCAACGGATGCTGCGATTTCTTCTGATCCGGCCGCCATTTCCTCGCTAACAGCAGACACCTCCTGGACATGCGAAGCCACTTGCTGGCTTGATTTCAAAATACTTTCAAACGATACGATCGCTTCTTCTATCCTCTTCTGACCGTTCAACACCTCTTCCGTCACCTGTTGCATCGCTCGTTCCGTTTCGAACGAATCATTTTCAATACCTACTAGAAGTTCCGTTATTTGCCTTGCCGACGATGAGGAATGCTCGGCCAGTTTACGAATTTCATTAGCCACAACAGAGAACCCTCTACCATGTTCGCCGGCTCTTGCCGATTCAATGGATGCATTCAGCGAAAGCAAATTCGTTTGATTGGATATTTCAGATATCGTGGAAACAATAGTTTCAATATGAGCTGATCTTCCTTTCAGCTGTTCTACGATAGCTACCGTACCACTAACTGAGTGTCCGATTTGAGCCATCTGAGAATTGACTTGCTGTATGTAAGCTACTCCATTTTGAGCGTCTTGCTCTGTATTTAATGCCGCTTCGGATAGAACCTCTGCAGATTCAGCAACGCGCTGCACACCCTTGGACATTTCTTCAATTGCACGGAATGCATCAAGCGTATTTTGTACAGAGGTTATTGCACCTTGCTCAATAACTGTTCCTCGTCTCGTAATTTCCTCTGTTGCGCTTGCGGTTTCTTTTGTATTCACAACCAACTTGCTTGACGAGTCTAATACGCTCCATGACGTATCTCGTACATCTGTGATAATAGATTGCAGTGCGTCCAACATCTCATTTAAAGATTTGGAAATTTTTCCGATCTCATCATTCCCTGAATAATCCAGTCTTCCAGTGAGATCGCCGCCGCTCTTCGCAAGTTCGGCTATTTTTTCATTGACAAGCTTAAGTGGTTTCAATTTCACGTAAATCATAATGATCATTGCAAGTAGTATGGCAAATGTAATCATGAGCAAGAGTATCGTTACCTTAAGCAATAAACTTGCATTATTTTTTGCGGCAGTCGCTTCGCTTTCCGCTCTCGTATTCATCATGTGCTGAAACTGTTGTAGTGATTCCATAATGACTTTTTTGTTCGAGTCATAGTTGCTGTCGAACATGAGCTGCCGGGCTTCAGTAAAATCCTTGCTCTCCGCGGCTTTCATAGCTGCATCTTCCGTTGCGACGAGGATATCTGAATTTTGTTTTGCCTTTGCAATGAAATCCATTTCCTCTTTCGGTGCACCTAATTTAGTCAATTCATCCAAGACGTGATCTCTTGTTTTGGTTTCGTTAACTTCTCTCCAGTAATTGTCATAATGAACTATATCTCCAAACTGCACATAAGCTCTCGCTTCGTTTGTTAAATAGTCCGAGGCATTGGCTAAATCGATCCCTAATTGCTTGAATACAGCTTGGTTTTTCACAGCGGATCGTTCTTGCGCCACACTGCTATGAAGTAGATAAATACTCCCTCCATTCAAAACCGACAATAAGATAAAAACACCACTTGTTGCCTTAAGCCAAGTTGTAATCTTCATATGAATGTCCTACTCCCCATGTTTTCTTCCATTAGCAGTAAATGACGCTTATTCCTTTGGAGCATCTGGATTTCCATCCGTCAGCTCTCCATTTTGGACTTTGTGGAGTTCCATTGTAGTACAATCAGTGCCGTCAAGAATCAATTCGAGCTGCTCACGATTATAAAGTTCATCCATACACGCATTCGACTTCTCCGTAAATAATATAGATATTCCTTCAAGCTGCTGATCAAGCTGCTGAATAAGCTGTTTACATTCAAAAATAATCTCACGCAAGGATTCATCCCAATCGTTTTGATCCGTCATAGTTATCTCCTGTTTTCTAAAGATTAGGGGGAACGTCCCCATAACGAATTCTCCAATATCATGACATTATAGTATTCAATGCATATGATCAAACTAGAGATTGTTAACACTGTGTATAGTTTTATTTAACCGCTTGAGATAACCCAATGAATTCAGAACAGACCCGATATATTCTACAATTAGCCAACGTTTATCCGTATTTGGGTAACCAAATAACCGGCTCCTTGTTAAGCGAGCCGGTTTAACGATAGCAATAGCACTTCTTTGGGGAGTGAGATTGCATTCTGCAATTCAATCTTGCACGACGCTATTTCCCTCGCGTTTTTCGACTTCTAATCATGAAAGAAGCGATCATAGCTGCCGCGACCAGGAGGGCGACAATATCGATATAGAGCCATTTCGCATGTGTGTTCCTGCCGTAAGACAGCTTCACGCTCTTGATGCCGACATTGGCTTTGTTGTCTCCCTGCGCCAGCATCCACAACTGCAAATCAACCGGCTGCTTTGGATCAAGCTGCGGGTACGCCTCATAGACCAAATCTTTTAACTTATAGGATTTCTTGCCGAGCTGCGAGGTTGGAGCTTGAACCTCAACCCCTTCGTTCTTGCCCTTTACATAAATCATGAGCGACCATTCGTTCGACGCTTGGGCGATATTGACATCCAGCGCCGGGTCACGCTGCAGATCGACGCTCATGAACGGCGAGCCGACGCCTCCGCGGTCGAGCAGGTTGTCCTCGCGAATGAGCGCAACATCGTCCGCTTTCACGGCAGCGCCTTTCATCGAAGCCAACGGGATCCAGTTTGCGATCGCTTCCGCTCCTTGAGGAGCTTTCCACTCCTTCTCCTTCCATACAGGCTCGTCTTGATAAAACATATCGATTCCGCCGAATGAGGCCTGCGCACCCTCCTTATCGGCCGCGACCAACCACAGTTCGACGTCCTGAACGCCCAAATAAGGCAGATCCGGCCGCAATCTTCGCAGCTCTTTCATGACGTCAAAGACAAAATGTCCCGTCTCGGGCCCATCCGGTTTAATATAGAGCCCCCATTTTTCGCTTTTCACATGCAGCTGCAGCGTCCACTCCGGACTTGCGGAATCGACGTCCACGATTAGAAAAGATTGACGGCTGAAATCAAGTTTGAAGGCAGGGCTTGCAATCCCTCCGTATGCGCCGTCATCATTCGTTTCCGTAACGACCACCTTGCCGTCTTTCAACTCGCCTTTCCCTTTCATGACGGAGATCGGTGTCCATGCGGCCATCTGCGCAGGATCGGCCGTCAGAATGGAAGTCCCGCCTTCATTGCGCACGAAAAGCTGCATCTGCGCCGTATCCCGCTGTCCGTTCGAAGCTTCCAGGTCCACCTGCAGCTGTTGAAATCCGTTCGGAAATTTCTTCGTGTCCAGCTGCAAGGGGCTCGGGATCTCGCTTCCCTTGTAAATTTCCTGATCGGCAAATGTGATCGTCACCTGCTTGATCTTCTTGTTCACAGGAACGGCTGCTTCAAGCGTAACAGGAAGCGCGCCACTCACCGTTTGGCCGGCTTGCAGATCGCGAATATTGATAGCAGGCCTCGCGAGCGGCGCAACGAACACACCTCCGGCGCTCAAGCCCTTAGCGCTCGATTCGATCGCCTTTCCGGCCGGAACGACGACAATGACAGCCGCGCTATCGCCAGCCAGCGTAATCGTGGCCTGATTAGTAACACTTGCGGCCAATACATGACCGGAAACCGAGTCGAACAAATCCACCGGCGCGCTTCCGATGCCCGTAACATCCAGAGACTTGGCTTCTTTATAAGGATTGTAATACAAGTAAGTCGGGTAAGCGTCCTCATGAAAATAATCCGTTTTCAATGTATCGATTTTCAGAATGCCCTCAACGTTCGTCGTATCGATCAAGCCGCCAAGAAACCCTGCGTAGGATCCGCTGTAGAGCGAGAAATCGGTATTGCCCCATCCGCTTACCGTCGGATCGCCGCTCGCGTAAGGCGTCTTTCCTTTCATCTCCTTGCGCAAGCCTTCATAAGGAATGACGTGCTGCGGATCTCCCTGCCAATCGGATCCCGATTGATGATCGGGAGGCAGAGCATCGGCATAGAACAGGCGCGACTGATTCGCGGCATTCAGCATCCACTTGCCGATGTCCCGGGCATACCTGGGATCATAGCGCACTACCGGAGCCAATGCGCCGAATGCCGAGAACGTATTCATGGCAAACGCATATCCCCCGTTATCCTTCAAGCTGCCGAGCAAGCCGTCGGCATCGTAGCCGCCCCACTTGCCCGTCATCGTTCCCCATCCGTCCCGGACCGCGCTGCCTCCGTCAAATACCCAGTTGATCATTTTGTCGACATCGAAGGACTGGGCTTGCTCGGCGTTCATCCTCGCTGCCATATACGGCGCGAAGTATAGCAGCACCTCATAGAGGGGATTGTCTTTCTGCCGCTGCAGAAAATCCATGCTGAGCTGCGCAGCCTGCAAATACTTGGCGTCTTTGAATTTGGCATAAGCCATATATTCGAGCATGGCTACGCCGGCTGCAGCATCCGGTTCCGTCCACTGTTCGTTGTTGAACGGCTCTGTTCGGTAAAATTTATAGGCCGTGTAATTAAAATCCGCCTGTCCGTACTTGCCGCCCAGCTCCTGCACCGCACTGGCCCATTTGTCAGCCGTACTCCGCATGATTGCATCCATATTGTCCACATCCGGATAATAAGAATCGAGCGCATAGAAAAGAACATGCGGTAAAATTTCATACCAGAACGTCTGGCCGCTTACGGTGTTCGGGTTGTTCAGAATGACGTTCTCCCCGTTATCCTTGTTATAGAACGTCTGCAGCATTTTCACGTAATTCTTGCCATTCTGGTTGCTCTTATCGATACCGACAAGCGTGGCGCTTAGTACGGCCGCCATCATATTGATCGCTTCTTGCGAACCGTCGTTGCCCTGCGAGAACTTCCCGACGTAAGACATCAGACCAAAGGTATCTTCTTGCATGTTGGTATGCGTCTTGTCCCACCAGCCCACAGGCAGAAACGTTCCTTGCTTCGTAAAATCGAACACGAATTGATCGTACTGGCGCGCCGTCTGCTTCCAATTCTTCATCTCATATGGCTGAGGAAGATTGGGCATTTCCTCGATCTTGTTGATGCGCTTCTGCACGTCAGGCACGGCGCTCACCGGCTCATTCACACCGGATGCAAAAGCTGGCGAAAGCAGCGAGGTGAACATAACCGCGCTGCCGATGGAGACAGAAAGCCCCATAATGCCAAGCTTCTGGGTGATTCGCTTGTTCATAAGTTCCTCCCAGATGCTAAACACCCGCCGTTGCATGAGGCAAAGGCCTCCGCTGGCGGCGGGTGTGAGCAATTTATTTGTACGTCCAAGTTTACTTATTGATCGTTACTTATTGATATCATTGAATTTTGCAATGGTAGCTTTCACGGCGGCAGTAATGTCAGAGCCGCTTTCGATCGGCTGCGTCAGCTTCTCCCAGATCGCTCCGTCGATTTCGCCTTCTTTCGGCTGGTTGTTGAAGCCGCGAGCAACCTCGGAACCTTTGCGGATGGCATCCACTGCGTAGGTTTTATCCGGATTGCTTGTCGAAATCAAGTCGAAACCGGATTTCGTAGGTGCGACAACCTTCCATTTGTGAATCGCAAGCGTCATATCGTTAAGCGCTTTTGCCGCGATGGCAGGATTTTTGGTCGTGCTGGACATCGCCGTTACAGCCATCCAGCTGAATGTGACTTGCTGCGTGCCTTTCGGCGGAACGACCATGCCCACTTTGAACTTCGATGTCTTCTCGACATCGTCGCCAGCGCCGCCGATATACATCGCCACTTTGCCGGTTTTGAACATATCGCCGTTGCCCATGGAGTCAGCTTGCGCGCGCTGCGGCATAATGCCGGATTTTACGATGGTTTGATACATTTGAAGACCTTGAATGGATTCAGGCGAATCCAGTACGATTTTGCCGGCTGTGTCGAAGATATCGCCGCCGTAGGACCAGGTGTACATCGCTGTCGGCATATTGTTCAACAGCGCGCCCCATTGGCCGTCTTTCGTCAGTTTTTTGCCTGCTTCGACGAAGTCGTCCCACGTCCAATCGTTCGTCGGAGCGGCTACGCCTGCATTGTCAAACATATCTTGGTTGTAATAAAGCATGTACGGCTGGGAAATCCAAGGCAGTCCGTAGATTTTGCCGTTTACCTTGCCTACATTGAGCGGGCCTGGATAGTAATCGTCGGCCTGGAACGAACTTACGGAAGCCAATGGATCGTCAAGCGGAGCAATTGCGCCCAGGCTTGCATATTGCGGAACATATTCTTGCGACAGCCACATGAAGTCCGGAGCCTGATGAGCAGCTACCATGGTCTGCAGCTTGACGTAATAGTCGGCTGGAATGCTTTGGACTTCGATCTGATAATCGGTTGCGCTTGCATTGAGCTTGTCGATCAGATCTTGAAATTCTTTCAGTTCGCCCGCACCTGCCCATGTCGCTACTTTCAATTTCACTTTCTCGGCTGGCGCTGCGTTTCCGGCAGGTTGATTGCCCGCATTCGCAGCTGGTTGATTCCCTTCATTCGATTTGGACGAATTGGAACCGCATGCTGACAGGACGATCGAGAAAACCATGATGCACACTACCATGAAATAAAATCTTCTTTTGCCTAACATAGATGTACTTCCCCCTCAATAATATTTGAAATTGATTTCCGGCTATAAGGGCAGGAGATCAAAAATCAACGCGGTTCAGTGACCACTAGCCTTTAATACCGCTTAGTTTAACACCTTCCACAAATTGCTTCTGCGCCAGGAAGAAAATCACAAGTACCGGTAGCAAAACCAGAATCGAGCCTGCCATGAGCGGCCCCCACTCTACCTTCATAACCCCCTGAAACATCGCGAGTCCCAACGGAAGCGTGAATTTATTCGTATCGTTCAAATAAATCAACGGTCCGAGCAAATCGTTCCAGCTTCCCTGGAAGGAGAATATGCCGATCGTAACCAAAGCCGGTATCGACAAGGGCAGGAAAATGCGGTAAAAGATTTTAAAACTGCTCGCCCCGTCGAGCACCGCCGACTCATCCAGTTCCTTAGGTATCGACATAAAGAACTGACGCAGCAGGAAGATAAATACGGGAGCTCCTCCCAGAAAGCCCGGAATAATGAGCGGTTTGAAGGTATTCGTCCAACCGATCTTGCTGAAGCCAATAAACACGGGAATCATCGTGACTTCCCCGGGGAGCATGATAGTAGACAGCACCAGAAGAAACCATATACTTTTACCAGGAAATTGGAACCGGGCAAAACCGTAGGCAACGAGCGCCGAGACAAATACGTTGGATAAGAGATTAAAGAACGTAATCGTCAACGAGTTTTTAAACAGCGTTGCAAATTCAATTTCACTTACAGCTCGCGAATAGTTCTCCCAATGAAAACCGTCCGGCAAAAACTTCGGTGGAATTTCAAAGATGACGTCTCCCGATTTCAAGGAAGTCGACAACATCCAAATCAGCGGAAGTAATGTTGTAATGGACAACAACACCAGCAGGCTATATTGGACGATAGCGCGTTTGGTTCTTTTTCGTTTACTGCCAGCCACATAAGACGACATGCTAGTTACCCCCTTTTTCGCTTTGGTCTTGTATTGACTTCGCTTTCATAATAGACCCAGGCCGAAGATGATTTAAATGCCGCCATCGTCAGAAGCATGATAAGTACGAATAGAACCCAAGCCATCGCCGTCGCATAACCCATCTTGAAAAATTTGAACGCGTTCTCATAAAGATAAACCATATAGAAGCGGCCTTGATTGCCCGCGCCGCCAATAATATAAGCGTCCCCGAATTTACGCATCGCACCGACGATTCCCATGATCAGATTATAGAAAATAACCGGGGACAGCATCGTGAGCGTAATATGTCTGAATTTCTGGAACGCATTCGCGCCGTCGATTTCCGCAGCCTCGTAGAGATGACCCGGAATATCCTGCAAGCCGGCGAGATATGTCAGCATGCCGCCGCCCGCTCCCCAGACGACCATCATCAGATACGAGTAAAGAACCATATGAGGATCCGTCAGCCAGCCCTGCTCCGGAATGCCCAGCTTCGACAAAATCAGATTAATCATCCCGAAGTCTTTATCCAGCATCCATTTCCAAAGGAGCGAAATCGCAATCCCGGAAACGACGGCCGGCATATAAAGCGCGGTTCGGAAGAAAGCCATCCCTTTCAGTTTGGAATTGACCAGGACGGCAATCAAGATGGAAGTTGCGATGCCGAGCGGAACCGAAATAATTGCAAACCTGATTGTAATCCATAAAGCGTTGACGAAATCTTCGTCCCGAAATAAATCCGAATAGTTCTGCAAGCCGACAAACTTTGGCGCATTGAACGTGTCCCATTCTGTAAGCCCGATATAAAACGCAAAGATCAGCGGTGCTACAGTTAACAAGATGAACCCGAGAATCCAAGGGGAAATGTATAAATAACCTTCGTATTTTTTGAAACGCACCTTATCACCCTCCTTACAAAAAATTTGAAAACGTTTTATAATGTACATTTTAAGTTACTTTTTGATTTTGTCAACATTATTTAACAGGTTTGTAATTAATTATTTATTTTAAATATTTTATTGTAATGTCTTGTCATGTAATCCCCACACGAAAACAGGAAAATCGAGAACGATTTCCCCTCCGATACGCGTATAGAACGAAGCCTGTAGCTTCAGCTTCGGCATGCCCGATCTAGGCTTCTAGACACCATTTTTCTCTACAAAGAACAGCATTTCCGAATGCTCGCTGTCCTTCGACTCACGTATCCTGAAGGTCATCATTTCGTTCTTGGATAACGCATCATCGTTTGAATTCCTCTGAACGACTTGATTCGATCTCGACATGACAAACAAGGTGACTCATCCTCAAATAGCAAATTACATAATCTTGAAATTAGGCTAACAACATTATTTATTACTTCTATCATGTTGTCAATCGCAAAAGAACAGTCCTAAATTTTCCAAGAAAACCGCTTTCTTTTTTCGCTTTTTTCCAATATAATTTGTAACGTTACTACCTGTTATTTTTTTTGAGCGCTTGCTCATATGGAAGGGGGCGGCATCATTTGAAGCAAACGAAAGTGAACATGCAGACAATTGCAGACACGATACATATCTCCAAAAACTCCGTCTCGCAGGCATTGACCGGCAAAGACGGCGTGAGCGAGGAAACCAGACGTCTCGTCTTCGAAACGGCAGAGAAGCTCGGCTATGTGTACTCCGAAACCCGGAAGAAGAAACAGCAGGAGCGGAGCCGGACCATCGCCCTGATCGCTTCGGAATACGCTTTCTCTCAGCGTAGTTTCTTCGGTGAAATCTATCTCGCGATCGAGAAGGAGTGCTCCGAACGCGGCATTTCCTTGCTGATACAATCCGTGAATACGGAAGCGAGAGACCGGCTTATTCTCCCTTCTGTTCTTGACAGCCAGACCATAGACGGCGTTCTCATTCTCTCGCACATCAGTACCGAATATATAAATGCCATATTGGAAACGAACATTCCCGCCATTCTAATTGACCATCATCACCCTGATATTCATGCGGACTGCATCCTGACGAATAACCGCTTCGCGGGCTATGAGGCGGTACGTTATTTAATTCAGCTCGGCCACCAAAAAATAGGATATTGGGGTAACGTGAACATTTCCCCAAGTTATTACGAGCGGTTCGAGGCGTACCTCCGGGCCATGAATGACGCCAGCCTCCCTGTTGATCCTGAATGGGTCGTTAAAGACGCAATCGAGGATATCAACGATATGCAAAAGAAGCTTTCGAACATGAAGGCTTTTCCGACTGCCTGGTTTTGCGTCAACGATGGACTTGGCTTTCTACTCATATCCAGTCTTAATCAATTAGGAATCAAGGTTCCTGACGACATATCCGTATGCAGTTTCGATAACGGCCAATTGTCGCAGATTAGTTCGCCGCCGACAACGACGGTCACAATCGATCTTCCCATTTATGGACGGAAGGCGGTTGAACAACTGTTATGGAGAATAGACAACCCGAATGAACCTCATATGGAAATTCTGCTTCCTGCCAAATTGATACCGCGTGAATCAACGAGACAACTGACATCTTAGTTCTCAACTAGAACAACTGGTTTCTTGTGGCCGATCTGCATGGGTACCCTGCACGGGACATTTTTGAATGTGTTCGATGCAGGGGGCTTTTTGGCATGCTTGAATATATTGTCGGGAACCGCCACAAAAAAACGCATCGCTGTCCTGCCGGAACGAAGTCCGTCAAAGACGCGATGCGTTAGTAGTAGAATGACAGTTGCAATACTACCTCCAAACCAGTTCGGGCTACAATTGGGCTCAATTTAAGACAGAACAAAGCCCCGTCCTCACGAGGACGGGGCTTTCATTTGGTGGAGGCGAGGGGATTTGAACCCCTGTCCGAAGACAACGCCACACAGGCTTCTACGGGTGTAGTCACAGTTTTGATGTCACCCTAGCAGCGCCCCGTAACCGGCTATGCGTTGGGTCAGCCTGATTGTCTTATTCCGTCGACCCCAGGCGGAGACCGAACGGCGTATCCCACTATTTGTTAGCCCCTAGTCTAGTCACATGGGCGATGCTAGGTAGGAGCACGCTAACAGGTTATTAAGCTGCTAAAGCGTAGGATTGTTGTTGTTTGCCGTTTAATAGGCTTTAGCGTTGATGAAGCAGACGACTCCCTGCTACCCGCAACCCATGCTCGAACTATCCCCGTCGAATCGGTAAGCACTAGCGCGTAGAGCTTCGAGGTCTGCTGGTACAGATCGAAGCCATGGACGTCTTGATCTTATCATGCTGCATCGTGTAGATCGCATTGTAAGAGACCGAAGCCATAAAGATGGCGAATCCGACTGAACCTATGGTCAACAGCACCATGATTCGTTTGCGAAGCGAGGAGAACCCGAACCGTTTGCGCAGCTGATGATCAAGATGTATATTGGCCTCTGATCCGTTGCAGTCGACTAATTGAGTGCGTCGAGCAATCACTTTCAAACCGGAGCGGTGTCCAGCCAGTTTATATATTATGATCACGAGTCCGCCGACCTACAACAGGGTTGCGGGCGCTTAAAAAAACATTCTTTCGGTTAACCACAAGCCCCCTAATACAAAAGCGATCGCTGAACAGACATTGACGACTCTCACTGAAAACTTCCATTTGTGAATAAAGAAGAGCAGAGGCAACAATATCGCGAGAATTCCTAGCTGGGCAACCTCTATTCCTAAATTGAAACTAAAGATATTAAATGCCAAATAGTTCTTTGCCAGGTTCATGCCCTTTAATAGATCGGCGAACCCCATGCCATGGATCAAACCAAATACGAACGTAATCATCCAGCGTTTCTTCACGTCTTTTTTGAAAATATTTTCAATGGCGACATAGCAAATGCTAAGCGCAATCGCCGGTTCAACGATACTGGACGGAACGTTGATAATATCGAGCACCGTCAAGGTCAACGTTAAGCAATGCGCGATGGTAAATGCCGTAATGACCGCCGCATATTGTTTAATCGTTTGCCTTGCAATCAACAGCGAAAAAATAAACAAGAGGTGATCATAGCCCGTCAAAATATGTTCTACGCCTAGTCTGAAGAATGAGATGAATGCAGAAATCATTTCTATGAACCCCCCCCCGAATTTCCAAAGATTAGTCATTTCCTTTTCCTTTTGAATAAACAAAACTAAAGATCAGATAGATGCATAAACTTGCCATACCCGAGCTCCATAGTAAGATCCTGAATGTGGAAGAAAGGGGATCCCTATCTGCCTCTATTGCAGTGTTCAGGAGTATCTTCCGTCCGCTGTACACAGTGAGATAATGAGCCATGAACAAAGCGGCAGCCATATGCAAACCGCTCAAGGAAACGAAAACCATTCTGCCGGTTATCCGCGACAGCGGAGCAAGCAGCTTGATTACCAGGATGGAAAGGATCGATAAGCCCAGCAGCCACAGGAAAAACCGCGGATCGACTTCCGGCTCTTGCTTGAACTTCAGGATTAGAATAGGGCCAAGTGAAGTCAGGGCAAGAAGGAAAATAGGCTTGGCAAGCCGGTCAAAGTAATGGCTCGCATTGAAATATTTCCAAAATTTAGCCGGAAAGAGCGATATGACTACAGCCAGATAATAAATAAGACAACCGATAAAGCCGACCATCATGTTCTTATGGCGTACAAGTTCGCTTTTCTTAACGGCATAATTAAAGCGGTCTTCCGGACTCGCGAGTGCTATGGCCTGATTGAGGGTTCGAATAGCCTTACTAACATGACGCTGCTTCACGAGAATGTCAGCGTACAATCGCAGGGCCAAAGCTTGGTCCGTATTTGCAATGTCCGCCTTGCCAAAGCCGGCTATATAATCTTGCACGTGCTCGCTTGCCGCTTGATATTCGGCAGCTTCAAAATATTTGTTAGCCAAATAGATATGCATTTCGGGCGCAATCGCTGCCTGCTCATTCTTTGAAAGAATGATTTCGACTTTCGCCAGTCTTTGTTGAATCGAAATATTGTCTTCTTCCGACTGAGCGCTTCTAAAATCCCGCAATGCTTGCCATTCGGAACGTCTCTCCTCGAGATACGTTATTCTGTCTCGAAAGTCCTTGGAGAAGGTCCCCTTCGGGAAATGGTCGAGATACGTCTGATACAAGGTCAATGCCTTGTCAAAATCAAATAGATAGTCGTCGTAGATATGCGTTAACTGCTTGTACACGACCTGGTCATTCAGGTCCGGGTTCTTGGCCAACAGTTCTTCCATGACCATTGCCGCCTGCTCATAATCTTTAGCGGCAAAGAGTTCGTTCGCTTTAGTGCGGTATTCCTGTTCGTCGACGGCAGAACTGCTTTGAGCCATGCAAGTGCCAGTAATCATAATGAAGATCATGACTATCATCATGAAAGCAAAGAAATACGGTGCACGATTCTTCTTCATGGATATCTCTCTTCCTGCTTTCTTAGAATGGTACGAGTTGCAAATCGAATAGCCGATCGACGAACCAAATGAAACCGACAATAAAAATGGCTGCGGATGTTACGACGGTTACTCTTCTGAGAGAAAACTTTTTCTTTATCAAGTAAAGAAGGGGCAGCGTGATTAATAAAATCGACAGTTGTCCGAGTTCTACGCCGACATTGAACGAAACCACCGAGCGAACAAGATTCGACTTGTCCGCGACATATTCCTGAAGGACGCTGGCAAAACCGAATCCATGAACCAAGCCGAACATAAAGGTAACCAGCCATCGATAATTGACCTCTTTGGACAATAGGTTTTCCGCCGCGATATAACAGATGGAAAGGGCAATGACGCTTTCGACGAACTTCGCGTTCAGATTGACAATATGCATGGCCGCCAGCAATAAAGTTATGCTGTGCGCCACGGTAAACGACGTGATAATTTTTATGGCTTCCCTTGCGGATAAACCGATCACGATTAAAGCGAGCAAGAACGCGACGTGATCATACCCGGTTAAGATATGCTTGATGCCGAGGCCTACGAAAGTGGCGATATCGGACAAGAATGCCGCGGTCTTATCGGAGAATTCCCATACGCTATTGTTGGCGTCGAATATATATTGCAAATCCGGCTGGGTCTTATCGAAGACCGCCTGCACCGAATCGTCATCGGCATCGGTATAATAAATATAGCCAAGATTCGCATGTTGATTGTTGGTTTCGTCAAATAAAAGATGATACGCGATTTTCACTTTGTTCTCTTGCCAATCAAAGTCCAGATCGCTTATTCTCAGCCATATTTTCCACAGTGTCCCTTCCCGCTCGATCTTAACCACCTTTTCCGGATAGGAGCGGTCGTTGATGGAAACCGATAGCTTCTCGTCGATATACGGTTGGATGACTTCGGTCGTCATTTCGCGGAGCTGGTCATCCGTGAGCTTATCCAGGTCATACCCAAGTTCCTTGATTCCTTTAATCTCCTGAAACAAAGCGGGGTCGAGCTCTATCGTGGACAGAATACGATCCTTGCCAAAGGCCCATTTGGAGCCTCCCAGATACATGTCGTGAGCAAGCACGGGGGTCATTCCGCAAAGAAATAAAGCGATGACCAGGATCAAAGCCGCTAGTTTTCTGTACCCTTGTAAAAGCATCACGATGCACTCTTTTCTTCTGTAAGTTATGCCGAGGCCGAAAGGAACGCGCTGCGACGATTGACCTGATGGCAATACGGAAACCGGACTGAATCCATTATTCTTACTTAGTTAATAGTATGAAAGATATGTATGCCGAACGTTAAGTTTATGTTGTTTTCTCGTAAAATCGAAGGTGCGGCGCGATCCAAAGCAACAATGCCGCAGCAAAAAAGAAATGGCGGAGAAAGGATGAATTCCCTAACGCCGCCATTTTGGATTACCTATGTTTTTGGTATACCATCCATCCCGCGATGGAGGTGGTCTTGCCTTTTATGACAGTTCGTTACGAGGCAGGCAGGGCGCGTGACATGCCCCGCTGCCGCTCATGGCTTAAAGGCTGCCGTTTTGCTGCAGCATCAGATAGAGACGGTAGATCATTTGCGCGGTCTCCGCTCTCGTCGCTTGACCCGTCGGGTTCAGCAAGGAGCCGCTGCCCTTCACGATACCGGCATTGATCATTTCTTCCACGGCTTTAACCGCGTAAGGCGCGAGCTTCGCCGTGTCCTTGAAGCCGTTCAGATCTGCCTGCGTGCCGCTTAGATCCAGCATGCCGGTGACATCCATCGCTCGGCTCATCAGGACCATCATGTCCTGACGCGAGATGAATTCGCGCGGATTGAACTTGTCGTCGCCCGTACCGTTCGCGATGCCGAGCGCTTTGACGATGCCAAGCGCTTTATAGAAGTAGTCGTTCGCCTTCACGTCGCTGAAGTTGGACGTGACGTCCGCCTTCAGGTCCAGCATGCGGACGAGCATTTCCATAAAGTCCGCCCGCGTGATCTGCTTGCCCGGCTCGAAGACCGTGGCCGAGGTGCCGTTGATGATGCCCTTGTCGGCCAGCACCGCGATCGCGTCTTTTGCCCAGTCGTAATGCGAATCGACGTCTTTGAACGGGTTGGCCGGAATGACCGGCGTTCCGCCGCCGTTACCCGGATTCGTCGTTCCGCTGCCGTTACCCGGATTCGTCGTTCCGCTGCCGTTACCCGGATTCGTCGTTCCGTTGCCGTTGTCCGGAGGCGTCGTTCCATTGCCGTTGTCCGGAGGCGTCGTTCCGCCGCCGTTACTCGGAGGCGTCGTTCCGCCGCCGTTACTCGGAGGCGTCGTTCCGCCGCCGTTACCCGGATTTGTCGTATCTGCTTTTTGGTAGATGACATGGAGTTGTGGAATCTGCTCTGCATGGGTGCCTGCGCCTTCGAAAGACTCGGCGGTTCTGGTGCCCTGACCGGTTAGAATGAAGCCCAATGTATTTCCTTCAACCCATTCATCCTTATTTACGATGTCCTGGACCAAAGATGCAACGTTAGGCGTTTGCTGATCCGGGCCGGCTTCATGTTCGACTTCCCACTTAGGTATATCCTTCCAGTTTACAGAATCCTTCGTCTTAACCCGCGACGAAACATTCGGGGGATCTTGCAGCTGTGAGTTCGCAACGTCCTCCGCATAAATATTCACGTCAAACGGATCCACGTTTTTATCGGGCTCGTCAACGGAGAACTGGATATAGGCGTCAAGAATCTTCGCCCCTTTCGGAATAGCCAGGTCAGCAAATCGGAGCAGGATCTGTTGGTTGGAGTCTTCCGTTACAATTTCCAGGTCGGAACTCTCCAAATCCAACGTTCCATCTGCAAGTTCTTCCGTATCGTCGTATTGGCCTTTGATTGGAGCTACGAGCACTTGGGCATCTTCGCCCGCTGAAGGGCCGACAAGGATGGATACCGAATTACTATCGACCGTTATTCCTCCGACGGTGACTGCTGCCTGAATGGTTACGGCCGTCGTACGAGCCGGCGTATTTTTCACAGTTACCGTGCCGTCAGCGGAAATGGACAAGACATCTTCCAAGCTTGGCTTATAGACGACGGTAGCCGAAGAAAGATCCAAGTCCGCTCCCAAACTGTCTTTCCCCGACAAGCCTAGCTTAGCCTTGGCATCACCGGACAATGAACCGCGATCCGTTGTCAATGTCGCTTCCGCCAGCCCATCCGGATTTTGGATCTTGATGGTCACCTTGTTACTCGTAACCAATTTGCTGCCATCATAGATTTCAGCCCAAACCTGAGCCGATTCGTTAAACACAGGCTTGTTCTTCAGCGACACTGTTCCGTCTCCCGCAATGGTGAGTCTGTCCGGCTTATCCGTGAAATATCTTACAACGGCACCGGCAAGATCCACATTTGCATTTTTGCTGTCGACAGCCGCCAGACCCAGCTTAATGCTGCTTTCGGGGGAAGCCGTTTGCAACGTATCTTTGTCTGGGGTCATGGTCAGCTCGGAAATGTCCAATTGAGTCTGCGTGTTCTTAACCGTAATGGTCTCGATATCCGTGCCGTCAATCCGACGGGAGGTTACTTTCATCGTGTCCCCTTCAATATCGAACTTGGTCAAGAAGTACGACTTATCGGCCGTGACGATATTCGGCCAGCTCGGGTCCACGTCATACGACGGAGCGCCGCCGCCGCCGGAAGTGATATACTGAATCCCGTCGACCACGGCACGGGCATAGTTGTGATTGTGTCCGTTCAGATACAACGGTACCCCAAACTGCTGCAGGATAGGGTGGATGTATTTTTGGAGATCCGTATTGTTCTCATGCGTGCCGGCACCCCAAGCCGGTTGATGGCCCATGACGATTTTCCACGGTTTGGTCGTGGTGGACAAGTCGTTGATCAGCCAGTTATACTGCGCCGAGCCGGGCTTAAAGTCCGCATACTCGTCCATTACGGAGATATGGACCGGACCGTAATCGAAGGACCAGTAAAAGTCATTCACGTATGGATAAGGGAAGTACTTCTCGTAGACAGAACCTACGCCCTCATGGTTGCCTCTTGCCCCCATCATCGGAACCTCGGACTGGAGAGCACTCAACGCCGGGTAAGCGGTCTTATCATTCATGAAGTATTGAGCGGTCCAGTTGCTTTCGGAATCGCTCGAAGCAATATCCCCGCTGTTCAGGAGAAGCGACTGGTAGGCTGGGTCGGCGGTATAAGCCTCCCGTGCCAGGGCGGCTACCTGCTCCTGGTAAGCCGGTTGGGTACGACTGTCGCCGTAGGAGAGAAATTTCACGGAAGTTGCGTCAGCCGCAGGAGCGGTGACGAACGAACCGGCCTGACCGTCTACCTCATAGTAATACTTGGTAGCCGGCTGCAACTCGGTGAGGTCGATCTTGTGCTGGTTGTCGCTACCGTATGTCTCGACGGACTTTTCACCCAGCGAATAAGTGGTGTCGGTCCCCCACTTGATCGTATTCGGTTGGCTATCGCTCGTCTGCCAAAGGACGCTCATCGCGCTGTTTGATCCTGTATACAGCAAATACGGCCCCTTAATGATCGTGCTTTCAGCCGAGACGTTTAAAATCCCGATAGAGAACAGAATCGTACATACAAACAGAGCCAATGTTAAACCTCTCCATTTGGCTTTCAACTTCACCTTCATGTCTTCCTCTCCTTCTCTTCCATTAGCAGTCGGAATCACGGAACCCTATGTTCTACTGTTCTTTCAATTAGTCCAAGAAAAAGAAAATCCCCCCTTTTTAATATGGTATTTCCTACCCTTCCTACCACATAAAGGACTACAAAATCACAAATCATCCCGAGGTCCAACTGCCTCAGCCATTATACTAAGTAAACCTTCAAAATAATATTTAAGATAAAGTTAAGGTTCTATTAACCTTATTTTAAGCATGGCGATTGCCTCAGCCAGCGCGGTTCGAATTTGCCCAGCCCGGCATTTTGCACCGTTCCGAAGCAACGTATGACCTGCGCGTGTCCGAATATCGATGTGGCATTTGCAAATTCCTAAAATGGCTATAACATTCCTTTAATAATTTCTCTTTACAATACTCCTCATCATAATCCCTAACGAAAGAGATGGACTGGCGATGAAATCAATCTTCAATGCAAGAGATTTTGCGGTTACGCAAGCGAGCGTAGCCGCGCTGCTTTTTTTATCGATCCCGTTGTTTAATGTCATCGGATTCAGCAATCATAAGCTGGAGGCCGTACTGCATGGTTTAGGCGCGACCATCACCGTGATCATGAGCTGCCAAGTGCTTCATCTGACCTATCCCATGCTGCGGGGCAAGAAAGGGGCAGCGATCACCCTGGAATGGGTACTTTGGCTCACAAATATCCTGGTCCTGATTACGATCATCTTTGGCAATTGGCTTTACATCGCTTACCGAGGACCTGATGGTCCCCAGCAGTGGCTGATGTACCGCAGCCCAGAAGTGCATTTAATCGTAATGGAATTTAAAGAATTCGTCTCGCTGTACCCGCTCCCATTGGGAATAGCGGCGGCCGTCTTATTGCGCCGGTTTCGCCATAAGCTCGAACCGGGCTCGGCGGTTAGCGGAATCATTGCGTTACTGATCACGCTATTCTGGATCTGTTTACTGATCGGATTTGCATGCGGGCTCGGCTTGACGAAACTGAAAATGGTATGATTTTCAACATGATAGGGAGAGAATAAACGGTGAAAGAAACAAAACAACGCAAAACAGGCGAAATCGCCGCTATCCTGCTTTCCGTATGGCTCGGTATCGTAGCGACAACGCTCTCTCACTTGTGGAGTTATTATAATCCGCTTCAGGCGAATCCGATCTTGCTGAATTGGGGCTCCTGGATCCCCTCTTGGTGGGCCATCGGTCCCTACACCGGCAAGGAAACGGCGGGACTGGTCGTTTGGTTGGGCACATGGGCAATACTCCACTGGACGCTCGGACGGATAGAGGTCAAGCTGAAGCCTTGGACGATCGGATTTGCCGTTGCCTTTATCGTCAATCTGATCATTCTCTGGCCGACCGTCTACCATACCATCTTGTGGTGGCCTTCCTTGCCGAACACGTTACCGGGAGGAGAGGGTTAAGCTTATGGCGGCCTTATACAAATATAAGCTTTCTTTATCGCTGCTCGTGTTAATCGCGGTTCTGTTTTGTTCCTTTTATTGGACAAGGGTACCCATGGAGGGATCCAAGTTATCCGCCTCGTCTTCGACGTCGTTTCGGTTTGGATATTTCGGCCAGCAGGACGGGGACATCGGGAAATGGATCAAGCAATTCCGGGATATCTCGTATTTCGCTGCGTCCAACCGGTTGCTGCAGGATCATCCGGAAGCGCGATCGTTTCAGCTCTACCCCGTCTATGACGATTCTGCGACGGAACAGGACTTCGACCAATCGTATCCTCATGTGCCTACCGAGACGCTTCCCGGATACGGGAAATCCGTTTATTCAATTAAGCAAGGAAACGCTAAGCTCTTCTTCCTTAACGCCGACCGATTTCACGATGCGGGAGACAATCAGTTGGAATGGATCCGCAAGACCATGAGCGGAAGTAAACAAACCTTCGCCCTTGCCTGGCTAAGCGAAGATCCGAAACTTCCCGAGGTGTGGAAGGCGCTCCGGACTGCCGGTATTAACGCGGTATTCGTCCGCGATACCGTCTACGTACTTCATGTAGGCGTTTCCCAAGAGCCTTCCAATTATCAACCGTCCGAATACGAGGACTGGGACAAATGGGGCTTGTCCGAGATCAAGGAAAAGCCTGTCATTACGGTAATGGAAGCGAATGCAAGTGCGTTGACCATGAAAGCGGAGAACGAGCAAGGACAAATCGTGGATCAACTGGAACTGGATGCGGATAACCTGGCATCGTGGGACCTTGCCACGTTAAAGGAGAAAAAGGAAATTCCGCTCGTGGGCATTCAATCCCTATGGCATTATCACCCCGGTGACGATTCGATCAAATCCTCCATTCCGAAGGGCGTAGACTTAGTGGGAGAAGGACCGATTATTGAAACCACCCACACGGAACCGGTTCCTCTGCCTGCTAACGATTGGCGCAGTCCCGATTACGATGATTCCAGCTGGCAAACCGGCAGGGCTCCTTTGGGATTTACGAATAACAAGGAGCTGCAAACTTATCTTCAAACCAAATTAGAGGTCGTGCCGTCCCCGACCTATTATTTCCGCAAGTCGTTCGAACTTAATGGCGATCCGCAGGAACTGTCTGATTTGGATTTGAATATCGCCTTCGAGGATGGTTACGTCGTTTATCTGAACGGCCAGGAAGTATCTCGGGACGCCATTATTACCGGGATCCTGACCGAATCCTCGCTTGCGTTTCCGAATGAATTCACCTTCTATCGGAGAATTGATCTCAAGGCCCATCTAAACAAGCTTGTGAAGGGGACCAATGAAATTGCGGTTGAAGTACATCGCGGTCACCCCGGCGCGCCCAATCTGTTTTTTGACCTCGGCCTGTCTGTTGAATCCAATGGAGAGGAACGTTGATTATGCTCACGAACGTGCCGAATCGCCTAAGAAAACCAACAAGGCGTCATGTTATCTCATGTTTGCTGGTCGTTGTTCTCGTCTTGTTAATGACCGGATGTGTCCCGGCTCCGAAGAGCTCGATTCCGATTGCCGACATTGCCCTTACGAACAACCATGTGATTGTCCAAAATGAAACCGGATTTATATGGTACAATGCAAAGCTTACCATTGACGGCAAGTACACCTATGTAGCAGCGATGATGACCTCGGGCAAATCCAGCGTCCCGCTAGCCAAATTCGTTGACGATCAAGGCCATGCTTACAAGCGCGATCGGTTGAGCATCCGCCATCTGACGATCGATATAACCGACACGTTGGGCGCTAAGAGGCATCTTAGTTGGTGATACAGTTAATTTTCGGAAAAGGCCGCGTCCATGCGGCCTTTTTGACGTTTCTTGTCTTCATCATAGGAGGGGATCTCCCCCTTTTATGATAAATGCCTTTTAACAGTGGACCTAGGTAATCGCTATTATATTTTCTTATTAGCTTCCTTTTCCTCCGGTTATTCTACTCTTGTTTCCATCCACTTTTGGTGCAGTAGGAGAACAAAAAAATGCATACTCCTGTCCAAATAGGACAAAAATACGCATTCGTCATTTATGAATAGAGCCGAGGGGACTTGCCCCCTTTTCGAAGAGTCACAAAGCTTCTGCGAGTGTTGCCACAGAGTTGCGGCCTCTCTAGCAGCGCCCCGTAACCGGCTCTGGTTAGGGTCAGCCTGATTGCCTGATTGTCTTTTATAGCAAATGCAGCGGCTCCTTCATGGGTTTACAGACAACAAAAGCCCGACCGCGTGAGGTCGGGCTTTTCATGGTGGAGGCGAGGGGATTTGAACCCCTGTCCGAAGACAACGCCACACAGGCTTCTACGGGTGTAGTCACAGTTTTGATGTCACCCTAGCAGCGCCCCGTAACCGGCTATGCGTTGGGTCAGCCTGATTGTCTTATTCCGTCGACCCCAGGCGGAGACCGAACGGCGTATCCCACTATTTGTTAGCCCCTAGTCTAGTCACATGGGCGATGCTAGGTAGGAGCACGCTAACAGGTTATTAAGCTGCTAAAGCGTAGGATTGTTGTTGTTTGCCGTTTAATAGGCTTTAGCGTTGATGAAGCAGACGACTCCCTGCTACCCGCAACCCATGCTCGAACTATCCCCGTCGAATCCATAAACGCCCCCAATGTCGCATAAACGGCGATTTGCCCTCCGTTTAGCAGGTGAAGCGCTCCGACGAATGATGCCGCTCGCTAAGCCGGACATCGAATCATTGAGCATGTTAAAACGATCTTGCCTTCGTTCGTTGCTCACTTAGTATAACACAGGTTTTACATTCATGAGCCACTGTCTTGCTGGAAGCGATGGCTACGTTCTCCTTGGCTTCCGATTGCCGCCTTAACAACCAGCCGCTAACGGGCAACCTTCTGTTTCTCGCGAAGTGCGCGCTGAATGTCTCGCTGCGCATCCTTCTTCGCCGCCGATTCGCGCTTGTCGTACTGCTTCTTCCCTTTGCCAAGGCCGAGCAGCAGCTTCGCGTAACCATTGCGGACGTAAATCTTAAGCGGTACGATTGCATAGCCTTCTTGCTTGGACAAGCCAAGCAGCTTGTGGATCTGCGCTTTATGCATGAGCAGTTTGCGTGCCCTCGTCGGATCGACGGGATTGCTTCGGTTACCCTGCTCGAAAAAGCTGATATGCATGTTGTGGATGAAAATCTCGCCGTTTCGGATGGTGGCAAACGCATCGCTAATATTCGCCTTGCCCATACGCACCGACTTAATCTCGCTCCCCATCAGCACCATGCCCGCTTCGAAGGTATCCTCGATGAAATAGTCATGGGAAGCCTTCTTGTTCTGCGCAAGCTGTTTGCCGTCACTTTTCTTCGCCATGCCGTTCACCTCTCCCGTAATCGTAATTAGGCTTGACCTGCCTGCCGCTGCCAAATGCCCCAAAAGATACAAAGGACTTCTAACCGCAGCTAGAAGTCCATTGTAACAACTTTGCGAACCGAAATCAAGAAATGGTAAAGCTTGCAGAACCCGCGTGCTACTTGCGTTTCTTCCGGACGAAAGCCGCCGTCGCATTACCGCCGCCGGACTTCTTCTTGCGCGGCTGCGCGCTGCCTTCGGCCGTTCCTCCGCCGGCGTTAGGTGCCACTTGCAGCTGGCCGCCTGCCGCGCCGCCGCCCGGTTTCTTGCGGCGGGAGCCTGTGCCGTTACCCTGGCCGCCGCCTTGCGCACCGCCTGCATTTCCGTTTGCCGGTTTATTACCCTGAGCGCCTTGACCGCCGCCTTGACCGCCTTGACTGCCCGAACGGGAGCTGCGGCGTCCTGCGCTGGATCTGCCACCGCCATTGCCGCCGCCGAAGCGATCTCCGCCTGAACGGCCGCGGCCCGATCCGTCGCGTCTGCCGCGCGAACGGTTCGCGTCGTCCGGATCTTCGCCGTAGTCTTTGAGCGACCCGGCATTGCGGACCGGCAAGCCCCACATATCGGTGCGAACCGATTTACGGCGTTCGCCGCCGCTACCTTGAGCGCCGCCGCTTGCTTCGCCGCCCGAGCTGCTATCGTTGCCGAGGAGACGATTCAAATTGAAGTCGTCCTCCGGTTTCCATGCGCGCTGGTCGCGTTGACCGCGCGGCGCGGCTGCCTGCTCCGCAACGCCGCCGTTAACCGGCTGCTGCCCGCCGCGTTCCTCGCGATTGCCGCGTCTGCGCCCGCGGCGCTCCGCTCCGCTCGCCGCGCCTGCGGCTCCAGCCGCCGCGCCGCCGCCGGCTTCGCCGCTGCGCGGCCCGCGGCCCCGCGGGCCCGAGCTCGCGCCACGCGCCGCTCCCGCGCCGCCGCGTTCGCTCCGCTGCGCGGAGCCGCTATCGCGGCCGGCTCCGCCACGGCCGCCGCGGCCCTCGCCGCGCGCACCGCCCGCGCGCGGCTCGCGCACAACGCTCCGCTGCGCGGAGTTCGCGTCGCTGCTGCCGCCCCGGCCTCCGCGACCGCCACGGCCGCCGCGCGCAGAACCGCGCTCTCCGCGGCCGCTAAACCCAAGCTCCCGCGCCAGCTCGCCGTTGTCCGCGCCCTGCTCCAAATTCTCGAGCATCGTGAAGTCGATCGTATGCTCATCCATATTGACGCGCTCCACGCGGATGCGCACCTCATCGCCGATGCGGAACGTCTTCGACGTCCGCTCGCCGATAAGCAGCATGTGCTGCTCGTGGAAGTGGTAATAATCGTCCGAGAGCTCGCTGAGCCGGATGAGCCCCTCGACCGTATTCGGCAGCTCCACGAAGATACCGAAGCTCGTCACGCTGCTGATGATGCCTTCGAATTCCTGGCCGACTTTGTCCAGCATATACTCGCATTTCTTCAGCTTCTCCGTATCGCGCTCCGCGTCTACCGCGACGCGCTCCCGCTCCGAAGACTGCTGCGCAATGTCCGGCATCCGCGCGGCCAGCGCCTCTTGGCGCGGCTCGCTCAGCGTGCCCTTGCTCTCGAGCACCTCGCGCATAACGCGATGGATGACAAGATCGGGGTAGCGACGGATCGGCGAAGTGAAGTGCGAATAGAATTCTGCGGCAAGGCCGAAGTGACCGAGGCTTTCCGCGTCGTATTTGGCCTGCTTCATCGAACGCAGCATGACCGTGGAAATAACCGTCTGTTCCTTCGAACCGCGAACGTCGTCCAGCAGCGTCTGAAGCGCTCTCGGATGAATAACGCTGCCGCCTTTGCCCTTGATCGTATACCCGAAGTTAGCCGCGAACTGCACGAAATGCAGCAGCTTCTCCTGGTCGGGATTATCGTGCGTCCGGTAGATGAACGGCACCTTCAGCCAATAGAAATGCTCGGCGACCGTTTCGTTCGCCGCCAGCATGAATTCCTCGATGATCGACTCTGCGATGGAACGCTCGCGTTTCACGATATCGACGGCTTTGCCCGATTCATCGACGATCACCTTCGATTCCACGAAGTCGAAATCGATCGCGCCGCGCTTCATGCGCATGCCGCGCAGGCGCATCGCAAGCTCTTCCATCAGCTTGAAGGTATCGACCAGCTCGGCGTAACGCTCCGTTACTTCCGCGTCCTCGCCTTGCAGGATCTTCCGTACGTTCGTGTACGTCATCCGCTCTTTCGTCCGAATGACGCTCGTGAACACGTCATGGCGAACCCGCTTCAGCGTCGTCGCGTCGAACTCCATTTCGCAGGACATCGTCAGCCGATCCACTTTGGGATTCAGCGAGCAGATGCCGTTCGACAGACGGTGAGGCAGCATCGGAATAACCCGGTCCACGAGATAAACGCTGCAGCCGCGGCGATAGGCTTCTTGGTCCAGCGCCGAGTTCTCGCGCACGTAATAACCGACGTCCGCAATGTGAACGCCTAGCACGTAGTTGCCGTTCTCCAGCCGTTCGATGTTGACCGCGTCGTCGAGATCCTTGGCATCTTCGCCGTCAATCGTGACGATGACTTTATCCCGCAGATCGCGGCGTCCCTGACGCACGATTTCGTCCTCGGTGATCGCGTCCGGCGCTGCTTCCGCTTCTGCCATTACATCATCCGGGAAGCTTTCCGGCAGCTGATGCTTACGAATAATAGATAAAATATCGATGCCGGGATCATCTTTATGGCCGAGCACTTCGATAATTTCGCCTTCCGCGGCCGAGCGGCCCTCCGGATACGAAATAATGCGCGCCACGACCTTTTGTCCCGTGACCGCTCCGTGGAACTGCCCTTGCGGGATGAAAATATCCCGGTTAATCCGTTTGTCGTCCGGCAGCACGAAGCCGTATGCTTCGTGGTTCTGGAACGTGCCGACGATCTGCGTCACCGCGCGTTCCACGATGCGCACGATCTCGCCTTCCATGCGGCCGCCCGCCGCGCTGCGCGACGTAACGCGCACCAGCACGATATCGCCGTTCATCGCGCTCTTCAAATCATGGGCGCCGATATACACGTCCCCATGTCCCTTATCCTCCGGGATAAGAAAAGCAAATCCTTTCGCATGCGCCTGAATCCGTCCGCGTACCAAATGCATCCGTTCGGGAAGGCCATATCGATCGCTGTCATTGCGAACGATTTTCCCCTCGTTCTCCAGCTCGTTCAGCAAAACCAGAAACGTCCGGAAAGATCCCGCATTGCCCGCTCCGCCAAGCTGCTTATCCAGCTCTTGGTATGTCAACGGCTTGTACGTTTGCTCGCGCATATAATCAAGGAGCTGCTGCTCTGTTACCATTCTTTCTCACCTCATAATACCGCGATGCCGTCCATCCACAATTGCAGCAGTCGGTTAATAGATTATTATATACCATATAGTATACACGAAAGCAGGAACCACCATCCGCGGCAGCCCTCAAAATCACAAAATTACCCTCGTGTCATTAACCTGTTAACATCTTCCATAATCAGAAGGCATTAAAAAAAGCGGGCCGTAGCCCGCTTCCATGCTTGTCATTAAACTTTAACCAAGTATGCAACAACAAGTGCCAGTATAAAAAAGCCCGCCGCGACAGCAACCGTCAGACGCTGTAGAAACAGGTCCAAGCCGCGCGCTTTCGTTTTTCCGAACAAATGCTCGGCACCGCCGGAAATTGCACCGGAGAGCCCTGCGCTCTTCCCTTTTTGAAGGAGAACTACGCCAATCAACGCAAGCGCAAAAATAACAAGCAAAATTTTAAACGTAATATCCATGGTTCCACCTCCTGCACAAGGAGCAAATTTGTCGTTTGCCGATGCCTTGTCGATAGAGGGGACAAGACCTAGAAACAGCAATCTCATTGTACCATAGGGGGGAAATGAATACAAGCTAACAGATTTTATCCTTCTGCCAGCGGATGGACTCGTCGAACGGCAGGAAAACGAAGGATTCCCGCTTCCAATAATACTTCAGGTCCTCTCTCGTCCAACCCTCGTAGAGCTCATCCCATTCGAATGGCCCGTGCGGCAGCAGAGATGCCTGTTCGATCGGCTGGCTCGCCGGCTGATAACGCAGATCAAGCGACAATCGCACCCGTCCGGGCTGTCGGTTCGGCAGCGCTTTGTGCACGGTCAGACTGTGGAAGATGACCATATCGCCCGCCTCGTAATCCCCCTCCGCCCATTCGTAGCCGAGGTTGCAGAGAATCGTTTCCAGCCCGCCCGCGCCTTCGGCAGCCGTCACTCCGAGCAGCCCTGCTTGATTGCTGCCTTCGAGGAGGGAAAGCCCGCCGAGCGAACGCGGCACGTCGCCCATCGGCGCCCAGCAAGTCCAAGTATCGGCACTGCCCTGGATATGCAGAAAATCCTGATGCGGCGGCGTTACTTTGAGCGATTCGCTTGGCAGCATAATGCGTGCAATATTGCGCGGATGCGGAAACGCGCGCTCGCCGAACAAGACGCCGAACATGGCGAGCAGCTTGGCATGATGCGCGAAGGCGTGGAACTCCTGCAGCTTCTGCACGTTATGATACACCCGCTGCGTCGTGCCGATGCCGTTCCAATTAATCTCCTCGGGCGTAAGCTTATTAATGAGGGGCAGATGGCCGATCCCGTCAAGGAGCGGAGAGCCGGCGTCCAGCAGTCCTTCTTGTTGAAGAACGCCCAGCAGCAGTTCCCGCATTTCCATAATCTCTTCCCGGGCGAAAAAGCGCTTGAAAAATAAATACCCCTTCTCGGCAGCGACTCTCCTCAATTCTGCCGGTTCCGCCAGCAGCGGCGTCGCATCCTCGAATGACCGCGATGCCGGTTTGATTGCCGGATCCATACCGATCCCTGCCCCTCTTATAAGTTGGTTACTGATTGTCGGCTTTAACCGCCCCATTCTTGACCCTATGCGCTCATTGTATGCTTAACGCAATCAGAAGTATTTGCAATTACCCGACGACAATTTAACTTTTAGCGACATTCCGCAAACGTCTCCGCGCTGCACCGGGACGCTGCGGCACGGTAAATAAAAACGGCCGCTTCCCGCTATTCGCAGGAGGCAGCCGCCTTTAATCATTGCCTATTATTTGCTCAGCAACACGGCATAGGAACCGCCGTTCTTAAGCGAAACCGTAATGGAGTGCGTCGCTTTGTCGAAGGTGCCCCCGACTTTAACCCATTTGTTGTCGCCGCCTTGGTACCAGATCGCAAGCTTGTCCGTCTTCGTATTGAACAGCAGCGCTTGCTCGACTTTCAGCGTCAGCGTTCCCGCTTTCGCCTGGCCGTCGGCCGGCTTGATTTTGTCCAGCCTGTAGATGTAAGAAGCCGGAGACAAGGACGCCGGAATATCGGAATACATCGCATCGTAGGAGTTGATAGCGAATTTATCCGCGGATTTCACGGTAATCAGCTTCAGCGCGGCCGCTTTCGACGTTTTCACGACCGGCTTGCTCCCGATAACCGTTCCGCCATTCAGCTCGATCTGCTTGAACAGCTTCAGCGTTGCAGGCGATTCATAGTTGACCGGGTTGCCTTTGATGTTAATGGAATTGATTTTGTTAGCGATTTGAGACAACCCGCTGAGATCGGAAATTTTGTTGCCGCTCAGGTTAAGCGTCGTCAGGAACGGATATTGCGTTTGCGCTTGCACGAGTTTAACGATGCCGGAGATATCGGTCAGTTTGTTGAAGCTGACGTCAAGCTGCTCCAGACGGGTCATTTTCTCGATGCCGTTCAGGTTCGCGAGTCCGTTCTGCTTCATATCCAGCCACAGGTAGGTGCTGTCCGTCACGGATTTCTTCGCGCCAAGCGCAGTGACCGCGCTCAGATCGCTGAATTGATTGCCGCCGAGCAGTACCGCGCGAGCGTTCTTCAGGTTCTGGAGCGATTTGATCGACTTCAGCTGGTTGTTAGACAGGTTCAGCTCCTGCAGCTTCGACAGGCCCGCTACTGCGCTCGCATCAGTCAGCTTGTTGTTATTGACATATAAGTATTGCAGTTCGGACAAGGACGCAAGCGATTTAATATCTTTCACGGCATTGTTCGACAGATTGAGCGTTTGCAGCTTCTTCAAGCTTTTCAGCGGTGCCGGGTCCGTCACTTTATTATTGCTCAGGTCGAGCGAGCGGAGACCGCTCAAACCGCTAAGCGGCGCGGCATCGGCGATTTGATTGCTGCCTAGATACAGATACTCGAGCTTCGTCAATCCCTTGAGCGGCGCCACGTCCGTAATCTGATTGCGCGGCAGGGAAAGCATGACTAGGCTGGTCGCTTTCTCCAACCCTTTGAGCGACTTGATTTTCGCTGCATCGTCGTAATCTTCTACATAGTTGACACGCGCTACGTCAGCCGCCGTCACGTTCTTCTTGCCGGTCGACTCTTCGATCAGTTTGTTCAGACTTGCATCGGGAAAAATAGCGCTAGCGGCATAAGCGGTTACGCCGAATGCCAGTACGGATGCTGAAACTGCTAAGCTAATGCGGGTAGAAAGCCTCATCTTCATTGTGAATCTCCTTCTTATTTCCTAGTTTACCACTAATACTAAGAAGACTAGCAATATCTGTCAACCGTTTTCTCAAAATTCGACAATTCGTGAAATACCAGTAAGCAGAGTGGATAATCCGTGCTGAAAACTGTCGTTTGTTGCGGAAAAGGCAGCAGAAACGACAAAAGCCGCGCTTCCCGGCTTGGAAGCGCAGCTATATCATTCTAGTTGAAAAGCGGCAAAATTAGAAAGGAAACCAGGAAGGAAACCAAGAAGGAGACCAGGAAGGAAACCAGTTTCTTTAGCTTGCTGCTGTCGTCAGAGATTCGAACGACGCAATCGCATCATCAAAGCTCAAGAAGCGATCTTTGTCCGCTTGGTATTGCTCTTCCGCCTGGTCCGTCTTGCCTTGCTTGCGGAGAACGACGACCTCCAGCGCGGCTGCTCTGCTTGCCATTGCAACATCATCGGTGTAATCCCCGGTGCTTACGATCGTAAGCGCGTCCTCGTCTCGCCCCAGCAGATAGGCTGCGATCGCGCCATAATAGGCAGCCGCGGGCTCCATGCGCAGTCCCCTGCCGTTAAAGGCATGCCAGTCCGACTCCGGCATGCGAGCGTGAAACTCCGCCACTGCCAGACGGTTGCGCTCATAGTGCTGGAGCGCGCTTTGCAGCCCGTACTGCCGGGCCGAGCTGTCCGAAGCCAACAGCGCGGCATTCACTCGAAGCCGCTCCGCTTCGCCGTACAGGGCAGCGTTGAAGCGATCCAGCCCCAAGGCTTGCTCCGTCAGCCGAATCGCTTGATTCGCGTCGGCAATCTGATAATAGACCGCCGCGCACTTCTGCAGCAGCGAGGCGTTATGCGGCTCGAGTGCGATCGCTCTGCGCAGCGCACGGTCTGCGGCGGCCGCATCGTCCTTGTTGCCATTCTCGGTTATATAGCGTACGGCAAAGGCGCCCGCAAGCTGAAGCTCGCGAACGGCTTGAAAACGGTCGAGCGCGTTCGCCCGCTTCAGAATGGCAATCGCTTCGTCCGTGCTCGCGCGATCGGTTAGCTGCGCGTAAACCGTGTTTGCGGTTATCGATAGCGACGCGATACCGAAGGATGCCAGCGCTAGCAGCGCGAATGCGAGACTGGCGGCACGATGCCGCCACCGCGGGATCGCGGGCGCTGCTGCCGCTTGTGACTCGCGCGCTTCCGCAGGCAGCGCCGCCGCGATCAGCCAGATCAGCAGCAGCCATACATAGCCGAAGGAGAGGTCGAAATCCGTCAGGCTGTGCAGCAGCACGAGCAGCAGCCCCGTCATCGCCGCCAGCGGCAGCGGATCCGCCTTGCCGCGCTTCCACTGACGGGCTAAGGCGATCAGTACCGCTGCCATCATGGCAGCGAATGCCGCCAGCCCGATTGTACCGGCGGACACGAGCCATTCCACCCAGCCATTGTGGATTTCGCCCGACTCATAGGGCGTCTGCTGCACTTGCGTGAACAGGATGCGCCAGCTGCCCCAGCCGTGGCCGAACAGCGGCGAGGTGCGCACGAGGGCCATCGCATCCTGCAGCATGATGAGCCGCTCGCGCAGCGTATCGGTTTGCGCAAGCGCGGCGATGCTTTGCTTCCACGATGCGGGCAGACTCGCGTACAGCAGGCCATGCCGCATCAGATCCAGCGCGGCCAGCGCCGCGAGCAGCAGCGCGCCTGCCGGCACGGCCAGCCGCGCATGAGGGCGCGCGGCCAATCGCGCGAAGCGCGGACTTGCGGCGGCGAAGGCCGCGATCGCGCGCGCCGCGGCTGCGCCGAGCCCGGCGGCGATCAGCGAAGCCGCCGCCAGCACGAGCGGCGCGGCTGCGGAAGGGGCCGCCGCCATTGTCTCTTGCGGCGGCAGGAGCAGCGCCGCCGCGAAGGCGCAGCCCAGCGCGGCGAGCGCTGCCGCCGCCAGCGCAAGCTGGCGCGCCAGCGGCAGCAGCACGCTGGCGATGAGCAAGGCCGCCGCCAGCGCGAGCATTGCGCCGCGCGACTGCGACAGCAGCAAGCCGCTTGCGTGCACGCCAAGCGGCGCGGCTTGCAGCAGCATCCCTAAGCTGCGCCGTTTTCGCGCTCCGCTTGTTTGTGCATGGCCTGTTCGCGCTCCGCTTGTTTGCGCACCGCCTAATTCCCCCCTGCCCGTTTGCCCTTTCCCAACAAGCAGCAGCAGCGACACGAGCAGCAGCAGCGCGGACACCCCGCCGAACGTATTCGGATATTGCAGCGCGCCGGCCATTCGCCCGGCCACTACCGTGCCGGCTGAAGGAAGCCAGCCTGCATAGCCGAGCCAAGCAGCAATCCCGAGCGCCGCCCCGGAAGCTTGTACGATCGCAAGCATGAGCGCGCGGGCATTCGGAACCCGCGTTCTGACCTGGCGCAGCAGCAGGAAGATGCAGCCATAGGTCGTGAAACGCACGATTTGATCCAATGTCGCTTTAACACTCTCGGCGTGAACCAGCGAAATAGCCAAAACAGCCGGAAGCAGCAGCGCGAGCGCCGCCCGCTTGCCCCCGCCGCCTCGTACCCGCAGTTCTCCCTTCCGTAGCGCGACAGCCGAAACAACGGCATAGAGTCCCGTCGCAACAACCGCGATACTATAGAAGTCCTTATCGAAAAACAGTCCCTGCATAAAGCCGCCAACCATTAATAAAGCCGACAACACGATAACAATGATGACATTCACGAAGCTTCGCTCCCACATTCTGGTCTTTTTGCACTATAGCATAGGAGCCTGTCCATACTCTACTGCCATTTGCGAGCCACGGGTCCCCCGACGCGAAAAAAAGCCCCGAAGCTCAGGAAAATCCCAAGCCCGGGGCCTTCTTATCCTTAAAACCCATTCTCGCGGAAGAAATTCAAGCTCAGCTTCGCGCTCTCCAGCGACGAATTCTGGAACTGCTCTTGTTCCACGATGAAATACTCGATGCCGACCTGCTCGGCGATTGCGAGCACGCCTTTCAAGTCAACGACGCCGCTTCCGACTTCCGTATCGCTGCGGCCTACGCCGAAATCTTTAAAATGCGCCAAAGGTACTCGGCCCGCATAACGCGTTACGTAATCAACCGGCTTCTGGCCGCCCATATGCACCCAACCCAGATCGAATTCGGCAATCAGGTAATCCGCCGAAACTTTCTCGAGCAGCCAGTCGATGACCGGTTTGCCGTCTACTTGCTTGAATTCGAAATCGTGGTTGTGGTAACCGTATTTGAGTCCTGCCGCGGTCACTTGCTTGCCTGCGGCTTCCAGGATGCCGGCCAGTTTATTGACGTCGTCCATCGTCGGATTTTCCGGCAGCGGCGCCCAAGGCGTTACGATATACTTCAGGCCCAGCTCTTTGGCATACTCGATTTGCTTGTCCAGGTCGGTAGCGATCTTCTCCGGCTCGCCGAAGTTCAGTCCGACATGCGCCGAAGGCGCTTCCAATTTAAGCTCGTCTAGCAGCGCTTTGAGTTCGTTCGCCGGCGTATTATGATACCCCGCGAATTCAACTGCCGTGTAACCCATCTCCGCTACTTTGCGAATCGTGCCCAGAAAATCCTTCTCCGTTTGATCACGAAGCGTGTACAATTGCAAGCTAACTACCGGTTTTGCCACAATATCCACCTCGAATAATGAGTATAGTCTGCCATGACATAATAAAAAGAGGAGAGCTGCAGGTCCTTGCGCCCCGCTTCTCTCCCCTAATTATAGCTGTCCCCCAAGGCGAAACTACCGTACCTTGTGGGACATTCTTTTGCATTTTTGGCTTTCGCCCTCAGCTGCACCTGCAACCAAAGCTTATGCTCCCGATGTAGTTTTGCTAGGGGATGCCGGAATGATCCGGCAATCCAATCCCGCAAACCTTTTATTTAAAGTTTTTCAGGTTGTAGAACGCGCTTTTGCCTGCATACAGCGCCGTGGAGCCCAGTTGGTCTTCAATGCGAAGCAATTGGTTGTATTTCGCAACGCGGTCCGTACGGGACGGAGCGCCTGTTTTGATTTGGCCAGCGTTAGTCGCAACCGCGATGTCCGCGATCGTGCTGTCTTCGGACTCGCCGGAACGGTGGGAGATAACAGCCGTGTAACCAGCGCGTTTTGCCATTTCGATCGCGTCGAATGTTTCTGTAAGCGAACCGATTTGGTTAACTTTAACGAGGATGGAGTTACCTACGCCCTTCTCGATACCGTCGGACAGACGCTCCGTGTTCGTTACGAACAGATCGTCGCCAACGAGTTGGACTTTGCCGCCCAGTTTGTCGGTAAGCAGCTTCCAACCTTCCCAGTCGTCTTCGGAGCAGCCGTCTTCGATCGTGATGATCGGGTATTTATCAACCCAAGAAGCGAGCAGGTCCACGAACTCGGCGGACGTGAACGAACGGCCTTCGCCTTCGAGGTGGTATTTGCCGTCTTTGTAGAATTCCGTGGACGCAACGTCCATACCGAGGAATACGTCTTCGCCCGGCTTGTAGCCAGCGCGCTCGATAGCGGAGATGATCGTCGTGATTGCTTCTTCGTTCGAACCAAGGTTCGGTGCGAAGCCGCCTTCGTCGCCGACAGCCGTGTTCAGGCCTTTGTCTTTCAGAACCGATTTCAGGTTGTGGAAGATTTCAGCGCCGATGCGAAGCGCTTCTTTGAAGCTTTCTGCGCCGACTGGCAGAACCATGAACTCTTGAACGTCGATGTTGTTGTCCGCGTGCTCGCCGCCGTTAACGATGTTCATCATTGGTACTGGCAGTGTTTTCGCGTTGAATCCGCCCAGGTACGTGTACAGAGGTACATCAAGCGCGTCGGCAGCTGCGCGTGCGCAAGCCATCGATACGGCAAGAATCGCGTTTGCACCCAGGTTGCCTTTGTTGTGCGTGCCGTCCAGTTGAATCATTTTACGGTCGATCAGCACTTGGTCCAGCGCGTCCAGGCCGATGATTTCTGGTGCGATGATCGTGTTTACGTTCTCGACGGCTTTCAGAACGCCTTTGCCGAGGTAACGGGATTTGTCGCCGTCGCGAAGCTCGACTGCTTCGTAAGCGCCAGTGGAAGCACCGGATGGTACGATAGCGCGGCCTTTGCCGCCGGACTCCAGCATAACTTCGACTTCAACTGTAGGGTTACCGCGGGAATCAAGCACTTCACGTGCATATACGTCAGTAATGATAGACATGAACGAAACACTCCTTTAAAATTTATCGTTTTGTTTGCGGCCGGACGCGCCGATCGCGGCACAGTCCGACCGGACTTAATCGTTATCGATTGTACTGTATCTCTTAAGCTTGAACAAGCGACTTGCCGGTCATTTCTTCCGGCTGGCTCAGACCTGCAAAATGCAGGATCGTCGGAGCGATGTCCGCCAGAATGCCGCCTTCGCGCAGCGCGCCGACTTTCTTCGTCACGATGAACGGAACCGGATTCGTCGTGTGGGCCGTGAATGGACGGCCGCTCTCGTCGATTACCATATCCGCGTTGCCGTGGTCCGCCGTAATCAGGCAAACGCCGCCTTTGGCAAGCACCGCTTCTACGACTTGTCCGAGGCAAGCATCCGTTGCTTCGACTGCCTTGATGGTTGGCTCCAGCATGCCGGAGTGGCCGACCATGTCGGGGTTGGCGAAGTTCAGGATAATCACGTCTTGACGGTCGGCTTCGATTTCTTTCACCGCTGCCGCCGCAACGTCATACGCGCTCATTTCCGGCTTCAGGTCGTAAGTCGCTACCTTCGGCGATGGAATGAGAATGCGCGTTTCGCCCGGAAGCTCGTGATCGCGTCCGCCGCTGAAGAAGAACGTCACGTGCGGATACTTCTCGGTTTCGGCAATGCGAAGCTGGCGTTTGTTGTTCTGCACGAGAACCTCGCCCAATGTGTTGTCCAGGTTCTTCGGTGAATACGCAACATACCCGCCTACCGTTTCACTGAACAGCGTCAGGCAGACGAAATACAGGTTCTGCGGCGCTTTCGGCCCGCGGTCGAAACCGCGGAAATCCTCGTTCGTGAATACTTGCGACAGCTGGATCGCGCGATCGGGACGGAAGTTGAAGAACACGACCGCATCTTCCGATTCTACGACGCCTACCGGACTGCCGTCTTCTTTTACGATAACCGTCGGCATGACGAACTCGTCGAATACCGATTTCTCGTACGATTCCGTTACCGCTTTGATCGGATCCGTATATTTCGGGCCGTCGCCATACACCATCGCGCGGTACGATTTCTCGGTGCGCTCCCAGCGTTTGTCGCGATCCATTGCAAAATAGCGGCCTTGCACGGTCGCAATGCGGCCAACGCCGATTTCTTGAATCTTCGCCGTCAGCTGCTCCAGGTAGCCCTTCGCGCTGTCAGGGGAGACGTCGCGGCCGTCGAGGAATGCATGGATGTACACGTCGTCCAGCTCTTCCTTCTTCGCCAGTTCCAGCAGCGCGAACAAATGCGCGATGTGGCTGTGAACGCCGCCGTCAGACAGCAGCCCGTACAGGTGAAGCTTCTTGCCGTTTGTTTTCGCATGGCGAACCGCGCCAAGCAAAGTCTCGTTGTCGAAAAACTCGCCGTCGCGGATGGACTTGCTGATGCGGGTCAAATCCTGGTATACGATTCGTCCTGCGCCGATGTTCAGGTGCCCAACCTCAGAGTTTCCCATTTGGCCTTCCGGCAAACCTACCGCTTCGCCGCTCGCCGTGAGCGTCGTGTGCGGGTAGGTCGCCCAATAACGGTCGTAGTTCGGCTTATTCGCTTGCGCGACCGCGTTGCCCGTCACGTCATTGCGAAGGCCGAAGCCGTCCAAGATAATCAGCGCTACCGGTGCCGTCATTTACTTCGCCCCCTCGACTAGCTGAATGAAGGAAGCAGGCTCAAGGCTCGCTCCGCCTACCAAGGCGCCGTCGATGTTGGATTGACCCATATATTCGCTAACATTGTTCGGTTTCACGCTGCCGCCGTATTGAATGCGGACCGCATTTGCCGTCGCTGCGTCGTACAGACCCGCGATAACGTCGCGGATGAACGCGATAACGTCTTCCGCGTCAGCCGAAGTCGACGATTTGCCTGTGCCAATCGCCCAGATCGGTTCGTAAGCGACAACGACTTCAGCCGCTTGCTCTGCGGACAGGCCTTGGAAAGCCGCTTCCGTTTGCACTTTGCAAACATCCTTCGTTTGCTCGGCTTCGCGCTCTTCCAGCTTCTCGCCTACGCAAACGATCGGCGTCAAGCCATGCTTGAATGCCGCATGGACTTTCTTGTTCACGATCGCATCCGATTCCGCGAAATAAGCACGGCGCTCGGAGTGGCCGATGATCACATAGTTCACGCCAAGATCTTTCAGCATCACGCCGCTGATTTCACCCGTGTACGCGCCGTTGTCCTCGAAGTGGACGTTTTGCGCGCCGATGGAGATCGTCGTGCCTTTCGCCGCTTCAACGAGCGCCGGCAGCGTCGTGAACGGTGCGCAGATGACCGTTTCAACGCCGTCTACTTCTGCTTTGCCTTTCACGTCCGCGAAGAATGCAGTCGCTTCGGAAACGGTTTTGAACATTTTCCAGTTACCCGCAATAATCGGTTTACGCATTGTCATTATCGCTCCTTCTGCTTGCTTACTTATTACTTATTTGATTCTTGCTTATTTATCGTTCAATGCAACGACGCCCGGAAGCGCTTTGCCTTCCATGAATTCCAGCGATGCGCCGCCGCCCGTGGAGATGTGATCCATTTTGTCGGCCAGGTGGAACTTCTCGGCTGCCGCAGCGGAGTCGCCGCCGCCGATAACCGTGTAGCCCGCAGTTTCGGCACAAGCTTGTGCTACAGCGCGCGTACCGTGGGAGAACGGCTCGATTTCGAATACGCCCATCGGTCCGTTCCAAACGACCAGTTTGGATTCTTTAATGACGTTCGCATAGAGTTCACGCGTTTTCGGTCCGATGTCAATGCCTTCCCAGTCAGCAGGGATGCCGTCGACATCAACGATTTGCGTGTTCGCTTTCGCGCTGAACTCGTCCGTAATGACGATATCGACCGGCAGCAGGAATTGCTTGCCAAGCGACTTCGCTTTCTCGATGAACTCAAGCGCCAGGTCCAGCTTGGAGTTGTCGCACAGCGATTGGCCGATTTCATGGCCTTGCGCTTTGAAGAACGTGTAGGACAGGCCGCCGCCGATGATGATGTTGTCGGCGATCTCGATCATTTTGTTGATGACGTCGATTTTGTCCTTCACTTTGGAACCGCCAACGATCGCCGTAAACGGACGCTCAGGTTTAAGCAGCGCTTTTCCCAGTACGTCGAGCTCTTTCTCCATCAACAGACCCGATACGGCCGGCAGGTAGTGAGCGATGCCTTCCGTCGATGCGTGCGCACGGTGAGCGGCGCCGAATGCGTCGTTAACGAACAGGTCGGCCAGCTCGGCAAAAGCTTTCGCCAATTCCGGATCGTTCTTCTCTTCGCCCGCGTAGAAACGAACGTTTTCAAGCAACAGCACGTCGCCGGCGTTCAGCTCGGCCACTTTCGCTTGAACCGCTTCTCCGACCGCTTCGTCGGTTTTAACGACAGGCTTGCCCAGCAGCTCGGACAGACGCTCGCCGGCTTTCGTCAAACGCAATTCTTCCACGACTTGACCGTTAGGACGACCCAGGTGGCTCGCCAAAATCACTTTCGCGCCGTTCTCGATCAGATAATTGATGGTAGGCAGCGTTTCGCGGATACGTTTGTCGTCCGTAATCGCTCCGTTTTCCATCGGCACATTAAAATCCACACGAACAAATACACGTTTGCCTGCCACTTCTACGTCGCGCACACTTTTCTTGTTCATTAGCAGAAATCCTCCCGAGTACCCAAGCCGCCATAAGGCGGAAAAAAGGTCAAAGTATATTTTAAATTCTCCAAGCTATCCATTCCGCAAGCGCGGATCTATATCTATGTGTAGTGATGCCGCAGGCATCATGCTCGTATCATTGTGGTGCCGCAGGCATCATGCCCTGCCGGGTTCCAGCAGGGAACCGCCATACGCCCTTCCAAGCATCAGCGAAGCGCCGATGCGGCCTCTCAGCCTCTCGAACGGCCCAGAAGTCTCTTGACCTGCCAGTTGCACAGGAGCGCCAAAATGGAAGCTTACGCCCCCGCGGAGCCCCGCAGGGCGGAGCAACAAGGGCGTATGGCGGGTCCCCGTAAACCACCGCGAAGGAGCTACCAAGGCAGCTCCTTCGCCAAACATCGGGTGTCCAGAGGGGGACCCTCGGAATCCCCCTTTGCAAGGGGGACTTAGGGGGATGGTCTCCTCTTACAGACCTTTCGACGCGATATATGCAGCCAGATCAACAACGCGGTTCGAGTAGCCCCACTCGTTGTCGTACCAAGAAATCACTTTAACCATGTTGCCTTCAACTACCATGGTCGACAGTGCGTCGATCGTGGAGGAAGCAGGGTCGCCATTGTAGTCGCTCGATACAAGCGGCTCTTCGGAGTAGTTCAAGATGCCTTTAAGCGAAGTGTTAGCAGCATCTTTCAGCGCAGCGTTAACTTCTTCAACCGTAACGTTAACTTTCAGTTCAGCAACCAGGTCAGTTACGGAAACGTTAGGCGTAGGAACGCGCATAGCCATGCCGTTCAATTTGCCTTTCAGCTCAGGCAGTACAAGGGATACTGCTTTTGCAGCGCCTGTCGAAGAAGGAATGATGTTTTCTGCGGCAGCGCGAGCACGGCGCAGGTCTTTATGAGGAACGTCAAGTACGGATTGGTCGTTAGTGTACGAGTGAATCGTAGTCATCATGCCTTTAACGATACCGAATTTGTCGTTAAGCACTTTTGCGAATGGAGCCAGGCAGTTCGTTGTGCAAGATGCGTTGGAGATAACTGTGTGAGCAGCTGCATCGTATTTGTCTTCGTTAACGCCCATTACGATCGTGATGTCTTCGTTGGAAGCTGGTGCGGAGATGATTACTTTCTTCGCGCCGCCTTTCAAGTGAAGCTCGGCTTTTTCTTTCGCTGTGAAGATACCTGTGGATTCAACAACGATTTCAGCGCCTACGGATGCCCATGGAAGGTTCTCAGGGTTGCGTTCAGCAAAAACTTTGATTTCGCGGCCGTTCACGATCAGCGCGCCTTCTTTAGCTTCAACCGTACCATTCAGTTGACCATGAGTCGTGTCGTACTTAAGCAGGTGAGCCAGTGTGTTAGTGTCTGTCAAATCGTTAACAGCCACGATTTCAACATTCGGGTTGTTCAATGCTGCACGGAACACGTTACGACCGATACGACCAAATCCGTTAATACCAACTTTTACCATTTTTGTTTCCTCCTAGGCATAATTTCATTTATTTCAAGACGTAGATCGCGGACAGCCGGCGGGCCGCCTTCGACTCGTCATGATAACAATTCTGTTCTTACTGTTCTAAGTGTTCGTAGTCTCGCAATCAATCCGGGTTATTATCAATGATCGCCGCGATTTCAAGCGCAGCAGACTCATCCGTTACCAGTACGTCATCATGACCGAAACGCATGACGGCGGCAATGGCTTCGCCTTTGCTCCTTCCGCCCGCGATCGCGATGACGACCTCGGTATCCATAATGTCTTCCAGCCGCAAGCCTGCGGTGAGCATCTTATGGACAACGGCTCCGTTCCGGTCGAAATAATACCCGAACGACTCGGCTAGCGCCCCTTCGGCTTCCATGGCATTCACGACGGAATCGTCCACGCGTCTGCGCCGGGCCATTACCATAGCGTCCCCGATGCCATGAATGACGATGCGGGCTTTGCGAATCACTTCGACGATTTCGCGCACGTTCGGCTCCTGCATCAGGGAGGTATAAGCTTCTTCACCTAAATGATCAGGCACATGAAGCATCCGGTATTGCGCACCCGTCCGTTTCGCCATAGTGGAGGCAATCGTGTTGGCCTGGTAATCCAAGCTTTCTCCTAATCCCCCTCGAGCCGGAACGAACCAGTTCCCTCTGAGCGGGGTCTGAGATGTCAGTTGGTTCGCCACTTGGGCAAGCGTCGTTCCGCCTGTGACGGCGACGACATCGTTGTTGCCCATGGCCTTCCGAAGCACGGAGCAGCCGGCTTTGCCAAGCTCGCGCCTTGTGACAGGCGATTCATCCGAATCTCCCGGTACGATGACCACTTGCTGCAAGCCGAAATGCCTGCGGATTTTCTCTTCCAGCTCGGATAAGCCGAACATGGCTTTGTAGAACGGCTCCATCTCTTCGAGCAAGCGTCTTCCCGCTTCACTGATTCGCATGCCCGCGGCATCGATGATCAGCAGCTCCTGCGCCTTCAGGAAATCCGTTTCCGCTCGGAGTACGCGCTCCGTCATCTCCAGCGATGCGGCAAGAGAACGGCGGCCGATCATATCCGAGAGCATGACCTGGCGGAGGATTAGATACCTTTTGCGCATGACGACAAGCAAATCCGGCAGAAGCTGTTGTTGCATGGCGATAAGAGCGTGCATTATTCAACATCCACTCCTGTTGCAGAAGAGCTGGGTCAATTCGTTGGGACGAAAACGCTAGGGACGTAAATCGTCCCGCCTGATCGTTTTAAGTCCCACCACTATTGTAACCCATTCGATGGAAGGGAGCAAGGTCGGTTTGCTGAATGAAACCGATTACCGACACGATTTACACAAAATTATTTCTCAACCCATGCTTGCTTTTCTAATCGTTATCCTCTATAATCATATTTGCTGTCACAATGCGCCCGTGGTCCAATGGATATGACGTAGGCCTCCGGAGCCTGAGATCGAGGTTCAATTCCTCGCGGGCGCGCCATTAACTTCTATGCATGCTTCAACTACATACAGAGCAAGGGTCTTCCGATTATCGGGAGGCCCTTTTTTCATGCCTCTCTGCTCCCGCCACCTCAACAAGCATCTCCAAATCCGACCCAACGTAACCTTCCGGCCGCACAGGTTTATCGAGCTTCCTCTGCCAGCATGACCGCATTGTATCGCCCATGAGATTCAGGTACTGCGGGCCTTTGCCTGATAATTTGACCTTCTTTGACTTTTGTTTATTTTTCCGCTATGATGGGTTTACACGTTTCACCATCATAACAACCATTACCTTTTTAGGAGGGAATTAAAATGGAATCGATGAATTTCGTACCAATGGTTATCGAGCAGAGCAATCGCGGAGAGCGTGCTTACGACATTTACTCCCGTTTGCTGAAGGATCGCATTGTATTCCTTGGCACGCCCGTCAACGACATGGTCGCCAACTCCATTATCGCGCAGCTGTTGTTCCTTGCGGCCGACGATCCCGACAAAGATATCTCACTCTACATTAACAGTCCTGGCGGTTCGGTCTCGGCAGGTCTCGCTATATTCGATACGATGAATTTCATCAAGCCCGAAGTCTCGACGATCTGCGTCGGTATGGCCGCTTCCATGGGGGCTTTCCTTCTGGCCGCAGGCGCCAAAGGCAAACGTTATGCCCTGCCTAACAGCGAGGTAATGATCCATCAGCCGCTCGGCGGCGCGCAAGGCCAAGCCAGCGACATCGAAATTCGCGCGAAGCACATTCTCAAAACGCGCGATACGCTGAATCGCATTCTTGTAGAGCGCACCGGCCAATCGCTTGAGAAAATCGAGCGCGACACCGACCGCGACTACTTCATGTCCGCAGCGGAAGCCGCAGCCTACGGTCTCGTCGACAAAGTCATCGAGAAGCTGTAAGAACGGTTCTACTCGCAAGCAAAGAGCGTTAATCCTTCCTGGATTAACGCTCTTTTATTTTTGTCGGCGGAACCGGAGTTTCAATTAACATACATTCGACGTTTTGTCAACTATCATTCAACCCGCCGAATGCTTAGGGACGCTACTCTCGAACCATGTTAATATGTACTAAATGATTCCATATCCACCTCGAGTTAGGTTCTCGTATTTGTAAATATATGTTGTTTTGAAATCTATAAAACGGAGTTGCACACGCATGAAACTTACGAATCCATTCGCAAGCGTGCGAAATTTCATTCGATCCAACCACACAAGCACTTCCTATACACCTTATGCGCCTGCGTTCGAATCGAATCTCCAACACGCTTCCACGCATGAACCCGATACCCACAACTTGTTTTTGCCGATGCAGGACAGGTCGTTGTTGCTGCGTCCGCTCAGCGATACTCACTTGATGGAAGTTTATCAAGAAGCGAAGGCCATGCAGCTGTCCGAAGAATTTATCGCCTTGATCGAACATGCCATCGAGCAGCGCGGATTGAGCATCGACGATGAACGCCAATCACTAGCCTAGACCGACTCAGACGCCATCATAAGCATTACGCATAATCAGAGATAGACCGCGCCGTTCGCAAACGGCGCGGTCTATTCTTTCTCTGGCGCTCTTCACCATACAGTGCTCTGTAAGAAAAGGCAGACCCATCTCCTGACCGGAGACTGGTCTGCCTTTATTAATTACTGCATTTCATAGACGACTGTAATATCGGTCGAGATGGTGATTTCTCCGGCTTGGATGGCTGTGCTTGCCGGGGCAGCTGCGTCACTCGCCGCTGCGGACATTTCGTTCTTGTTGTAGAAAATCGGTCCGCTGTTTGCGTCGTTTTGCGTGATAGCCGTCACTTCTTTGACTTGTTTGCCCGCTGCTTTGGCCAGCGTATCTGCTTTCGCTTTGGCATTCGCCATCGCTTTATCCAGCGCCTGCAGCTCGTATTGATCCTGTTTCTCTGTATCGAACTGTACGCCGTCTACGCGATTGGCACCCGAAGCCGACAAATCATCCAGCAGCTTGCCGATGCCATCCAGGTTGCGGGTCGTGACTTGAATGTTGTGAACGGCCAAGTAGCCCTTAATCTTACTCGTGCCGTCCTTGCTGTTGTATTCATATTCCGGCTGCACGGAGAAGCCCGTCGTCTTTACATCCTTCGCCGCCGTTTTGTACGTGTCATACAGCAGCTTCGTGAGTCCCGCGAATTGTGCCGCATTCTTCGATTGCGCCTCTTTCGCCGTTGCCGCTCTCGCTTCCACCGCTACGTTCAAATACGCCACGTCCGGTGCCGCATCGATTTTGCCGGTACCCGCTACCGTAATCGTGCTTTTCTGTGCGACCGAGGGATTGTCTACCGCATAAACCGGCTTGCTGCCATGTCCGCCTGCTCCAAACATTGCGCCTACGCCTACGGCTAGCGCCAACACGGGTACAAGCGCCCATTTCGGTTTCATCATCATCATTCATCTCGCCCCTTTTTACCAAGAATAGGTGTTGCTTACCTATTAAGACGCGCTCTTGTCCGCCAATGTTGCGTAAACGGCCAAGTTTGTTAATTCCCCTGAAAAAACAGAAAAAACCCCCCTGCGGGAGTTTCCTCGTCACCGAAACGAACAGCCTGAAACGGCTGCTCGATCACAATTATTGATTCTCGAGCTCTTCTTTGCTGACCAGGTTGACTAAAGCGGTTACAGCTTGGTCGGCATCCGAACCTTCCGCGCTAATCGTAACCTCAGTACCTGAACTAATTGCAAGGCTCATAATCCCCATAATCGATTTTGCGTTCACTTTTTTATCGTCTTTCTCTACGAAGACCTCGGAAGAAAACTTATTCGCTTCCTGAACAAAAAGTGCGGCCGGTCTTGCATGAAGACCCGTCTTCAGTCGAACGACAACCGGATGCCTTGTCATGGAAACCTTACCCCCTATACGAAATTCATCCCTTACATACATGCAAACGTCATTTTACTCATTATTATACCACTTTTGCGACTTGTACACTAGCCTTTGCCTATCCGTTCCTTAATTTTTCCGCAAGCTCGTCAATTTTACGCAAGCGATGATTGACGCCCGATTTGCTCACTTTACCTTTGAGCATTTCGCCGACTTCCGTTAAATTCAAATCCGGGTGCATCAGCCTTATATGCGCTACTTCACGGAGCTTCTCGGGCAGCGAACTCAGTCCCACTTCCCGCTCCAGCAGCTTGATATTATCGATCTGGCGGACAGCCGCACCGATCGTCTTATTCAAATTCGCCGTCTCGCAGTTTACGATCCGGTTGACGGAGTTGCGCATATCCCGCATGATTCGGACATCCTCGAACTTGAAAAGCGCTTGATGCGCGCCGATGATGCTGAGAAGCTCGATGATCTTCTCGCCCTCTTTCATGTAGAAGATGAACCCCTTCTTCCGTTCGATGCAGCGCGCGTTCAAGTCAAACTTGTTCGCCAGCTCCACGAGCGCCTGACAGTGCTCTTCATACATCGTGGCAATTTCCAAATGGTACGAAGATCCTTCCGGGTTATTCACCGAACCTCCAGCCAAGAAGGCCCCCCGCAAATAGGAACGTTTGCAGCACGACTTGCGGATCATTTCCCGGTCGATCCCTTGATTGAAGACGAATCCTTCCGATACGATTTCAAGCTGACTCAAAATCTCCTGTACGTTGGTCGGGATCCGAACGATATAGACATTGTTCTTCTTCAGCCTCATTTTCTTGCGAACGAGCAGCTCGGTGTGCACCGCAAACTGCTTCTTGATGAGGGAGTAAATCCGTCTTGCGATTGCTGCGTTTTCCGTCGAAATATCGAGGATGACTTTCCGGCTGGATAACGAGACTGAACCGTTCATGCGAATCAGCGCAGACAGTTCTGCCCGCTCACAGCACGGGTCCGCTTCGATGAGCGTCAATTCTTTTTTGGTTTGTCCCGCAAAAGACATGTAACCTCACCTCTTTCGTTGCATCCAATTCTCCACAAGCTGATAAATATGATGACTTAATCTCGCCGCGTCATGCCGCAGATAAGTGCGGAACAAGACGAGCTTGTCGGCAATGACTTCATAACCGCGCCGTTTCACTTCTTCCAAATCCAAATGCACGGCTTTCGCGCCCATTTCGGCGTACTTCTGCTGTACTTGCTCCGGAATTTCACCGTCATTCACGATCACGTAATCGAACAAATGATGTCCGATATGCGCATGGACCGCCGCCAAATGGTCACCGACGGAATAATTATCCGTCTCGCCCGGCTGCGTCATGACGTTGCAGACGAAGATTTTGACCGCGTCCGATTCCACGATGCCCTGCGCGAGCTTCGGCACGAGCAAATTCGGAATGATGCTGGTGTACAGGCTGCCGGGCCCGATCAGAATCGCGTCTGCTTCCCGGATCGCTTCGACTGCTTCTTCCAGCGGCTCGACGTCCGGCGGCTCGATAAAGACCCGCTTGATCGCCTTGCCCGCTTTCGGAATATTCGATTCGCCCGTAATGATCATTCCGTCGACGGTCTCCGCCTTCAGAACGATCGCTTCGCCGGCTGCCGGAAGCACGCGTCCCCGGACGGCCAACACTTTGCTTAACATGCGAACCCCCGAGACGAAATCCCCTGAGATGTCCGTCATCGCCGCCAACATCAAGTTGCCCAAGCTGTGACCCGCGAGACCGGCTCCGGAATTAAACCGATACTTCAGCATGTCGGACAGCAAAGGCTCGACATCCGCAAGAGCGATCAGAACGCTGCGGATATCGCCCGGAGGCGGCATTTGCAGTTCGTTTCGGAGAATGCCGGAGCTGCCGCCATCGTCCGCGACCGTTACGATCGCGGTAATGTCGAGCGGCTTCTCCTTCAATCCCCGAAGCATAACCGATAGACCCGTACCGCCGCCAATGACGACAATCCGAGGCTTCTGTTCTTGTTGTCTACGTTCCGTCATGTTTCGCCTCAGCTCCGATCACGATCTGCATCTCGATGACTGACACGCACGACCTCCGTATCGCTGCTGCCGAGCATGCGGCCCAAATATTCCGCAATGGCGACCGAGCGATGCTTGCCCCCGGTGCAGCCGATACCGATGACGACCTGGCTCTTCCCTTCCTTGCGGTAGAGAGGAATCAGGAATTGGAGCATATCCAGCAGCTTCGCAAGAAATGTCTGCGTCTCCGGCCACTTCATGACGTACTCGTAAACTTCGGGATCCTGGCCCGTATTCGGACGCAGATGGTCTACGTAATGCGGGTTCGGCAGGAAACGGACATCATAGATTAAATCCGCATCGATCGGGATGCCGTATTTAAATCCAAAGGAGGTCACGTTCACTGAAATCGTGCTCAAGTCGGTGTTCGTAAACCGGGACATGATGCGTTCCTTCAAATGGGCCGGCTTCAGGTTGCTCGTATCGATAACCTGCGTCGCCCACCCCTTCAGATCCTCCAGCATACGGCGTTCCAGCTTGATGCCCTCGAGCGGAAGCCCTTCGGTCGCCAGCGGATGCATCCGACGGCTTTCCTTATAACGTTGAACGAGCACGCTGTCGGTCGCGTCCAGGAACAAGATTTCGTACCCGATCGTGTAATGCTCTTTCACATAGTTGAGAGATTCCGACAACGCCGTAAAAAACTCGCGTCCACGCAGGTCGATCACAAGCGCCACTTTACCGATTTTGCCATTGGACTGCTCGATCAGTTCGGCAAATTTCGGAATAAGCACCGGCGGCAAATTATCGACGCAGAAGAAGCCTAGATCCTCCAAGCTCTGTACCGCAATCGTCTTGCCGGCACCGGACATGCCCGTGATGATGACGAGTCTAGCCTTCGCTACTATCGAGCTCATCGTCAATCCCTCCTCATCCAGATGAAACGAACGCCGCCGTGTAAACCACGGCGCGCGTTTCATCAAACAGAAAGATAAGCAGCGCATACGTATTGGTAGACGTACTTATCTATTCGAAGAACAAGCAGTTACCGCCGCCCTTGCAGACAGCAGAACAAGCTTCTTCCCTATCGCCATCTCTGGCAAACGTCAAACTTAAGAACGAATAATGAGACCTGCCGCGCCGACTACGCCAGCATCGTTGCCGAGGATCGCAGGGACGATTTCAACGCCCACTTGCGCCATATCCGGAGCCGCTTTGCGGAATACCTCGCGAATTTGCTCGAATAGGAATTCGCCTGCTTTCGACACGCCGCCGCCAATGATAAAGCGCTGCGGATTCAGCACGACGGATACGGTCGCCATCGATTTGCCCAAGTAGAACGCCGCACGGTTAACGATGCGCGCCGCCACTTCGTCGCCGGCTTTCGCCGCGTCGATGACATCCTTCGCCATAATGTTCTCCACGAACGACAACGAGGTGCGGTCTCCGCGCTCGACGGCGTCTTTCGCCATGCGAATGATGCCCGTTGCGGACGATACCGTCTCGAGGCAGCCTTTGTTGCCGCAGTTGCATTGGATCGCTTCCAAATCAGGAACGATCGCCATATGTCCAAGCTCGCCGGCCATGCCTTTGGAGCCCTCGACGATTTTGCCGTTAATGATAACGCCGCCGCCAACGCCCGTTCCCAGCGTGTAGCATACGCAATCCGAGATGCCGCGGCCCGCGCCTGCCCATGCTTCGCCAAGCGCAGCTACGTTCGCATCGTTGTTCACGAGCACTTTCTTGCCCAGCTTCTCTTCCAAGATATCTTTCAGTGGTACATTATCAAAGAACAGGTTGACCGATTTGTGGACGAAGCCGCGCGGAATGTCCAAGAAACCGGCGATGCCGATACCGACGCCTTCTACTTGATCCCACTCAAATGTAGATTGTTCGACAATAAGACGGGCGTAAGCCGCTATGTTCTCGCAAACTACGTCCGACCCCTTCTCGACTTCCGTCGGTCCTTCGTACGTATGCAGAAGCTCGCCTTCGATATTGCAAATGCCTACTTTAATGGACGTTCCGCCAATATCAACACCAACAACAATTTTCTCTGACATCAATGGGCCACCTCTATAAATAATATAAGGATTTTGTGTTGCTTCCGTTCCAACTAAAACTATAAGCGAACCCTTCTAACCGGTCAAGGTGAAACGGCAGTCGCCGCAGGGGCAAGACCGCACATCCCAAGCATGTTCGCTGACATGAAGCGACGCTGTTCGTTAGTCCGAACAGCGTCCTCGTCGAATTCCCGCAATCGGTAAAATGCTGCTGCTTACAGTACCTGGCTCCAGTCGTGCACAGCATGGCCTTCCAGGAACTTCTCGCAATCCAGCGCAGCCATGCAGCCGCTTCCCGCCGCCGTGATCGCTTGGCGGTATTTGTGATCCTGTACGTCTCCGCAAGCGAAGATGCCAGGGATGTTCGTTTCGGACGTGCCCGGTTTTACGACCAGATAGCCCGTCTCGTCCGTCTCCAGCTGACCGTTCAGGAACTTCGTGTTCGGCGTATGGCCGATCGCTACGAAAATACCGTTCGTTTCGATGACTTCTTCTTCGCCTGTCTCGTTGTTCTTCACTTTCAGCCCGGTCACGCCCATGCCGTTCGCCACGACTTCCAGCGGCGTACGATCCAGCGCCCAGCTGATTTTGTTGTTCTCGCGAGCGCGGTCTTGCATGATTTTGGAGGCGCGCATTTCCGGACGGCGATGAACAAGCACAACTTCCGATGCGAAGCGCGTCAGGAAGTTCGCTTCTTCCATCGCGGAATCGCCGCCGCCGACGACGATGATCTTCTTCCCGCGGAAGAAGAAGCCGTCGCAGGTTGCGCAGGTGCTGACGCCGCGGCCAACATTCTCGCGCTCATTCGTGATGCCCAGGTACTTTGCGGATGCGCCGGTCGAAATGATCAGTGCCTCGGCCTGCAGTTCGCCTTGGCCTTCTACTTGAAGCGTGAACGGACGTTTCGACGTATCGACGGAATTCACCCAGCCGGTACGGAATTCCGCTCCGAAACGCTCCGCTTGCTTGCGCATGTTCGCCATCAGATCGGGCCCCATGATGCCTTCGGGGAATCCTGGGAAGTTCTCGACTTCCGTCGTCGTCGTCAATTGCCCGCCCGGTTCCGGACCTTCGATAACCAATGGGTTCATATTAGCGCGAGCCAGGTAGATGGCGGCCGTTAGTCCTGCAGGGCCTGTTCCGATAATGATTGCTTTGTACACGAATGTTGCCTCCTTATGCGATTGTGCTCCCTTTATTCACGGTGATCCGCCAGTGATGGGAAAGCCATTCTCATTTTTTCTTTGATACCGCATATTTCATCAATGCGCTTGGCGCATTTGCTGACGGTCGCGATCGAGACACCGTAACGCTGCGAAACCTCGTGGTACGAAATTTCGCGGCGATGCATTTTAGCGGTCAAATATTCAAGCGCGGCAGCCCAGCCCTCTACTTTTCCAAGCTTCGGCACATCCGGGTAAACACGCGACAAGAATTCGATCCACAAGGTGAGCAGATCATGCTGCTGCACCAAATCGTAATGTTTATTCATCCGCACGAGCGCGGCTTCCAGAACGGACTGCCATTTATCTTCCCAAACCGGTAAGCGCGAAGGCATCCGGCTATGCTCGATGACCGTTTCCTTGCCTTCAAGAATGGCGTTCAGCGATTCGTGCACGCCGATGGAGCGAAGCACGAAGATCGCAATCCGCTTCAGGTAATCGTCTTCCTGCGGCTCGACGATAAACTCGCGCAGTGCATCTTTCACTTCATTATCGGCAATCATGCCGAGCGCTTGAATCACTTGCAGTTTCGTATGGCGATCGCCGTGACGCAGCGCCCAGAAGAAGGACGAACGTACGAGCGGGTCCCGCTTCATATGGTCCGGCAGCGATTCCGTCGATTTCTCCCACAGTTTAAACTGTTCTTCGAACGGAAGATGGTAGTGATAGCTTGCGGGAGCCGCATGCTGACCGTTCTCCATCCGTTCCAGTTGTTCCATGTAGTAGCCGGGCACATGCGAATCCGGATCCAGCTTCTTCACTTGCTGCCACAAGCGGCGCGACTCGGCGTAACGCCCTATATTGCAGGCTGCAACGGCCGCATAGTGGAACAAACAAGGATCGGACTTCAACGCGCCATCCTTCAAGAGACGCGTGAAATGACGATAAGCTTCCCCATGCTCCCCTAGAATGCCCATCGTCGTTGCCAGCTTAAACACATGCTCTTGATGAAAAGGAACGGTCTTGCACAACAGTTCCACCAGCGGTACAAGCTTCTCCTTGTCTCCGGCATGCTGATAGAAAATCGCCAAGTTGCAGAGCGCGTGCAGATTGCCGGGTTCCAGATCCAACACCTGTTTGATCGTCTCCAAAGCTTTATCGAAAATGCCCATGTAATAATAGGCCAGCGCCAAATTATTCCGCGCCGCGAGGAAATCCCCGTTCTTCTCGACAATACTCTCGAGCAGCCGAACCGCTTCTACGAACTTGCCTTCTTCCAGCATCGACCTTGCGCGGTCATGCTCGAAGAACCCTTCCCGCGCCTTGATGAACGCCAACTTCGTCGGTCGTTCCAGTTCGAAGTGCAGCAGTTCCATCATATCTTCCGCTTCCTCGAGAAACTGCCCTTCGGCGTCTTCCTCCAGATAGCGCACGAGGGAATCTTCCGCCGCTTCATACATTTCCATGTTGGCGAAATTGTTCGCCATATAAAAATGACATTCCGTCATTTCAGGATCGAGCTCGTCGACGATCGAGAGGAGGATGCGGTTGGATTCCTCATAATTCCCCATCTCAGACAAAATTCCCGCCATATTGCAATGGTTGACGGGATTATCCGGCTCGTATTCGGCCGCACGCCGGAAATATTTCAGTGCCTTGTCATAATGATATCGATCCATCGAACGAACCGCTCGCTCGAAGAAGAACGTTGCGTCCCACTGAATAGGTATGATTTTCGTGCTGCGTCCGGCTACCGCAATTTTCTTTTCTTTCATAACACAAGGCACCTCCTTTGGATGCATACCCGAGCAGCGAACGCAGTTCGCGACCAGGGTTGGTTGCATACCCGAGCAGCGAACGCAGTTCGCGACCAGGGTTGGTTGCATACCCGAGCAGCGAACGCAGTTCGCGACCAAGGTCGGCTGCACAGGTCAGTAGTACTCCTAGGTGCGCAAGAAATTATGCACATTAGTACGACCAGCCCCGTTCAAAGTTTCTACGATTATACCATAGCGCGGCCTATCCTTACACGAAAGAATATGTGGCAAATCGCGGGCATTGGCCCGCGATTCGAGTTGGTGGCCGCTCAAGGCGGCCGTATAAGCGGCTTCGGCCGGCGGGGCCGGTACTAGGCGTCTGTCCGACGGAGTCGCATTAGCATCGCTATCCTTCGACTGCGTGCATCGGACAGACGCCTTGGCGTCTGTCCGACGGAGTCGCATTTGCATCGCTATCCTTCGACTGCGTGCATCGGACAGGCGCCTTGGCGTCTGTCCGACGGAGTCGCATTAGCATCGCTATCCTTCGACTGCGTGCATCGGACAGACGCCTTGGCGTCTGTCCGACGGAGTCGCATTAGCATCGCTATCCTTCGACTGCGTGCATCGGACAGACGCCTAAATGCCCGCGTTTTTGAAGAGCGTGCTGATGGAGCCGCCTTCGATGATAATCCGTGTCGTTTCCGCTAAGATCGGAGCTACCGACAGAACCTTGAAGCGGTCGGAACGGTTGTCCGGGAGCGCGATCGTGTCGGTGACGATGACTTCTTTAATATTTGGATGGTCCAATCGCTGCAGGGCAGGGCCCGAGAAGAGCGGATGCGTCGCGCACACGTAAACGTCCTCGGCGCCGCGTTCCTTGAGGCCTTCCACGACGTTTACGATGGTGCCGCCCGTATCGATCATGTCCTCGATAATAATCGGCGTTCCACCCTCGACATCGCCGATGACGTGAGTGATGTTGGATTCGTTGTGAGCCTGACGCTTCTTGATCATGATCGCGAACGGCGCGTCCAGATAGTTCGCCAGCTTCTCCGCCGTCGACGCACGGCCGGCATCCGGAGAAACGACGACCGGATTCTTGATGTTCTTCGATTTCAGGTAATCGCTGATCAGGTCCAGACCTGTCAAATGATCCACTGGAATATTGAAGAAGCCTTGGATCGCCGGCGCATGAAGATCAATCGTGATTACGCGCGTCGCGCCAACCGTCGTGAGTACATCGGCAAGCATCTTGGCCGAAATCGGTTCGCGCGGAGCCGCTTTGCGTTCTTGGCGCGCATAACCGTAATACGGCACGATGATGTTAACGGTACGGGCGGAAGCACGCTTCGCCGCGTCAATCATGACGAGCAGCTCGACAAAGTGATCGTTGATGGGATGCGAGAACGATTGAACCAGGAACACGTCGCAGTTACGGATCGTCTCCTCGTAGTGAACATAGATCTCGCCGCTTTTAAACCGGGACACTTTGATTTTACCGAGCGGAAGCCCGAGCTCTTCGCTGATTCGTTCAGCCAATTTTGGATTCGAGGAACCCGAGAAAATACGCAGCTTGTCGCTAAACAACATAATACCCTCCTGAGCGATTGGACCACTAAATTGATAAGCCTCTTCCCTTCAAGACTACAGGGAAGCAAAACAGTAACGACTGTCCTTTGGGTATCTTCAATACCGCTTGTTTCGACAACTTTCATTATACATGGAATTTATAATAATTCAAAAAACGATCTCTAGGGATTACCCGCCATGTACCCGCTTCAACCGGCATCTCGCGTGACAATGCGCCTTCTAACGCGGTTTGTCCCCGCGTTTATGCATTTTCTGCAGGCCTGAACACGACAGAACCGAGCGTGCTGGCGGCAGGCTCGGCTAAGGCAGCCAGTCCTCCGCTGATGCTAGGAGGATGGCTTGGTCTTATTATGGCGGCGTCCTAGCTCCGTCATGACTTCGTCCAGCGACAGCCCGCGCTCGCGCAGCAGCACCATCAGATGGAATACGAGATCGCTCGTTTCGCAGCGGAGCTCGTCGTTATCTTTGTTCTTGGCCGCGATGATGACTTCCGCCGATTCTTCGCCGACCTTCTTGAGGATTTTGTCCACGCCTTTCTCGAACAAATACGTCGTATAGGCGCCTTCCGGACGCTCGACGTAGCGCTGCGCGATGGTAGCTTCCAATTGATTCAGCATCGCGAAACGATCGCTCGACTGCTGGAATGCGCTCGCGCCCGATTCCGTTCCTTTCACGCCTTGGATCTCTCCTGTGAAGCAGCTGTACGTTCCCGTATGGCAAGCCGGTCCGGTTTGCTCCACGCGGACGAGCAGCGTGTCGCCGTCGCAGTCGTAATGCATGGACACGATGCGCTGCGTATGGCCGCTAGTCGCGCCTTTGTGCCATAGCTCATTTCGCGAACGGCTCCAGAACCATGTTTCGCCGGATTCCACGGAGCGCGCGAGCGACTCCCCGTTCATGTAGGCCATCATCAATACTTCTTTGCTGGCAGCGTCCTGTACGATAGCCGGGACTAAACCCGCCTCGTTCCATTTGATCTCCGCCGCAGCTGCCTCAACTGTTTTGCTTGTGCTCATCGAATCTCGACCCCTTTCAGCCGCAAGTCGTCCTTCACATCGCGGATCGTCATTTCTTTATAGTGAAAAATCGTTGCCGCCAGGCCTGCATCGGCATGGCCTTGCAAGAACACATCATGAAAATGCTCCACTTTGCCCGCTCCGCCGGAAGCGATGACGGGAATGCCGAGCGAATCCGATACGGCCCGCGTCAGCTTCACGTCGAAGCCGTCTTTCGTTCCGTCCGCATCCATGCTCGTCAGCAGAATTTCACCGGCTCCGAGCTGCTCGACTTCCTTCGCCCAAGCGAGTGCCTTGATGCCGGTTGCCGTCCGTCCGCCGTGCGTGAACACTTCCCATTCGCCCCATGCCGCATTGAATTTCGCGTCGATGGCTACCACAATGCATTGCGAGCCGAACTTCTTCGCGCCGTCCTTCACCAGCGACGGGTTTTTGACTGCTGCCGTATTGATGCCGATTTTGTCGGCCCCTGCCCGCAGCAGCCGCTTCATATCGTCGACGTGGGAGATGCCGCCGCCAACCGTGAACGGAATGGTAATTTCGCCAGCTGTTCGCTTGACGACTTCCACCATCGTTGCCCGGCCTTCCACCGAAGCCGAAATATCCAGAAACACCAGCTCGTCGGCGCCTTCCTTATCGTAAATCGCCGCTAGTTCGACGGGATCGCCGGCGTCACGCAGATTAACGAAGTTAACGCCCTTTACGACGCGTCCGTCCTTCACGTCCAGACACGGGATTATCCGTTTGGCTAACATTATGGACGCTCCATTCTAAAAGTTTGTAAGTGAACCCTGCGCTGGGGTTACCAGCTAGAAAATCAAAAGCGCTTCTATTGGGGATCTAATGACGAATCGGTTCGCGCGCTCCAGTAAGAGCAAGGAAATTATGCAGCAGGCTCATGCCGAGATCGCCGCTTTTCTCCGGATGGAACTGCATCCCGTACACGTTGCCTCGGCCGACGATAGCTGTCACTTGACCGTTATAGTCGGTCGTCGCGAGCAGATCGTCCGCGCGCTCCGGCTTCGCATGATACGAATGCACGAAGTACACATGACCCTGCTCAAGGCCATCGAACAATGGCGTGTTCTGGCGGAAGTCCAGCTTGTTCCAGCCCATATGAGGTACTTTGAAATCACCCTTGAACCGGATAACTGTGCCCGGCAGCAGGTTCAGCCCTTTATGCGGGCCATACTCCTCGCTCTCGGTGAACAGCAGCTGCATGCCGAGGCAAATGCCGAGCAATGGTTTACCGGACGCCGCGTAATAGCGCGTCACTTCGTCCAAGCCGGTATTTTGCAAATTTTGCATCGCGTCGCCGAATGCTCCGACGCCTGGCAGAATTGCGCCGTCCGCTTCCATGATCTCCTTCGCGTCCGCCGTGACGACCGCCTCGTAGCCGAGACGTTCGACAGCCTTGCTGACGCTGTGCAAATTGCCCATGCCGTAATCGATGATCGCGATCATCCTACAGCACTCCTTTCGTCGAAGGCACTCCTTGCACGCGCGGGTCGATGCTTGTCGCCTCGTCAAGCGCGCGGCCAAGCGCCTTGAATACCGCTTCGATCATATGATGCGTGTTCAAGCCGTAATGCACGATGACATGCAGGTTCATGCGCGCCTCAAGCGCCAGCTTCCACAGGAATTCGTGCACGAGCTCCGTCGAGAAGCTGCCGACTTGTTGGGACGGATACTGCGCCCGGTACTCGAAGTGCGGCCGGTTGCTCAAGTCGATGACGACCTGTGCCAGCGCTTCGTCCATCGGCACGAATACCGAAGCATAACGTTTGATACCGCGTTTGTCGCCAAGCGCCTCGCGAATCGTCTGCCCGAGGCAGATGCCGATGTCTTCGACCGTGTGATGGTCGTCGATATCCACGTCGCCGCGTGCTTCGACGGTAAGGTCGAATTGGCCGTGCTTGGTGAACAGATCAAGCATATGATTCAGGAACGGCACGTCCGTCTCGATCTTGGAAACGCCCGTACCGTCGATGCCGAATGCGAGCGTAATGTCCGTCTCGTTTGTCTTGCGCGCCACATCGGCTGCGCGAATTACGTTATCCGCCATAGTAAACATCCTTCTTTCGCTTCATCTTATCTTGAAACGTGCTGCCGAGAAAGCAACCCGCAATCCCTCGCAAACCGCAGCATCGAACATATGCAGCGTTACTCGGGCTATTAGGCGGCAAGTCAGCCGCCCGCCTTCGCCTAGCGCTCCCGCTCCAGCCGAATCTCGATGGCTCTCGCGTGCGCTTCCAGGCCCTCGTGACGAGCAAGCGTAATAATTTGGTCGCCGTTCGTCATCAGCGCGTCCTTGCTGTAGTAGATCAAGCTCGACTTCTTCATGAAATCGTCTACGTTTACCGGCGAAGAGAAACGCGCCGTGCCATTGGTCGGCAGGATATGATTCGGACCGGCAAAATAATCGCCCACCGGTTCCGAGCTATACGGTCCGACGAAGATCGCACCCGCGTTCTCGATCCGGCCCAGCAGCGTCATCGGCTCGGCCGTCATGATTTCCAAGTGCTCCGGCGCCATGCGATTTACGACGGCAATGGCATCCTCCATGGAGTCGGCAAGCAGTATAGCGCCATAGCCTTCAATCGACTGACGGGCCGTACCCTCCCGGGGCAGCGTCGACAGCTGCTGCTCGACTTCTACCGCTACGGCATCTCCAAGCGCTTCCGAAGTCGTGACGAGGATTGCCGACGCCATCTCGTCGTGCTCCGCCTGTGACAGCAGATCAGCCGCGACATAAGCGGGATCCGCCGTCTCGTCGGCAAGCACGACGATTTCGCTCGGTCCCGCAATGCTGTCGATCGCCACTACGCCGAACACGGCGCGTTTGGCGAGCGCGACATAGATGTTGCCGGGTCCGCAAATTTTATCTACCGGCGGAATCGTCTCCGTCCCGTAAGCCAAAGCAGCTATCGCTTGCGCGCCCCCGATACGGTACATCTCTTTGACGCCCGCTTCCGCGGCGGCAACCAGAATGTACGGATCGATGCCTGTTTTGCCGCCTGTAGAAGGCGGCGTCACCATGACGATCTCCGGTACGCCTGCTACTTGCGCCGGAATGACGTTCATCAGCACCGACGACGGATAAGCCGCCTTCCCGCCAGGAACGTATACCCCGACGCGCTTCAGCGGCCGCAGCAGTTGTCCCAGCATCGTGCCGTCCGGCTGCACGTCCACCCAGGACTGGCGCAGCTGCTTCTCGTGGAAGGCGCGGATGTTGGCCGCCGCCTGACGAATTGCCGTCAGAAAGTCGGCATCGACACGATCATAGGCCGACTGGATTTCTTGTTCCGTGACGCGAAGCGCCGCGGCGTCCAATTGAACCCGGTCCAGCTGCTCCGTGTATCGCAGCAATGCCGCGTCGCCTTCCGTACGGATCGCCTCGACGATTTGGGCGACCGTTTCATTTTGCTCCGGTGAACCATAGTCCACTTTGCGCGTCAATCCAAACTGCTCCGCTCGCAGCTTTCGCATACCGATCCGCTCCTTTCGCGCTTGCTCTATAATGATGGCAGCCTTTCTTAGAGGTACGCCCGCGGTCCATTCGTGCTTACTTCACCAAGAGCTTCCTCTTCGAGAATATCAACACTCGGGAAGCACTTGGGAATTGGGACGCCTCGAACTCCCCTTGCTGCCTGATGACTGCTCTTACACGCCTGGCTTAGCAGCGATCGCGTTCTGCAGCTTATCGCAGAGGCTCTGAATCGCCTCGTTCTTCATCCGATAGCTCACGCGGTTCGCGATCAGCCGGCTCGTAATGCTGAAGATCGACTCCATCTCGACAAGCCCGTTCTCACGGAGCGTCTGCCCCGTCTCCACCATATCGACGATCCGGTCGGCCAGACCGATCAACGGAGCCAGCTCGATAGAACCATTCAGCTTGATGACTTCAACCTGCTGTCCTTGTTCCCGAAAATATTGCGACGCGATGCTAGGGTACTTCGTCGCTACCCGGGGATGGATGACCGGCTTCCAATCCGGGAGACCGATGACGGACATGCGGCATTTTGCAATGCCGAGGTCCAGCAGCTCGTAAACGTCCTTGTTTTCCTCCATCAATACGTCCTTGCCGACGATGCCGATATCAGCGACGCCGTACTCCACGTAAGTCGGCACATCGACCGGCTTCGCCATGATGAACGACATGCCCGCTTCCGGCAGCTCGATGATCAGCTTGCGCGTATCGTCGAAATCGCTCGGAATCGGCACGCCCGCTTCTCTGAACAGCTTCGAAGCTACTTTATAAATACGACCCTTCGGCATCGCAACCTTCAACAGTTCGCGACCCGAATCCGCCGTCTGCAGTTCCTGATTATTCATAGCCAGCCTACTCCCTTCCCCGATTGCCGCCGAAGTAGGTCAGCAGCTTCGTAAATGCAACGCCCTTGTACCGCACTTGTTCGTCATTCGTGCCAGCTGCCGCGGCATCGCGCAATACTTGCTCCGCATCCGCATCCATCCGCTCCGTGACGACCGACACGGCAGCTCCGCTCTCACGCAGCTCGCGCGCCTTGTCAAGCGCCGCTGCACGGCCTTCCGCATCGTAGGCGATCAGGATGCGCTCAACTTTCGCTTCGCTGTCCCCATCCCCGATGAGTTCCAGAATCCGCGTCGTTTTCAACGCGAACCCCGTCGCAGGTGCCGGTCGGCCAAACTGTTTCAACAAATTGTCATACCGGCCTCCGCTCGCTACAGGGAAACCCAAATCAGCCGCATACGCCTCGAACGTCATGCCCGTGTAATACTTAAAGTCACCAATCATCGTCAAATCGATCAGCACATGCTCGCAAACGCCGTACGCCGCAAGGGCATCCCACATTTCGCACAGATGGCGGATGGAAGCCTGCGCCGTTGCGTCCAAGCTGAGCGCCAGCGCCTGATTGCAAATTTCTTGTCCGCCGCGCAGACGCGTGATGCCTTCCAGTTCGCTGCGCATCGCATCGGATAGCGTCAAAGAACGCAATTTCTCCCGGTAGCCGACATAGTCGCGCCCGAGCAGGAACGATTTCAGTTCCTCCTGCGCCTCATGCTCGCCGGGCAGCGCCTCCTCGAACAAGCCGTTCAAGAAGCCGACATGACCGATCGCGATTTTAAACCGATTCACGCCAGCCGCCTTCAACGAAGCGATAGCGAGGGCGACCACTTCCGCATCCGCATCCGGAGACGCATCGCCGACTAGCTCCACGCCAGTTTGGAAGAACTCCGCTTCGCGTCCGGCTTCTTCTTCGATCGCCCGGAACACGCTGGAATGATAAGACAGACGAATCGGGAATTGGACGTCCTTCAGAACGGAGGAAACCACCCTCGCGATCGGCGCCGTCATGTCAGACCGCAGCACGAGCGTCGTACCGCGATTATTAAGCAGCTTGAACAGCTTCTGGTCCGACGTCGAGCTTGCCACGCCTACCGTATCGTAATACTCCATAGTCGGGGTCATAATTTGCTCATAGCCCCATGAGCCCATGCAAGCGAGCACTTGATTTTCGATTTGTCTCAGCTTCGCCACCGCATGCGGCAGATAATCCTTGACCCCAATCGGTTTCTCGAACACCTTCGGTTTGGACATTTATATTCACCCACAGCGCTTTAGTTTATTAACGTGTTACCATATTACCATACTGCCAAAATAAAGGATTAGTCGTAATAATACCACGGCGTCGGGGTTCCGTCAATACGGCCCGCACCTTCACGTATGGCTAATTGCGTGCATTCTTACCGGCAACGGTTCCCCGTTTCCTCTTTCTCTTCTCGCCGATTATCCAAACTTCCCGGAGCGCGCTTGCCTTGCATCCGCCTTCGGCATCATTCTTGTTTCCGCCCCATTGCCGTTTTACGTAAGCGTAACATCCGCCTGCCCTGCTTGTCCTCCCAAGCATTAATCAGCAGCTTTGCCAGCACAATGGTCACGATCGCGGTGCCGAACGCGCCGAACTCCAACAAAAACCGGGAAGCATCGCTTCCCGGTTTTGGCATGCGGGTACCTTCTTTCATTAAATCGATCAACGCGTTCGGATTATCGTCCTCCCCGCCGGCATTGACGCGGTAACCGTTTCGCTGACCGTAAGCATTAATGCCGCTTTTGACCGTAAACGTGATGTCGATGCCGATCTTATGGCAAATGCGCAGGACAGCCATATTGTAGGCTCCATAAGGAAAGGCGAGGATGTTGTCTTTGCTGCCGAGATGCTGACCCAGAATCGTGTCTGCTTTCGTCAAATCGGTTTTGACGCGAGCCAGGTATTCCTTCGTCGTTTCACTGCGTTTCAACTTCTTCACGTACATCGGTGCTTCCAACATCGGCAGCTGCTTGCCGCCTTTTCCGTCGTGTGACGCATAGGCATGGGAATCAAACGTGTGGTTGTAGAAGTCGTAACCGTTCCGGTGCATTTGCTCCACCTGGTTCCAAGTGAGCTTCGGAATGCCGATATGCCGCGGATTGCCAACGGTATTCACGATCAAGAAATTCGTAGCGGGCACATGAAATTGCTTCAGGACGGGATACGTATCCGTATAATACGATTCATAGCCGTCGTCGAACGTCATCAGCACGGCATTGTCCGGCACGGGCGCATCCTTCAAAATAAACTGTTTGTATTGTTCCATCGTAATCCAATGAAAATTGTTTTTTTTCATCAGCGACAGCTGCTGTTTAAATTTTGCCAGCGATAACGCCTTGTCATCCTTAGGCTTGATGGCCACTTCATGATACATCAGCACGATAACCCGATTACGGTAATAGATGCCGTGCGGCGTAGCGGTCTCGACGCTCGCCGATGACGCGCCTGATGTAGAGTGCCCCGCCGATATCGGCTTTCGTGTCGGTCCGCTTCGTCGAGCAACCGGAGCAACGGATCTATGCGGGAGCCGTTTGAGATGGAGAAAATATCCGCCCGTCAGCAAGGCGCCGAGGGCAACCAATACCGCCATTACAGTCATCTTTCGACTCATGCCGCTCACTGCTCCCGTCTTCTTTGGATCTCTTGCATTGGATTTCCACCGACGAATGTTCCCGGCTTCACGTCCTTATGGACCACCGAACCCGCGGCAACGACGGCACGGTCCCCGATCGTCACGCCTGGCAGGATCGTCGTGTTGGCGCCGATCATCACCTCTGAGCCGATACGAACTTGACCGAGCCGGTACTCCCCGATTAAATATTCATGCGTTAGGATTGTCGTATTGTAGCCGATAATCGAATTGTCACCGACCACGATCTTTTCCGGGAAAAACACGTCGACCATCACCATCAGCGCAAATGCGGAGTGGCGCCCTACCTGCATCCCTAGCATATGCCGGTAAATCCAATTTTTTACCGGCAAGGAGGGACAGTAGCGCGCCACCTGTATGAATAGAAAGTTGCGAATGACCTTCCAGCGGCTGATGGTACGGTATACCTGCCAAAGCGCGTTTGGCCCTTCCACAGGATAACGCTCCACGTTTCTCAAGCCGTTTACTCCAATCCCGCCAAAGCGAATAGATCGCGCATGTCGTGGATGATATGCCGCGCGCCGCTCTCCTTCAGCACAACCTCGCCTTTGAGCGACCAAGCCACGCCGACGGAAACAACGCCTGCCGCTTCCGCGGATTGAATATCGACGATGCTGTCGCCGACCATCATCGCTTCGCCAGGCTCGATGCCCAGCGCATCCAATGCACGCTGTACGGGTTCCGGATCCGGTTTCGGATGCGTCACGTCCTCGATCGTTACGATAGCGCCGGGTTCTACATAATCGTAGAGCCCTACATAACGGAGACCACGCTCGGTAGTCAATCGTATCTTCGTCGTGACGATTCCGATCCGAATACCGGCTTCATGAAGCTTTGCAAATACGTCTGTCACATACGGGAAAGCGGAAACGTACTCGTCATGCAGCCGCAAGTTGATCTCCCGATAAGCCAAGACCAGATCCTCGACCTGCTCACGTCCCGAGAACAACTGCAGCTGCTTCGTCAGCGGGAGCCCCATGCTCGGAATGATATGTTCCCGACTAAACTCGGACGGAACGACGCCTTTCAGCGCATCCAAGAACGTCTGGATAATCAATTCGTTGGTATCCATTATGGTCCCGTCCAAGTCAAACAAAATCGCTTTCAGTTGAGTTGCCATTCTTCTTGAAAGACTCCCTTACTCTTTAATGCTCGAATCGTCCGTGCGATCCACGGACTCTCTGCCGGAATGCTCGACTGTCGCCTCATCGGAAGTAACGGACGAACCTTTCTTCTCTTCCGCGCCTGCAGGAAGACCGGTTTTAAAGTTAATGATTGGGTCGAGGTAGCGTTCGGAAGCCGCACCCGTACGGCGGCGAATGATAATCATCGCGATCGAGGCAAGAATGAGCAATACCGCCAGCAGCTGCGAGATTCGAATATTGCCGTATGCCGGATCCAGATAACCTTGCGTGAAGCCTGCGGCCTTCAGTGGCGACCAGAGCGCATTCATGAAGGAGGCAGCCCAGTCCGCGCCAAGGAAAGCTAAGCTGTCCGTACGAAGACCTTCCACGTAGAAGCGTCCGAGGGAATACCAGATGAAATAAGCGAAAAGCAATTCTCCCGCACGCAGGAACGGCCGGCGGCGAAGCACGAGGAAGATCACCAGACCGAGCAGATTCCATAAGGACTCGTACAAGAAGGTCGGATGATGGAATACGCCCTCGACATTCATTTGATTGACGATCCAATTGGGCAGGTGCAGCGTATGGCGCAGGAAATTCTCCGAAGCCTCTCCGCCATAGGCCTCTTGATTGACGAAGTTGCCCCATCGTCCGATCATTTGACCCGCGATCAGCGAAGGCGCGCAGATATCGGCGATCCGCCAGAAGCTGTATCCCTTGTTTCTGAAATAGATGATGCCGCAAGTGAAAGCCCCGATCAGCGCACCATAGATGGCGATACCGCCATTCCATATCTTAAACACATCAACGAGGTGGTTCTTATATTCATTCCATTGGAACGCTACAAAATAGATGCGTGCCCCGATAATCGCTGACGGTACGCCAAACAACAATAAATCCATGAAAAAGTCCGGCGACAGCCCGAAGCGCTTTCCTTCTTGTACCGCAAGCAGCAAACCGACCAGTGCCGCGGTTCCCAGAATGATCCCGTACCAATGCACACTAATCGAACCCAGCGAGAACGCTATCGGATCTAAACGTAATCCAAACATGCCGCATCAAGGCTCCTTTCTTATTATCCGTATTGGTTGTTCGTCTCTATTCTCGCATCAGACGTTCAATCGAAATCATCGGAATCTTCCGCGATCGTTTCCGTCAGTTTGTTCGTAAACTGCAGCGCCGCGTTGTATCCCATTCGTTTCAGCCTGAAGTTCATCGCTGCCACCTCGATAATGACGGCCAAGTTTCGTCCAGGCCGAACCGGAACCGTAACGATCGGCACATCCGTATCGATAATCCGGGTCGTCTCTTCATCTAGGCCGAGACGATCATACTGCTTGTCCGCCTGCCAATTCTCCAGCTTAATGACGACGCTAATCCGCTTGTTGTTTCGAACGGCGCCAGCACCGAATAACGTCATCACGTTAATAATGCCAAGACCGCGAATCTCAAGCAAATGACGAATCAATTCAGGGGCCGTGCCGTGCAGTTGACCATCCGAGGTCTGCCGGATTTCAACGGCATCATCGGCTACAAGCCGGTGGCTGCGTTTGACGAGTTCAAGAGCGGTTTCGCTTTTACCGATGCCGCTGCCGCCCGTAATGAGCATGCCTACGCCATAAACATCCACGAGAACACCATGAATCGTAGCGGAAGGCGCCAGCTTGCGTTCCAGGAAATTAGTGATGCGGCTCAAGAAAATCGTTGTAGCGGCATTACTGCGCAATACCGGAATTTGACGCGTATTCGACTGCTCCAGCAATTCCGCCGGTGCGTCCAATCCCCGCGTAATGATAAAGCATGGGGTCTCGTCATCGAAAAGACGTTCGACACGGTCCATCCGCTCTTGACTGGAGAGCGTGTCCATAAACGTAATTTCCGTTTTACCGAGAATCTGCACCCGTTCCTTCGGGTAGTAATCGAAGTAACCCGCCATCTCAAGTCCCGGACGCGACAAATCATCAAGCGTAATGCTGCGTTTCAGGCCATCCTCGCCACTTAAGATCTCGAGCTGAAACTGGCTCACCAGATCCGAAACTTTCACTTTCTTGCCCATCGATTGGCCTCCTCAAAATCGCAGCCGACTACGAGTTGAATTAGTAATAAAAATATCCAGATGTATTCATCCTATAGGAAATAAGCCCTGAAAGCAACGCCCTTACGGGACCGGAACAAGGCAAGCACGCATCCGGCATATGCGCTAAGCAAAAAACAGCCGTCCGATTGAATCGGACGGCTGCTTATGTGAAAGGAATGATTTAAATTAAACTTCGAATACGTTCAGTTCGCTTTCTTTATCGAAGATATGAACTTTGTTCATATCCAGAGCGAGCTTCACGTTCGTACCTTCTTTAACGCCAGAGCGGCCGTCAACACGTGCGATAACGGAGTCTTTGCCCAGGCCGTTCAGGTACAGGAACATTTCGTGACCGAGGTTCTCAGCAACTTCAACGTGAGCGTTCACGATCGTTTGCGGGGAAGCTTCGTGGAACACAGGCTCTTCGTGCAGATCTTCTGGACGGATACCAAGGATGATTTCTTTGCCGATCAGACCTTTATCACGCAGTTGTTGCGCTTTGCCGTCTGGAACAAGAACATCGATGTTTGTCGCTTTGAAGCGAACTGCGCCGCCAGCTTCAGCAAGCGTACCTGTGATGAAGTTCATCGAAGGAGCGCCGATAAAGCCTGCTACGAAGATGTTAACCGGGTGGTTATACAGTTCTTCTGGGGAAGCAGCTTGTTGAATGATACCGTCTTTCATAACAACGATACGGTCACCCATTGTCATTGCTTCGATTTGGTCATGTGTTACGTAGATAACGGTTGTTTCCAGACGTTTAGCCAGTTTGGAAATTTCCGCACGCATTTGACCACGAAGTTTAGCATCCAAGTTGGAGAGCGGCTCATCCATCAAGAATACTTGCGGCTCACGAACGATAGCACGGCCGAGAGCGACACGTTGACGTTGACCACCGGACAATGCTTTTGGTTTACGGTCAAGCAGATGTTCAATATCTAGAATTTTAGCGGCTTCACGAACGCGTTTGTCGATTTCCGCTTTTTTGAATTTACGAAGTTTAAGACCGAACGCCATGTTTTGATAAACGTTCATGTGTGGGTAGAGGGCATACGATTGGAATACCATCGCGATGTCACGATCTTTAGGGGCTACGTCATTAACTAGACGCTCGCCGATGAACAGTTTACCTTCGGAGATTTCCTCAAGACCGGCGATCATACGAAGCGTTGTGGATTTACCGCAACCGGATGGACCGACAAGAACCAAGAATTCTTTGTCTTTGATATCAAGGTTGAAATCTTTAACCGAAGCGAGATCAGTACCCGCATATTTTTTGTAAACGTGCTCTAAGCGTACACCAGCCATTTGTATTTCCCCCTAACGATTATTGTCTTTCCATACGTTTAGTTTATATCAGTGCTGTCCAATTGACTATGCACATACTTTACAAAAAAACTATGCCCTTTTCGTCACTTTATACAATAGTAAAATGATTTTGACGAGTACAGCGTCTCGGAACTGCCGGACATCCAGTTCTGTCTCCTGTTTAAGCTTGTCCAAACGGTAAAGCAGCGTATTGCGATGGATATATAACTTCTTCGCGGTTTCGCTGACATTGCAGTCCAAGGAGAAGAAGGTTTCAAGCGTCGTCAAGATTTCCGGATCCAAGAAGGCATCCGTCCGTTTCAAAGCCTGCTCCACGAATTTAATGCGATGGGGTTCGGGAATCGTGTTCAACAGTCGCTCTAGATGAAGCAGCCATGGCAGATGAATATTCGATCCGATATGGAACGCTCTCCCTAGATGAACGGTTTCCCTAAGCAATGCCGTTGTCCCTACGATGGAATTGGCCGGCGATAGTGGATGGGATACCGCCAAATGGCATTCTCCAATCCATTCGCTTTCCAGCATTTCATGCAGGCCGAATGCGATCGAGGCCAGGCTTTCCTCAAGTGACTCTTCGTCTTCCTCATCGCGTTCGCCCGATTGCGCATCATTAATGAGGGAAGCTGGGCCGAGAATTAGCCACTCCTGATCTTTCAAAGGAATAATCAGCACTTCCTCCGCAAGAAACGTCCGCAGCAGCTTCTCCAGTTCGCCGAAGCTTTCGCCATTCGGTTCGGATTGTTCGCAAACGAGAAGAAAAGGAATCATGGAAGAAAACAATCTGCCTCTGGATATAAGACGGTCAGGCAGCAGCAGCTTCGGTTCGCTTGCATCCAACTGCTCGTCAATCCATGTGCCAAGCTCTCTTGCGTACCGTTCCGATTCTGTCATGCCTTCATAATGCTTCGAACGATCGGCGAGAATTTGACTCGCAGTCCAGCCAATTAGCCGCAGCTCCATTTCGCTGAACGGCTGCCGGTTCACCTCCAGAACATGAACCTGATCGGCTTCCTGTTCAAGAGCAAACCAGATTGCTCCCTCCGCACCGCTTACATAATCGCCAATTGTAACCGCATTCGTTTTAGGCTTTTGCAATCCATCGTTTTGATGACGGCCTTGTTCATTGCTCAGCAATAACCAGTCTTCAATCGGGAGCTTATGCTCTCGGACCGGGCAATCCAGAACCGCTTGCAATTGCATGATCCATTTTGCATCACTCATGGGCTTGCCCCTATCCATCGGCGCGAGAAGCGCTTTTAATGGACAGTATATCACATAAGACTGTTTTTTTCAGCTTAAGGCCAGCAGCAGAACGAGCGACAGGAGAGAGAAAAGCGCAGCGACTAAATAAATGAAGGAGACCGTTTGGATCTGTGTAAGCCCCCATTTCATAAGTACGTGGTGGGTATGAAGCTTGTCGGCACGATGCAGGCCCTTGCCCGACAACAGTCTGCGCAGCATCACGATTGCCGTATCTAATATAGGTACTCCAAGCGCCAGGAACGGCACTGCTACCGTAACGAGCGTTGCGCTTTTAAATGCACCGTCGACTGCGGTAACCGCCAACGCGTATCCAAGGAACGTCGCTCCGGCGTCGCCCATGAAGATTCGTGCCGGGTAGAAATTATAAAACAAGAAGGCCGCGCAAGCAGCAACCAGAATAACCGCGAGCAGCGCAGTCGGATATTGTTGTTTGAACAGCGCCGCAATAAATAACGTCAAGGACGATAACGTCGACACGCCTGAAGCTAATCCATCTACGCCATCAATAAAATTGATCATATTAATTAGAGCAAACACCCAAATAATCGAACTAACGATGCCGAGCCAATGCGGAAATATAATCATCCCGTGCGGACTCGACAGCCCCTCGATTTCAATATCGAATAACAACGGGATTGCAGCTACGGCCATATAAGCAATGACGCGCGGCCACACCGGGAAATCGGCGCCACGCGACTTAGACGCATCGTCTATGAGCCCAATGACGACAAGAATGAATCCCCCTATACAAATCGTCAAACTAAGCGGTGTAATGCCCTGGAACATAAACAGCGTAACCACAACGCCGAAATAAAGTGCAGCACCACCCATAAGCGGTACCGGAGCTTTATGAATCTTGCGGGCGTTCGGACGATCGACGAATCCAAACCGGATTGCATACTTGCGAAGAATCGGAACCAGTATAGCAACAATTGCAAAACAAACGAGTGCCGACAATCCATATTTCATCGTGCTGCAGAACCCCCTGGAATCACAGTTGTGTCTGTCTTTTATGTCTTTGCGTTCAGTTTGCCCGCTGTCGGATGAAATACTCCGCTTGAATAAACACAAAAAAACCTGCAGGTCTAAGACCTACAGGTGTAATGGTATCGAAATGGTGAGTCATGTAGGATTCGAACCTACGACACCCTGATTAAAAGTCAGGTGCTCTACCAACTGAGCTAATGACTCTCATTAAAAAAATGGTGGAGGGCGATGGATTCGAACCACCGAACCGTGAGGAAGAGATTTACAGTCTCCCGCGTTTGGCCACTTCGCTAGCCCTCCGTATATGACAAAAGGTATTACCTTTTGAACATAAATGGTGGCTCGGGACGGAATCGAACCGCCGACACGAGGATTTTCAGTCCTCTGCTCTACCAACTGAGCTACCGAGCCTTAAATTAAAAAAAATGGCGGAGCCGACGGGATTCGAACCCGCGGTCTCCTGCGTGACAGGCAGGCATGTTGGGCCACTACACCACGGCTCCGCGTTTGTAAAGATGGTGGAGGCTGACGGGATCGAACCGCCGACCCTCTGCTTGTAAGGCAGATGCTCTCCCAGCTGAGCTAAGCCTCCAGGGAATGTGGTAGCGGCGAAGGGACTCGAACCCCCGACCCTCCGGGTATGAACCGAATGCTCTAGCCAGCTGAGCTACACCGCCACATTGTTGCCTCATCATACTGCTTGTCCATTATAACTGAGGCAGTTATAAGGATCAGGTTTAGACATCGCCAAACGTCTTTGCAATCAGTTTTTAACAAGCCGCGCTTGACGGTTGTTCTTCGCTGAATTACACCCTGAAAACTGGATACGAACCTTTGCGAAGGTTTCTTGCATTAGCTGAAACGAGTTGTTCTTGGATAAGCCCTCGACCGATTAGTATTCGTCAGCTCCACGCATTGCTGCGCTTCCACCTCGAACCTATCAACCTCGTCGTCTTCAAGGGGTCTTACATACTGGGAAATCTCATCTTGAGGGGGGCTTCACGCTTAGATGCTTTCAGCGCTTATCCCGTCCGCACTTGGCTACCCAGCGATGCTCCTGGCGGAACAACTGGTACACCAGCGGTGCGTCCATCCCGGTCCTCTCGTACTAAGGACAGCTCCTCTCAAATTTCCTGCGCCCACGACAGATAGGGACCGAACTGTCTCACGACGTTCTGAACCCAGCTCGCGTACCGCTTTAATGGGCGAACAGCCCAACCCTTGGGACCTACTTCAGCCCCAGGATGCGATGAGCCGACATCGAGGTGCCAAACCTCCCCGTCGATGTGGACTCTTGGGGGAGATAAGCCTGTTATCCCCAGGGTAGCTTTTATCCGTTGAGCGATGGCCCTTCCATGCGGTACCACCGGATCACTAAGCCCGACTTTCGTCCCTGCTCGACTTGTAGGTCTCGCAGTCAAGCTCCCTTATGCCTTTGCACGCTACGAATGATTTCCAACCATTCTGAGGGAACCTTTGGGCGCCTCCGTTACATTTTAGGAGGCGACCGCCCCAGTCAAACTGCCCACCTGACACGGTCCCTGTACCGGATTACGGTACCAGGTTAGAACTCCGATACGATCAGGGTGGTATCCCAACGATGCCTCCATCGAAGCTGGCGCTCCGATTTCTAAGGCTCCCACCTATCCTGTACAGATCGTACCAAAGTCCAATATCAAGCTGCAGTAAAGCTCCATGGGGTCTTTCCGTCTTGTCGCGGGTAACCTGCATCTTCACAGGTATTAAAATTTCACCGGATCTCTCGTTGAGACAGCGCCCAAGTCGTTACGCCATTCGTGCGGGTCAGAATTTACCTGACAAGGAATTTCGCTACCTTAGGACCGTTATAGTTACGGCCGCCGTTTACTGGGGCTTCGGTTCATAGCTTCGCCTTGCGGCTAACCACTCCCCTTAACCTTCCAGCACCGGGCAGGCGTCAGCCCGTATACTTCGCCTTACGGCTTCGCACAGACCTGTGTTTTTGCTAAACAGTCGCTTGGGCCTTTTCACTGCGGCCCCCTCGGGCTATTCACCCTACCGAGGCACCCCTTCTCCCGAAGTTACGGGGTCATTTTGCCGAGTTCCTTAACGAGAGTTCTTCCGAGCGCCTTAGCATACTCTGCTCGACTACCTGTGTCGGTTTGCGGTACGGGCACCTTCACCTGGCTAGAGGCTTTTCTTGGCAGCCTGAACTCATGACCTTCGCTACTGCAATTTTCGCTCCCCATCACAGCCCAGCCTTATCGATGTGCGGATTTGCCTACACATCAGCCTCACTGCTTGGACGGACATCCATCAGTCCGCGTCACTATCCTTCTGCGT